>NZ_JBAQEO010000148.1:0-6539 GCF_049286785.1 Rhodococcus sp. (in: high G+C Gram-positive bacteria) | reverse complement strand
GGTCCGCGCGTCGACCACGTGAAGATCGGTGTGCTCACCGGGTCCGTCGTCGCAGCCGTCGTCGCCTCGTTCGTCCTGCGCATCCGCAATCGCGCCTACCGGCGAATCTCCGAGGAGGAGTTGATCGACGCGGACGGAGACGGCATTCCCGACGTCTTCACCGACAACGGCACCGGCCCCGGCACCGGCGGCTAGATGTTGCGGAACGGCAGCGAACAGCCGTCCCGCACGATCCGCCTCGACCGAGCACAGAAATGACCGGATCCGTCAGATGCAGTCCCGGCAAATCATCTGCCCGTTCTCGTTGCTCGCGAGACGGGATCGATGATGGACCAGGAAGCAACTGCTGCACGTGAACTCGTCTGCCTGCTTCGGCAACACCCGAACGGTGAGTTCCTCACCGGAGAGGTCGGCACCCGGCAGTTCGAACGACTCGGCGGTGTCGGTCTCCTCGACATCGACGACGGACGACTGTGCGTCGCTCCTTCGTGCCTTCAATTCTTCGAGCGAGTCCGCGGCGAGTTCGTCGTCGACGGTAACCCGTGGTGCGTCGTAGTCGGTTGCCATGACTTCCTCCCTTAGGCTCAGGTTCCCCTGCCGTGTTTCCGCTCTTTGCGGGCCACGATTGCATGACAACGTGCCACTTGCCCGTTTTGTTCCCGATCCCAAAACTTGGTACGCGGGATTGTGGTAAGTCGGGTATGGGTACCCCCGGGAAGGCAAATGAAGGGCGGGAACACGATGACCGATGATCACGGCGAGGTGGAGAATCCGACCCCGAAGCCGGACCCCACACGACCCGAGCCCCTGCCCCCGTCGCCGCCCCCCATGCCACCCCCGGCGCCACCACCCGTACCTCCGGTGCCGCAGCCACCACCCGTGCCGCCGACACCGGCGCCGCCGCACCCGTATCCACCCGAGCCCGGACCCGAGCCGCCGCCGCCCGAGCCCGGACCTCCGCCGGTGCCCACGCCGCCCGAACCGACGCCGCCGTTCCCGCCCCAGATGGGTTCATGAATCGTCGTCGAGACCGGTGAGCGCGACGAGGGTACGTACGCCGAGCATCATGGCGCGTTCGTCGAGCGTGAAACCGGGTTGATGGAGTTCATGACGAGGGCTGCTTCCGTCCCACACTCCGAGCCGGGCCATCGCACCCGGCACCCGTTCGAGGTACCAGGCGAAGTCCTCTCCGCCGCTCGACTGTCCAGCCTCCCCCAGATGCTCGAATCCGACGACGGATTCGATGGCGTCCCGCAGGTCGGTGGCGCAGTCCGGGTCGTTGACCACCGGCGGCACACCCTGGTGATAGGACAGTTCGTAGCGCACCAGATAGGGCGCGAGGAGATCCCCTACTGCCTTCGTGACGAGCGGCTCGAGAGCGGCCCACGTGTCGCGGGACGCGCTGCGCAGGGTGCCCACCAGTTCCCCCGACTCCGGCACCGAGTTCCCGACCTGCCCGGCAGCCACCTTGCCCCACGTCAGGACCGTTGCGGTGCGGGCATCGATACGCCGGTCGAGCACCGAAGCCAGACCGGTGACGAGCACCGCGCCCGCGTGAATGAGGTCGCCGGTCAGATGGGGGCGCGCCGTGTGGCCGCCTGCCGACCACAGGCGCACACTGACCGCCGCATTCGACGAGGTGATCGGCCCGCTCCGGGTGGCGAGACTTCCCACCTCTAGTCCCGGGTCACAGTGCAGCGCAAAGATCTTCGACACGCCGTCGACAGCGCCGGCGGCTATGGTGTCGACCGCTCCGCCGGGCGTGGTCTCCTCCGCCGGCTGGAAGATCAACCGCACACGCGTCCGGGGCGGGTTCGCGACGAGTACGGAGGCCGCGCCCATGAGCATCGCGGTGTGGGCATCGTGACCACACGCGTGTGACACGCCTGGCACGGTCGACGCGAAGTCGAGTCCGGTCGCCTCGGTCACCGGCAGTGCGTCGAGATCGGCCCGCAGCGCGATGCACTCGCCTGCCCGGGGGCCCAGATCGCACCACAGCCCCGTACCGCCGGGCAACATCACGGGATCGAGGCCGAGCGCCGTCAGATGATCACGCACCACACCGGTGGTGCGTCGTTCCTCGAACGACAGCTCGGGGTGGGCGTGCAGGTCTCGCCGCCACATGACGAGTTGCCTCTCCCCGAATCGCGGAGCGCCGGTCCAGGGCGGCTGGGGCGGAACCCGCCTGGCGGTCCGTGGCCGGTGGTGCGGCAGACTTCTCACCTGGGGAGCAGGCGGTTCCGGCACCGGCTGCTCCGCTCGGGAAGTGCCGGCGGCGGCGGTCTGCGTCTCGCGGCCGGCTGTCTCGGCCAGCAGCTGATCCACCACGTCGGTCAACCGCCCGCGGCGGCCCAGCGCCCGGCGCTGGCGCGCCGCCGAACTGCCGCGTGCCAGCGCCAGGGCACAGAGATCCGTCACGGTGTCCCAGTCACCGGACTCCTCGAGCTGTGGACGCAGCGAGGACACCAGGCCCTCGACCATCTCACCGGCAGGGCGCGGCGCGGCGACCGTCACGTCGATGAGGTCTTCCTCCAGACCCGAGCGCGCCGCACGCCACAACGCCGCACGGGTCAGCGCCCCGGCCACCGTGAGGCCGGGTTCTCCGGCCTGCAGTGCAGTCACCTCCCGCTCCACGAGCGCCCGGAACAAGCCGGCGATCAGCACAACCGTGTCCAGGCACGGACAGCTGTCGCACACGCGCAATTCCAGAGTCGGAAGCTTCGCCGACGGACGGACATCGAAATAGACCATGCCCGGGTCGCCGATCACTCCACTCGATATGAGATCGGCGACCATCGCGTCGTACTCGGCGGCCGACGAGACCGGCGGTGCCGGCCCGGCGGTGGGCCAGCGCAACCACAGCAACGTTCTCCCGCTCGCATAGCCGGTGTCCGAACCGTCCTCCCGGAACGGCGAACTCGCACTGAGTGCAAGCAGCACAGGCAGGTACGGGGCGAGCCGAACAGCCACTCGCACGGCCTCGTCCCGATCGGGTAGGTCCACGTGAACCTGCGTGCCACAGATCAGCTGCTCCCGCGCCAGCACCTGATAGTCGGCCAGCATGCGCCGGAACCGGGGAGAACCCGTCACCTGCATCTCTGCGGGCAGGGCCAGCGGCACCGCCCCCGCCGCTGCCACACCGATTCCGAGTACCTCGGCCGCCTCGACCAGCACACGCCGATGCCGGTTCAGATCCGAACGCAGGTTTTCGAGGTCGGTGTACACGCCGCTGTTGATCTCGACGACGCACCGCTGCAGTTCGTCGACGTACGCGGAGTCCGGTAACCGCGAGAGCAGTTCCGGCGCCCGAGTGGTGAGACGCCGGGTCTTGATGTCGATGAGGTGAAATTCCTCCTCGACCCCCACCTTTCGGGGGCTGCTCTTTCGGGGGCTGCTGTTGAGCACTGTTTCAGTCTCTCTACTGTGCGGAGGCGCCCTCGGTGTTGTCGGCTCGCGCATCGACGAACCACGCATGAGCGTCCTCGGCGCTCTCGATGTCCTTCGTGTCCACTACTTCACCCTGGCGATTTATCACTCGATGCGTGGCCATGCGTCATGTGTTCCCCACGCACGCGGCTCTGAATCATGTCTCAGAAGCCTGCGCCGTCACCCGTCACTCGTCACCGCACCTGTCCCGATCACGACGTGGGCGCCCAATTCCTCGGAATCGACCACGCGCGTGGACAAACCGCCGCGAACGAAGGCTTCGGCGGTCTGCGGGACCTGACCTTCACTGGTCTCGATCAGCAGGTGACCGCCCGGTGCCAGCCACTGCGCCGCCCCAGCGATGACCCGGCGCTGAACCTCGAGCCCGTCTGCACCGCCGTCGAGCGAGACCAGCGGCTCGTGGAGCCGGGCCTCCGGCGGCAGGAGCCTGATCACCTCCGTGGGTACGTACGGGGCATTGGCGACGAGGACGTCCACGCGACCCCGGAGCTCGACGGGTAGGGGTTCATAGAGATCTCCCTCGAACACCCGGCCACTGTCACCGAGGTTGCGGCGGGCACACACCACGGCTGCATGCTCGATGTCCGCGGCGTACAACTCGAGACCGTCGACCGCTGACCCGATCGCCATACCCACCGCACCCGAGCCGCAGCACAGATCGACGACGACGGCGCCCGGACGCACGAGAGCAACGGCACGTTCGGCAAGGAACTCCGTGCGGCGCCGTGGCACGAACACCCCCGGGTCGACCTGCACCGCCATTCCACAGAACTCCGCCCAGCCGAGAACGTGCTCGAGGGGCAGGCCGGCAACGCGGCGGTCGACCATGGAGACGAGTTCACCCCGTGTCCGAGCGGTCGAGACGATCAACCGGGCCTCCTCCTCGGCGAAGACACAACCGGCGGCGCGAAGCCGGGAGACCACCATCTGTTCGGAGCAGACCGCGGAAGAAGGTGCGGAAGAAGGTGCGGAAGAAGAAGAGGACGACGCAACTGACATGAGAGAGCCTTTCGGATTGCCCATAGGCGCTCCCTCGCTCACGTCACGACGGTTGGACCGCACGATCGCGGGGCGGGAGCACCCTTTCTGAACCGACGAACACGGGTCTCACCTCCTCACAAATCTTCTGCTGGAAAAGGCAACACTACCCGCCGCCGATGGCACGGGACAGTCGATTGCCAGACGCCATGATGGCCGTTGCGGTCACCCGACCGGGTTACGATCGTCGCCGTCCAGCCCCGAAAGGAACTCCAC
The DNA here is from genome assembly GCF_049286785.1 of Rhodococcus sp. (in: high G+C Gram-positive bacteria). Classification (GTDB taxonomy): domain Bacteria; phylum Actinomycetota; class Actinomycetes; order Mycobacteriales; family Mycobacteriaceae; genus Rhodococcus_F. The sequence goes on along the minus strand of NZ_JBAQEO010000148.1, from coordinate 1,838 downwards.
ACCCCATGCGCCGCCGCACCCTCGCCCTGACCGCCCTCACCGTCTGCTCAGCCGCAGTCCTGACTGCATGCGGCGGTGACGCCGAGAAGTCCTCCCCGGAGACGACCCCGGCCGCCGCGGCCGAATCCGCCGAGGTTCGAACCACCGCCGCATCCGCGCCCGGAAGTCGCGTCTTCGCCGTCGCGGACGATCCCGACACGGCCGCCGACTACCTGGCGTACCTGAAGTCGATGAATCTGCCTGTCGCCGACGGGGAGACTGCGGTGCACCAGGCCGGCGAGATCTGCACGGCGCTCGACGCGGGCAAATCGCTCGACACGGTGCGTGAGCAGTGGGCGTCCACGCTGACCGAGGACGGCGTCTACTACTACATCATCGGGGCCATCACCCGGTACTGCCCGGATCACGAGAGCGTCCTCAACTAGCTGTAATTCCACCAGTCGGCGGAATACCTGCGCACGGGGTGACGTTGCACTCGTACAGTAGTTGAAGAGTCAATTACCCCGAGTGCGAGGAGACACCCCATGCCTGCCGTGACGGTCGACAACATCCTTACCCTGCCGCGTATCGACGCACCCGCTCCCGGCGCCGTCGACCGCCCGATCCGCTCGCTGACCACCGCCCCCGTCGGATACGAGGGCGAGGGCTTTCCCGTGCGCCGGGCCTTCGCCGGAGTCGATCTGTCGGCACTGGACCCGTTCATCCACATGGACCAGATGGGCGAGGTGAACTACGCACCCGGCGAACCCAAGGGCACGCCCTGGCATCCGCATCGGGGATTCGAGACCGTCACCTACATGATCGACGGGATCCTGGAACATCAGGATTCCAACGGTGGCGGCGGCACCATCGGCGGCGGCGACACCCAGTGGATGACCGCAGGCGGAGGGATCCTGCACATCGAGTCGCCGCCCGAGCACCTCGTGACGAGCGGCGGACTGTTCCACGGCGTCCAACTGTGGGTGAACCTGCCCCGGGACAACAAGATGGCGGCGCCGCGCTACCAGGACATCACAGGACGGAAGGTGGCGCTGCTCTCCTCCCCCGACGGCGGTGCACTCGTTCGGGTGATCGCCGGCGAGGTGGACGGACACCACGGACCGGGTTCGACGTACACCCCGATCAGCCTGGTGCATGCCACCATCGCGCCCGGCGCGACCCTGACCCTTCCGTGGAACCCGGAGTTCAACGCGGTGGCGTACGTTCTCGCAGGACAGGGCCTGGTGGGTTCGGAGCGCAGGCCCGTGCACATGGGGCAGACCGCCGTGTACGGACGCGGCGACACCGTCACCATCGCCGCCGCGGACACCCAGGACTCGAGGACTGAGTCGCTCGAGGTGTTCCTGCTCGGCGGCAAGCCGATCCGCGAACCCATCGCCATGGCCGGACCGTTCGTCATGAACACCAAAGCCGAAGTGCTCCAGGCATTCGACGATTTTCAGGCCGGTCGGCTGGGATCGATTCCCGCCGCGCACGACAGGCCGAGTTAGTCGACGATCTCCGGCGCGGCCCGAGTTCTACGGCCGCGTGATCTTCGCGTCGATGCGGTGGATGCGCAGATCGTCGTGCGGAATGCGGAACGTCTCGATCACCCGGACGGTGACGAGAGTGCGTCCGAAGAGGCCGGCGTCCAGGAGGTAGTCGGCTGTCACGTTTTCGCCGTCGATCGAGAAGGTGCAGTCGCGAACGGCCCGGATCAGCCGGAACTGGGGACCACCGGACAGGCTGCGGCGCAGATGCTTTCCGGAGAACGCCGTCTTCAGCCCCGCCTCGTACCGGACTGCCCGAGGATCGATGGGTACCGAGTTGCCGTCGTGACCCACCAATGCGTCCAGGTA
>NZ_JBAQEO010000147.1:0-2695 GCF_049286785.1 Rhodococcus sp. (in: high G+C Gram-positive bacteria) | reverse complement strand
ACCGGGGTGTGGCTGTACCAGTCGTCGCCGATAATCGACGCGACCGTGAACGGGCCGGCACCGACCGAGACGCTGTCCCCGACGGCGGCGTCCAGCGACCGCGCTGCTCCCTGACTCAGGACGATGGTGCCGGGTTCGCGGGGTGTGCGGTCGCCGAATCCGGAGTCGGCGCCGATCACGGCGACCGAGCTGTGCGCGCCGTCGCCTCGGCCGGCCGTGCCCCGGCCGAGGCCGATCGGGACGACCGACACGGCGTCGCGCCGCCAGAGCGCGACCTGTTCTTCGGTGAGCGCGGACTCGTCGAACGAGGCCTCCGAACCGGTCTCGGCGAACACGATGGCATCGGCGTCGATGCCCTCGACGGCCGACACATTCTGGTGGCGAAGGCCCGAGGTCAGTCCGCTGAGAAAAGTGACGAGCAGCGCCACCAGCAACACGACGACGGATATGAGCGCGAAGCGGCCGCGCGCGGCACGCAGGTCCCTTGATGCGACGAACACGATGAGCAGTCCTCTCACGAGGCCGCACTCGCGACCTCCGAATTCACTGTCTCTCACCCACCGCGGCATTCCATCGCACATCGGAAGGGCCTTCGGGCCATCGAAGGATGGGTGGCCGATTACGACTTTCGATGGATGGCGCGGCTGAACCGCTGGTTAAGCTGGACCAGATGCACGAATCGCCCCTCACCCCAGTGTTCGCCGCACTGCAACTGAGCATGCATGTCCTGATCGGGGCGTTGGCCGCTGTCGTGTTCCTTCGCGCCGTGCTGTTGGATGCCCCGCACATGTTCGCGATCGCGACCCTCGCGGTGGTCTTCGTGGTGGTCTATCTCCTCGGTGTCACGCGTGGCCTGCGGGGCGGCGTCATGTGGGCCTGGCTCGTAACCCTGACGGTGCTCTGGCTCGTTCTGGTTGCCCTGGCACCCGACGCCGCATACATCGTGTTCGGGTTGTTCTTCCTGTACCTGCGTCTGCTGCCACGACCGTGGAGTCTGGTAGCCGTCGCCGGCGCAACGGTGGTGGCGGTCACGGGCACGGCGGTGCATCGCGGGTGGTCGGTGGCCGGAGTGGTGGGTCCGGTGATCGGAGCGAGTGTCGCCGTCGTGATCGGACTCGGTTACCAGGCGCTCTACCGTGAGGCGGCCGAACGGCAGCGCCTCATCGACGAGTTGATCAGCACGCGTGAGGAACTCGCGGATCAGGAGCGCCACGCGGGCAAGCTCTTCGAACGGGAAAGACTTGCCCGGGAAATTCACGACACGGTGGCTCAGGGGCTCTCGAGCATCCACATGCTGTTACACGCTGTCGAGCGGTCGGCTCCCGATCACCCAGCGGTCGAACAGATCCGACTTGCCCGCGCCACCGCGTCGGACAGCCTCGCCGAGACGCGCCAACTGATCGCCGAGCTCACACCCGCCGCCCTCGACGGTCAATCGCTGACCGAGGCCCTCACCCGGATCTGCGCCCTCGCGAGCACGGATACCCTTCGCGGAGAGGCGGTCGTGGAGGGCGACGCGATCGGTCTTCCCATGCCACTCGAGGCGGCACTCGTCCGTATCGCGCAGGGCGCCGTGTCGAATGTCGTGCGCCACGCGCACGCGAGACGGATGGCGGTGACCCTCACGTACGCGGACGACCTGGTCAGCCTCGATGTGGTGGACGACGGCATCGGGTTCGACGTCACTGCGCTTGAAAGAGGTCCGGCCGAATCGTTCGGTCTGGGCGCCATCGGACGGCGGGTAGAGATGCAGGGCGGGTCGATGCAGGTGGAGTCGGAACCGGGCCACACCGCTGTGGCGGTGTCGTTTCCCCTCGACCCGCTCCCACCGGGTGAAGCCGGGACCAGCGCATGATCCGCCTTCTCCTCGCCGACGATCACGCCATCGTCCGCGCCGGTCTTCGCGCCCTGCTGGACGAGGAGGACGACATCACCGTGACGGGAGAGGTCTCCACAGCCGAGGAGTCGATAGCATTCTGCGCTACCACCGCAGTCGATCTGGTCCTGATGGACCTGCAGTTCGGTCCCGGTCGGTCCGGCGCTGACGCCACCCTCGCCCTGCGGTCACTGCCGTCACCTCCGCACGTGCTGGTGGTGACCAACTACGACACGGACGCCGACATTCTCAGCGCCATCGAAGCCGGGGCCAGCGGTTATCTCCTGAAGGACACCGAGCCCACCGAACTCCTCGCCGCGGTCCGGGCGGCGGCTGCGGGCGAGAGTGTGTTGTCGCCCGCCATCGCCTCGAAGCTGATGACGCGGGTCCGCAAACCCGAAACCAGCCTCAGCCCTAGGGAAATCGAGGTGCTGGTACTGGTCGCGGCAGGTCGTTCCAATCGGGAGATCGGTAGAGAACTCTTCCTGTCCGAGACCACCGTCAAATCCCACCTCGTTCACATCTTCGGCAAGCTCGGGGTGAAATCCCGGACCTCGGCCGTCGCCAGGGCGCGCGAACTCGGCTCCATCTGAGGTGGGATCGTCCCGGCGTCAGCGCCTGCCGCGCACCAGCCTGGCGAACGGTTGTACCGGCTCGTCCTGCTCGTCGACCGCGTGGAGCGGTTCCTCTCTGTTCGCGGGGCGAGGGGTCCACACGGGACGAGCGCACTCGGCGACCTGCGCCATCAGTTCGGCGACTCGATCGGCGATCCTGCCAGGCTCCGGCGTACGTCCCACACCCAGACCGTCGAGGATCACG
>NZ_JBAQEO010000146.1:0-22743 GCF_049286785.1 Rhodococcus sp. (in: high G+C Gram-positive bacteria) | reverse complement strand
GCGCGGCAGCGCACGTCGACGCGACGGATCTCACCGGACGGCATACGCAGCGTGGCGTAGGGGCCTTCCTTGCCGAGCAGCTGGATGCTGGCACCAGCCGAGCGGGCCATCTTGGCACCGCCGCCGGGACGCAGCTCCACACCGTGGATGGTGGTACCGGTCGGGATGTTGCGCAGCGGCAGGTTGTTACCCGGCTTGATGTCGGCGCCGGCGCCGGACTCGATCGGTGAACCCTGCACCAGGCCCTTGGGGGCGAGGATGTAGCGCTTCTCACCGTCTGCGTAATGCAGCAGTGCGATGTTCGCGGTCCGGTTGGGGTCGTACTCGATGTGAGCGACCTTGGCCGGAACGCCGTCCTTGTCGTTACGACGGAAGTCGATCAGCCGGTAGGCGCGCTTGTGCCCGCCGCCCTTGTGTCGGGTGGTGATGCGACCGTGTGCGTTTCGTCCACCGCGTCCGTGGAGCGGGCGAACCAGCGACTTCTCGGGGGTCGACCGAGTGATCTCGGCGAAGTCCGAGACGCTCGAGCCACGACGGCCCGGGGTAGTCGGCTTGTACTTACGGATTGCCATGAGTCTTCTAGTCCTCTATATCTCGTCAAGTCCCGGCGCTTACGCGACCGGTCCTCCGAAGATCTCGATGGGCTTGCTGTCGGCCGAGAGGGTCACGAGCGCGCGCTTGGTGTCCTTGCGCTTGCCGTAACCGAACCGGGTCCGCTTGCGCTTGCCCTGACGGTTGGCGGTGTTGACGCTGGTCACGGTGACACCGAAGATTTTCTCGACGGCGATCTTGATCTGCGTCTTGTTCGACTCCGGGTGCACCAGGAAGGTGTAGGTGCCTTCCTCGATCAGTCCGTAGGACTTCTCGGAGATGACCGGGGCGAGCAGGATGTCGCGGGGGTCGGCGATGGTCGTCACTTACCCTCCTCCTTGTTCTCTTCCTGGGCGGTCTCGGCGGGCCCGTGGATGAACGAGTTGAGCGCCTCGACGCTGAACACGACATCATCGCTGTTGAGCACGTCGTAGGTGTTGAGCTGGTCGGGTGCGATGGGATGCACACCGTCCAGGTTCTGCACGCTCTTCCACGCTGCGACGTCCTGGCGGCCGACGACCAGCAGAAGCTTCTTGCGATCCGAGATCTCGCCGAGGAAAGTGCGTGCAGCCTTGGTGGAAGGAGTCTGCCCGGCAACCAGTTCGGTGATCACGTGGATGCGCTCGTTGCGCGCCCGGTCGGAGAGGGCACCGCGGAGAGCGGCAGCCTTCATCTTCTTGGGGGTCCGCTGGCTGTAGTCGCGCGGCTGCGGGCCGTGCACGACGCCACCACCGGCGAACTGCGGTGCACGAGTCGAACCCTGACGGGCGCGGCCGGTGCCCTTCTGGCGGTACGGCTTCCTGCCACCGCCGCGAACCTCGCCGCGAGTCTTGGTGGAGTGGGTCCCCTGCCGTGCAGCTGCGAGCTGCGCGACAACGACCTGGTGCAGAAGCGCGATGTTTGCAGGCGCGTCGAAAATCTCCGCGGGGAGGTCGACGGTGCCGTTGGTCTTGCCGCCGGCGACCTTGACGTCCAGCGTCAGCTTGGTCGTCGATGTCTCGGTGCTGGTCATGCCCGTGCACCACCCTTCACTGCGCTCTTGACGATCACGAGGCCACCCTTGCGGCCGGGGATCGCACCCTTGATCAGCAGCAGGCCGTTCTCGGCGTCCACCTTGTGGACCGAGAGGTTCTGCGTCGTGATGCGGTCGCTACCCATACGTCCGGACATGCGCATTCCCTTGAACACGCGGCCTGGAGTGGCGCAACCACCGATGGAACCGGGGCGACGGTGAACAGCCTGTGCACCGTGCGAGGCACCCTGACCGGCGAAGCCGTGGCGCTTCATGGTTCCGGCGAAGCCCTTACCCTTGCTGGTTCCGGTGACGTCGACGTAGGCGCCGTCCTCGAAGACCTCGGCGGTAAGTTCCTGGCCGACCTCGTACTCCGAGGTGTCGGCAACGCGGAGCTCCACAACGTGGCGGCGCGGGGTGACGCCGGCCTTGGTGAACTGGCCGGACTTCGGCTTGTTCACCTTGCGCGGGTCGATGGCGCCGAACGCGAGCTGCACGGCGCTGTAGCCGTCACGCTCTTCGGTACGGATCTGGGTCACGACGTTGGGCCCGGCCTTGACGACGGTGACCGGAACAATCCGGTTGTTCTCGTCGAAGACCTGGGTCATGCCGAGCTTGGTGCCCAGGATTCCCTTGATCTTGGTATCAGTCATTGTTTTTGTCTCCGCCGCGCTCACTGAATGTTGACGTCGACGCTGGCCGGAAGGTCGATGCGCATGAGCGCGTCCACCGTCTTGGGCGTCGGGTCGAGGATGTCGATAAGCCGCTTGTGAGTACGCATCTCGAAGTGCTCGCGCGAGTCCTTGTACTTGTGCGGCGAGCGGATGACGCAGTACACGTTCTTTTCGGTCGGCAACGGCACCGGTCCAACGACACGGGCCCCGGTACGGGTCACCGTCTCGACGATCTTGCGCGCTGACGCGTCGATCGCCTCATGGTCGTAGGCCTTGAGCCTGATGCGGATCTTCTGTCCCGCCACGCTTAGTGTCCTTTTCTTGCCGCGTTTCGTAGTCCACCCGAGCGGGCCGAACTACCTCGTCTGCACAGTCCCTGAAGCGGGCCGCAACTGTCCGAACGCTAGGCGACCGGGACATACCCGATCCGCTGCCGCTGTTCATCTGTCATGGTTCTCCGGTACACGCGGTCGGGCGTGTCGCCCTCTCGCCCATCCTCCGGCCCAGGACTCTTCCGATTCTCAGGCCGGGAACGCGCACCGGATGCACTCGAATCGAGCGCACATCAGGTACTGCTTCCGTCTTGCATGGCCGCGACCTGGTTGTTTCCAACCTGCTCACGACGCTTTACCTCACCTACTTCGGGCCGCAATCGATCGCGTCCCAGACAAGGCAACCCGACCAGTATGCCGTACCAGTCCCAAGACATCAAACCGGGCGGGGAGCACTACCGACGCCCGCTTATCTTACCGACGAGTAAGGTTAAGTGATGACCGCTCCCAGCCCGACGTTTGCCGCCTGGAAGAAGTTGCCCGACAACGCACTCGGGCGCGCGCTGTTCTCCATCGGCCTGTGTGTACGCGTTCCCTACTTCGGCTCGATACTCCCCTACGTTACCGAGATGACGCCCGGTCACTGTGAGGTGTCCGCGCCGAAATGGTGGGGCGTACGCAATCACCTCGGCACGTTTCACGCGATCGCAGCCTGCAATCTCGCCGAGGCGGCGATGGGCATGCTGTGCGAGGCGACCGTACCTTCCACCCACCGCTGGATTCCGAAGTCGATGAAGGTGGACTACCTCACCGCGGCCGACAGCGGACTGCGAGCAGTCGCAGAACTTCGCGAGCTTCCCGACTTCACGACGATCACCGAGGGAATCGATTTCGTGGTGCCTGTGCGCATTCTGAACGTCGCAGGTATCGAAGTGGTCCACGCAGACATCACGACCTGGGTGACCCCGCGATAGGCGACGGTAGCAGCGGGAAAGTGGTACACGCGTCCGGTATTGATCGTGTATGCATCTCGACGCGTTACAGACGTTTCCGGAAGCAAGGAGTGCGTGCGCCCGGTCCCTGCAGACGGCCTTGGGCTCGGTCTCGCCATGACATACTCGAGGACATGCCTGCCTCTGAAGCTGCCGTTCTTGTCGAGGGAATCGAGAAGTCCTTCGGTGATGTCGCAGCATTGCGGGGTGTGAGCTTCGAAGTGCCACGAGGCACGGTCCTGGGCATCCTGGGCCCCAATGGCGCGGGTAAGACCACCACAGTCAACGTCCTCTCCACCCTTCTACGCCCCGACGCGGGACGCGCGTTCGTCGCCGGGCACGACGTAGTGGGCGATGCCGCGAACGTTCGTCGCAGCATCATGATGACCGGCCAGTACGCAGCGCTCGACGAGTCATTGACCGGCCGCGAGAACCTCGTGCTCTTCGGCCGGCTGATGGGACTGCCCAAGTCGTCGGCCAAGTCTCGCGCGCACGATCTACTTACCCAGTTCGACCTTATCGAGGCGGGCGATCGGAGAGTTTCCGGCTATTCCGGCGGTATGCGGCGGCGCGTCGATATCGCGTGCGGGCTCGTGATCCGGCCCGAAGTGGTCTTTCTCGACGAGCCGACGACAGGCCTCGATCCCCGAAGTCGCCAGGGTGTGTGGTCACTGGTGGCCGCACTCAAGGAACAGGGCATCACGATCCTTCTCACCACGCAGTACCTCGAAGAAGCCGACCTGCTCAGCGACAACATCGTCGTCATCGACAAGGGAACCGTGATCGCCGAGGGTTCGGCCGACGAACTGAAGGCCCGCACCGGCGGCAGTTATTGCGAGGTGGTGCCTGTCAGCCTCGACGACCTGCCGCGTATCCGGGAGATCCTCAGCAGCCTCGGCCCGCCCGACCTCCTCATCGAGGCGGAATCCGACCGGCTCTCCATTCCTGCGGAACACGGCGCCCAAACCCTCGCCGAAGTGTTGCGCCGCCTCGATCTCGCGGGGATCGCTCTCGCCGACATCGCCCTCCGTCGTCCCTCGCTGGACGATGTCTTCCTGTCGCTCACCGGTCGAGTCCACGCCGACGAGAGCCTGCCCTCGTGAGCCCCTCGGCAGCCACGGTGGCTTTCGACGGTCTGCTCGCGGGCAAGCACCGGCGGGCGCAGCCCTCAGGGTTTCAGCAATGGCTGGCCTTGTCGCAGCGCAACCTGCACACGATGCAGGTGACCGGCCAATTCTTCATCGCCGTCCTGGCCCCCTTGATCTTCACCGTCGGTTTCTACCTGCCGCTGCGGCTGGTGATGAAGTTCCAGGGCATCGACTACGCCCAATTCGTCATGCCGATCATCGTCCTGCAGGCCATGGCGTTCACGGCAATCTCGGCAGCCCATCGTGCGGCCACCGAGGCCTCGAACGGCATGAACGATCGGTTCCAGACGATGCCGGTCGGGGCGGCCATTCCCCTACTCTCCCGTATGACTGCATCCCTCATCCACTCGGCGATCTCGCTCGGCGCCGCCGTCGGATACGGATACCTGATCGGGTTCCGCTTCGTCGGTGGATTCGCATTGACAGCAGCCTTCTGCGGTCTGGCGATGTTGATCGGTTTCACGCTCACGACCGGGGCGGATGCTCTGGGGACTCTTACTCGTAGTCCCGAAATCACCAGTCAGGCGTTGACCCTCCCCCAACTGATTCTCGGTATGTTCTCTTCGGGCTTCGTCCCGGAGACCCAGTTTCCCGACTGGGCGCAGGGCTTCGTCCGGAACCAGCCGATTTCGCAGTTCTCCAACTCCCTGCGTGCCATGTCGGACGGAATGATCTCATTCCAGCAACTACTTCCGACATTCCTGTGGTGCGGGGGCCTGGTGCTGACCTTCGTTCCCTTGGCGATCTGGTCGAATGTGAGGCGAGGATGACCACAGAGTATCGATCGGACGCACCAACTCGAGTGACGTTTCCTCAGGTGATCGATCCGCACCCGGAGAACTCCCCGGCCGCGCTGGTCTCGCACAGCCTGCTTCAGACCCGGCGATTGCTGCTCCGCTGGGCACGGGATCCCTACACCATGCTCCAAGCGATCCTGTATCCGTCCCTGATGTTGATCATGTTCTGGGCGGTGCTCGGAATCTCGATCACCGAAGCCACCGGGGTGAACAGCATCTTCGGGACCGTTCCCATGATCACGCTGGTCGGCGCCATGTTCGGATCCATCGCGGGTGGGCTGTCGTTGAAGAAGGAGTGGTCCGACGGGCTGCTGAGCCGATTCTGGGTTCTGCCCGTCCACAGAGCATCAGGGTTGATCAGCCGGCTGCTCGCCGAGTGTGTTCGAATCATGCTCACTACGGTGTGCATCATCGCCGTGGGTTTTCCGCTCGGTTTCCGATTCGATCAGGGAATTCTGGCGGGCATCGCGCTCATGTTCTTGCCCCTGCTGTTCGGTGTCAGCTTCGCCACCCTCGTGACCGCTCTGGCCGTCAATTCTGCGAAGGCTCCGCTGGTGGAGATTCTCTCGCTGCTGTGTACCCTCCTGCTGTTCTTCAATTCGGGATTCGTGCCGACCGCCGCATACCCGACGTGGTTGCAGCCGTTCGTCGAGAACCAGCCGATGTCGTGTGCCATCGATGCAATGAAGGGGCTGTCCATGGGCGGCCCCGTCGCCGAGCCACTGATGAAGGCGGTGGCCTGGTCTGTGGGGGCCATCGTGATCTTCACGTATCCGGCGGTGAGCGGCTACCGCCGGGCAGCGGGAAGCCCGGCCTGAACTCCGCTCGCCGGCGCCGGTCAGCCCGGAGAACCGGTCAGCTCAGAAGGGCCGGAGTCGGGACAACTGCCGACGGGCAACGACCGCCGGCGTGAGCAACCAGTCGACCGTCTCGACAATCCTGCCTATACGCAGGAGCAGTTGGTCCAGATCCTGATCGGTCCCCGCCACGAATCCGACGAGTTCGTCGACCGAGCGCACCGTGTCCGCAAAGCCGTCGAGTCCTGCCGAGAACTTGTCCAGCATTGCCTCGAATCGAGACAACACGCGATGGAACTCGTCAAGGGAGTTGCCGATCTCGTCGGCCACCCCGTCGACGCGGCCCATCGTCACGTCGGCGTTGAGAGCGGCCTGGGTGAGCCGCCTGAGCCGGCCGGCGACCTCGGTGCCGTCCACTCCACGATCCGGCGGTTTGATCATCGGTTACTCCCTGAACTCGTTCGTGTACCTAACGCGGGGTGTGACCCGTCAGTGGCGGGTCGATCACGAACGGGTCGTCGGCGGCCGGCGGGCCGTAGACGCTGCCGTTCCTGGTCGCGTTGGCCTGACCCAGATCGTTCGGGCGCGGAGCGTTCACCGCACCCCGCTGCTCGAGGTACTCCTGTGGCTGACAGGTCCAATCGAGTGCCGGCTCGCGAGGTTCTGCCTCGGTCACCAGGCGCCGCGGCGCGTCGTACACGCACATCGGTCCCTGCGTGCCGACCAGGAACAGATCCGCCAGGCCACCCTTGGCGATCGAGCCGATCTTCGGAAGTGCCTCGGGCATGATGGTGAGCCCGTGCTCGAGCGACGGCGTGCGGTCGCCGATGATCTGCGTGGGAAGAACGAGACCGGCCATCATCGCCCCCAAGGAGTCCCGGTTGCCGGACAGGAGCGAATCCAGGCTGGCCATCGTTTGCGGGGAGCGTGTGAGCAGATCCACCAACGCGCCGTCCTGCGCCTGCAACTGCTCGAGCACGCCGCGCGCAGTGCTCAGAGAGCCCGGCAGGGAACCAGCCACCCCGTCCATGGTGTCGAGCAGGGGCATGCCCTTGTTCACGATGGTCGACAGTGCGTCGGTGCGGCTCTCCAGCGTCTGAGCCATCCGCGCCGAGCTGTCGAGCAGATTCTGCAGGTCCGGACCCGTGCCACCGAACGCGGTCCCGAAGGTGTCGGCCAGTGACGACAGCGCGTCCACGTCCAGCGTGTCGACCAGGTCCGTCGCCTGGACGAGGGTGGCGTCCAGGGACTTCGGGATTCCGTCCGGCGGAACCTCGATCGTGTCGCCGTTGGTGAGATAGGGGCCGTCGTCGCTGCTCGGCATAATGTCGAGCGCTTGGATTCCCACCGGGTTCTCGGTGCTGATCTTGGCCGTCGATCCGGCGGGGATCTGGGTGCCCTGATGCAGTTGGAGTCCGAGGATCACACCAGTGCCCTCGGTGTTCACGTCGACGGAACCGATAGTGCCGACGCCGAATCCGCGATAGTTGACGGAGGCTCCTGGCGCGAGACCCGCCGCATCGGGCAGCTCGGCACTGAGATGTATCGGGTCGCCGAAGGTGTCCGGGCCGGCAACGTATCTCAGCCCGAACAGCACGGCGGCGATCGAGATCACGATGAAGAAGATGAGCTGTGCCACGACGTGTCGTGTCATCATCGGACGCCTCCTCCGAGCACCTCGGGCAGTGTGCGGGCCTCCGGCAACTCGATCGGCGCCGAACCCAGGAGCAGCTTGGCGATGACGGCCGTGACATCGAACGTGCCGTCGAAGGTCACATAGTCTCCGGGCGTCGCGCCCGCGAATCCGCCGAGGAAGGTCGCAAGGGAGTTCAGCGTGGGTGCGAGTTCCGACTCGAATCCGTCGAGCGCCGCCAGCACGGTCGTGGCGTCACTGATCTCGGCGGACAACTCGGTGCCCGCGCTGCCGAGGAAACTGTCGGCCTCGCGACTGAGCCGCGACGCCTGTTCCATCAACGCGGTGATCTGATCGCGCTGCGCTACCAGCAGGTCGATCATCGGCGACATCTCGGTGAGACCCCGGTCCAGCACCGGTTGTCCCGCAGCGAGTTCGGAAGCGAACGCGTTCGACGACACCATTGCCCTGTTCAGCTCGTCGCGATGGTCGTTCACGACACCGAGCGTGTTGTTCAACATGTCCACCAGATCTCGCACCTTGTCCGATCGGCCCGCGAAAGCCGTGGTCAGCTCGTTCATGATCGACTGCATCTGGTCGATGCCGCTACCGTTCAGGACCGTCGCGAGAGCCGCGAGCCCGCTCTCGATGTCGGGCCCCTGGGACGTCTGCGCGAGCGGTATCACGTCGCCTTCCCTCAACGGGGCTCCCCCCGGATCGGAGATCTGGAGCCGGATGAAGGGGTTGCCGAGCGCGGTCGGCAACTCGATGCGAGCCGTCACGTCCCGCGGGACGGGAATGTCGTTGCGGATCCGCATGTCCACCCTCGCTGTGAAGTGCTGCGTGGACACCTCCGATACCCGCCCCACCACGTCTTGACCCACGCGGACCTCGGCCCCCGGGACGACGCGGTCGACGCTGCCGAACTCCGCAGCGATCTCGTAGGACGGGCCGTCGGGGGTACGTCCGACCGGGACCTCCCGCAGGCTGAGCGAGCAGCCGGCGCTCGCCAGAGCGACTCCGGCGATCACGAATGCAGCGAGAAATCGTGTACGCACCGCGATCGTCATCGTCCTCCGACCATGAGTTCACGTAGTCCGAACGGGTCGGACATACTGGGCGGAAACTGGATGGGATTGGTGATTCCGGAGCCTCGGCAGAGGATGGGATCCACGGTCTGGCACAGCGGCGACGTCGGTTCGGCCTGGGCGAGATTGGTGGAAATGTTCAACCTGATACGTGCGCGCTGATCCGGCGTGACCGCACGTTGGATGTTGTCGACCAGGAGCGGCACCAGGTCCATGATTTCGGCGAGGTCGGTGTCGTGCCGCTGCAGCACGCCGCTCAGTCCGGCGAGGTTCTCGACGCTGGCAGTGACGTCTCCACCACGGGCGGTCACCAACTGATCGATCTGGTCCAGGAGTGTGGACAACTGGCTGATCGTGTTTCCGATCTCGAATTTCTGTCCGGCGAACTCGTCGCCGATGGCGGCGAGTGAACCGGCGACCGAATCGACCTGGGTCTGGCGCGCGGAGATCGTGTTCACCAGAATCTCCAGATTGTCGATGAGTGCGCCCACGTTGTCGCTGTTCCCGGCGATGACCGAACTCGCTTGGGAGAGATTGCGAATGGCATCGTTCATCGCGGTTCCGAGTCCCTCCGTCGATTCCGCCGCCGAGGTGAGTACGCGACCCACGTCGCCACCCTGGGGACCGAGAGTCTTGACCACGGTGTCGACACTGTCCATCAGTTGGTCCCAGGTAATGGGTGAGTGACTGCGTTCCGGAGGGATGGTCTGCCCGCTTTCGAACGTCGGCCCACCGGTGTATGCCGGACCCAGTTCGACGAACCTCTCCCCGATGGCCGAAGACACGAGAACGTACGAATGCACCTCTGCGGGAAGCGTGACGTCCGGCTCGATCGACATCGTCACCATCACCGTGGAACCGCGCGGTTCCACCGCCTCGACCGTACCCACCGGAACACCGAGAACGGTGACCTTGGTGCCCGGGAAAACGCCGTTGACATAGGCGAATTCGGAACCCACCACGGTGGAGGACGACCGGAAGACCACGAGCCAGCTCACCACGACGAGGGCCACAACCAAGGCGAGGACTCCGCCGATTCCCAGGCCCTTGCGCAGGGCCCCCGCGTTCACTCGCACCCCGTGATGAGGCCGACAACGCACAGCAGGTTGTCCGCGATGAACGCGGCCGGGGCGGAAACGTCCGCCCAGTCGCCATTTCCGGTCGAGTTCGCAAGCGCGCGAGCGGCCGGTGCGCCCTGGGTGAGGAGCGCGTCGATGTTGGCGAGATTGGCATTGAGACGATCTGTCACCTGACGAGCGTTTGCAAGAAGGGTGTCGAGTTCACCGGTGTTCTCTCCGAGGAATGCAGACGCCTGCGTCACGAGAGACTCGAGGTCGTCGACCATCTGATGAATTGCCTCGCGCCGGGTGGCGAGTGTGTCCATGACTACGTCGGCGTTGCCGAGCAGTGTCGTGATCCGGTCTCGCTGGCCGACCATCACGTCGGTCAATGTTCTCGAGCTGTCGAGCAGTTGAGAGACCTGGTCCGCATTTCTGGCGAGGATGGCGGACGCCGCACTCACTCCGGCGAGTGCGTCCTTGTTGAGGGTCGCGTCTTTCGGCAGCGTGTCCGTCACTGCACCGACCATGTTCTGAAGCCCTTCGAGATCGAGATTCGCAGCCGTGTCGATCGCACTCGATCCGATCTCGTCCAGCGAATAGGGAACACTCGTACGACTGAGCGGAATCACACGTTCCTCTTCCAGATCTCCCGGCCCCGAGGGGGATACGTCGAGATACCGCTTTCCGAGGATGGTGGACAACTTCACACCCGCCGACGTCGTCGTACCGAGGTGCCGGGCATTGTCGAGACGGAAGTGGACGCGGACGTGGTCACCGGCCAGCTCGACGTCGGTAACCCGGCCGGCCGGTACTCCTGCGACGTATACGTAGTCCGATGTGGTCAGACCGGCAGCATTGGCCAGCTCGGCCGTGTACCCGTCGGTGCGCACGACGAAGCTCAAACGGGGCACCACGACCACCACGGCAAGAACCAGCACCGCGGCCACGATGCCCACGGCACCGACGACCAGGGGCTTGACCGGTCGCACTCGTTGATTGCCGGAGAGCGAGTCCCAGACGTCCCGCACCTTGTTTGCGAAACTCATTGGCAGTACCTCGAATGCAGGTCGGGACCCACTGCGCCCTGCCGACCGTCGACATTGACGATGAAGGTGCACAGGTAGATGTTGAGCCACGATCCGTACTCGCCGGCCCGGTTCACCGAAGCGAAGAATCGGGGCATCGCCGTCATCAAGTGGTCGAACTGCGGATTCGCGCCGAGCATCGCTCCGGTCAGCGAATTCAGGCGGTCGACCGATCGGGTGAGTTCGGGAACCCGCCCGTCGATGATCTGCAGCGCGGACCGGCTCACGGCAGCGCTCTGATCGAGGGTGTCGATCAGGACATCGTTGTTCTCGGCGAGCATCCCGGTGAATTCTGTGAGGCTGTCGACGAGATGGGACAGTTCCGGTGCTCGGGCGGCCGCGGTTCCCACCACGGTCTCGAGATTGCCGATGAGTTCGCCGATCACCTGATCGTGGTTCGCCAGATTGCTCGTCACGTCGGTGACCCGCTTCAGGAGTGTTTCCATGCTCGCCTTCCGCCCGTCGAACACTGCCACGACCTCGGTGGCGAGGTCGTTCACCTGCTGGGGATCGATGGCGTCGAACAGCGGTTTGAATCCGTTGAAGAGACTGGTCAGGTCGAGTGCGGGCTTCGTCCTCGCCAGCGGGATGGTCTCGCCTTCCCGGAGTCTTCCCGCGCCGGGCGAGCCGGCGGACAGGTCGAGGTAGCGGACGCCCAGGAGATCGCCGTACCGGATCGCGATACTCGTATCGGCCGGCAATTCCTGATCGCGCTGAACCTGGAAGTCGACGAGCGCGGTAGCCGTCCCCGCATCACCGTCCACGATCTCGACCGAGTTCACCTTTCCTACGCGCACTCCCGCAATTGTGACGTCGCTGCCCGGTGTCACGCCCTGCGCATCGGTGAAGAGTGCCTTGTAGCCCACGGTCGAACCCTCGACCGGGACCCGCAACGTGTTGATCACGAGTACCGCAGAGAGAACACCCACGAGAACGAATGCGGCCAACTTCAGCCCCGAGACCAGATCCCGGTCGCGGAACCGTCTCTTCCAGTTACTCATTCGCCCTCACCGCCCCCGCAGCTCGGCCCGTTCAGGCCCGGATACCGCGGGCACTCCGCGGAGGTATAGGGGCGTGGATTCGAAAGGTCTGCAGCCACCCGCACCGCGAACTTTCCTGTAGAGAAGACAGAGGCACCCGCGTCACCGAACGGCCCCACCTCGTCGAGAGTGGCGCGCAACAGATCCGACTTGCTCGCCATGGTTCCCAGTGTCGGTGAGAGGTTCAGCGCCACCGCTACCATGTTGTCGGCATTCTGCTCGAAGAAGTCACCGGAGTTGCGCGAAACCACCAGCGACGCGGCGAGGAATCCGGTGAAGCTGTCGGAATTCTCGACAAGAGTGTTCGACAGAGACGCAGCGGCGTCCATCGTCGCGAGGAGATCGGGGGCGGAGACTCGCAGTTGCTCGCTGATCCGTGCGATCTGCGGCGCACGTTCCGCCACGGTATCCACCAGGGGCGCGGTGGATACCGCGACCGCGTGGAGGCTGTCGATCGTGTGGCCCAACTGCGCGCCACGTCCGCGTAGGGCGTCGGCGACGGAACTGATCGCTGCTTGCATCTGCTCGGGCTTCACGTCCGACAACATGGCGTAGACCTTCGAGTACAGGTCGTACATCTGAACGGTTTCGGTAGAGGTGTCGGGCTGAAGTTCTGCCCCGGCTCGGAGCCGGGCTCCCGCTGCTCCCGCTGCTCCCCCCGTCGCCACCAGTTCGACGGTCTGATCACCGAACAAAGTCCGCGGCACCACCCGCACCTGGACGGAGGCGGGTATGTTCCCCATCTGATCAGGGTCGAGACCGATCTCCATCCCCGACTGATCGATTCCGGGATCGACTTTCGTGACGGTCCCGACGACGGCACCCTTGTACGACACGGTGGCGTGCGACTTCACCGCACCGGCTGCGGCGGGAAGAGTGGCCCGCACCACGGGTTCGGTGACGATCGCGCCGGTTCCGAAACCCACCAGCAGCGCCGACCCCACCACGACGACAACAACTCCGATCACTCCGCGCACGGCGAGCGAGGCCTTGCCCGGACCACCCGGGCGACGACGTATCACGGCAACCCCAGAGCGGGAGCGGACGGCACGAGACCCCACAGTGACAGCGTCAGCAGAAGGTCCACGATGCCGATCGCGAGGATGCTGGTCCGCAACGCCCGGCCCGCGGCGCGGCCGACGCCTTCAGGGCCACCGTAGGCGTGGTAGCCGTACGAGCAGTGGACGAGGGCGATGATCGTCGCGAACACCAGCGCCTTGACGAAGGAGTACAGCACGTCGGTGGGGGTGAGCATGAGGTGGAAGTAGTAGTCGTAGGTTCCGGCGGATTGCCCGCTGAAGGTCACGATCACCAATCGTGATGCGAGATAGGAAGACAGCAGACCGACAACATAGAGCGGCACGACACAGATCAGGCACGAGACGAGCCTGGTGCTCGCAAGGAAGGGCAGTGAACGGATCGCCATCGCATCCAGGGCACTGATCTCTTCCGAGATACGCATGGACCCCAGCTGGGCGGTGAAACCGGTGCCCACCTTGGCGGCGAGCGCGATACTGGCGATGACCGGTGCGAGTTCACGCGTGTTCAGGATGGCGGAGAGAAGACCGGACATCGACCCCATTCCGAGGAGGTCCAGTCCGCGCAGACCCTCGATACCCACCTGAGTGGCTGCGACCGCGGACATTGCGAATACGACGCCGATGGCGCCGCCGCCGGCGAGGATTGTGGCTCCCCCGAAACTGATGTCACCGATCTGCCGCAAGATATGGCGCCAGTACCTCACAACAGCGAGTGGGATTCCAGCGATCACGCTGCCGTAGAACGTGAATTCCCTGCCCAGCCTCGCCATCATGTCCAGCGGATAGCGAGCCTTGGCTTTCGCCCAGTGCACGGCAGGCCATCGGGTGTTGACCACCACCATCAGTATCCACCTACCGGAACGACGAGAACGGAATAGAGCTGACTGAGAACCGTGTTGACGATGAACACCAGAATGAACGCCAGAACCACCGCTTCGTTGACGGCGTCGGCGACTCCACTGGGCCCACCCTTGGCGTGCAGCCCCTTGAAGCTGGCTATCAGAGCCGAGGTGATGGCGAACGCAGTCGACTTCACGAGCGCAACAACGAAGTCGGACAGTCGGGTGTACTGGGACAACGCCGTCAGGAAGCTACCGGCGGAGGTGTTCTGGACCACCACTTGAAAGAAGAAGCATGCCGACACCCCCACTGCCGTCACCATCGCGCACAGGGCGATGCCGACGATGACTGCTGCGATCACCCGTGGAACGACCAGGCGTTCGATGACGTTGAGACCGATGACTTCCATGGCCTCCACTTCCTCACGGATCGTCCGTGAGCCGAGGTCGGCACAGATCGCCGAGCCGCCGACACCGGCGAGCATGAGTGCGCAGACCAGAGCGGACGCCTGACCGACGATCACGAACCCGACGACGGCACCGGTGTACCCCTCGGCACCGAGCTGACCGGCGAGACTGCCGATCGTGACGGCGATCAACACACCGATCGGGATCATGAGAAGTATCGCCGGAGCCGAGGTGACGGATGCGATCCGCCAGGCCTGGTCCAACAGTTCCCGCCAGGCCAATCTGCGCCGCACCAGAACCCGAACCGCTGCCACCATGGTCGCGATCGAGAATCCGATGAGGGCGCCGACTTCGTTGGCGAAATGGCTTACCGGCCCCTTGGCGGGTGGCAACTCGAACGTCACGCGGTCCTCCCCCGTTGCCGGCCACCATTACGGCGACCGGCGACGAGTTTCTCGTATAAGGGTCAGCCCACCACAACGCTGTTGGCGCCGTGGGTCTTTCGAAGATCGCCCTTGACTACTTTGCCACTGGCATTACGGGGCAGAGCGTCGATCACGACGATGTCCTTGGGGTGCTTGTAGCGTGCCAGCTTGTCGTCGAGCCAGGCGGACAGTTCTTCGATGGTCAGGTCCTCGCCCTCGTCGGAGAGCGCGACGACGGCAACGGGTACCTCGGTCCACTTGGGATCGGGGCGTCCGACGACCGCTGCCTCCCGGATACGGGGATGGCCGAAGAGAACGTTCTCGACCTCGGCGCAGTAGATGTTCTCGCCGCCCGAGATGATCATGTCCTTCTTGCGATCGACGACATAGATGAATCCCTCGTCGTCCTGGCGCACCAGGTCGCCGGAGTGGAACCATCCGCCGGCGAACGCATCTGCGGTAGCGGAAGGATTCTGCCAGTACTCGAGCATCATCGTCGGCCCGCGGTAGACGATCTCTCCCACGGCGCCGGGTTCGACATCGTTCATTTCATCGTCGACGATGCGTGTCTGGATGGTCGGGATCGGCTTGCCCACGGACCCCAGCTTGCGAACGGCGTCGTCCCCGTCGAGAACGCAAGTGATGGGTGACATCTCCGTCTGGCCGAACACTGCGACGTTGAGCGCATTCGGGAAGGTTTCTGCCATGGCACGAAGAATGGTGTCCGACGACGGTGCTGCACCCCAGCTGATGACGCGCAGCGCCAGATCGCGGTCCTTGGCCGTGGGATCAGCACAGACGGCCTGCCACTGCACCGGCACGAGGAATACCGTGGTGATCCGCTCCTGCTCCCACACGTCGAGCATCTCGGTGGGGTTGAACGCCTTGAGAGGGTAGATGACGGTGGTGCCGCCGAGCATCAGCATCGGAGCAACCGAACCGAGGGCCGCCACATGGAACACGGGCGAGGCGAGGAAGCCGACGTCGTCGCCGCGGTCGTAGCGCATTGCACGAATACAGGTGATCGACTGGGCGACCATGTTGGAATGCGAGAGCACCGCACCCTTCGGGGTTCCCGTGGTTCCGGACGTGTAGAGAATGAGCGACGGCGTGTCCTCGGGCAGATCGACCGGCGCGTACGGCTCCCCGGCCTCTGCCACCAGTTCTTCGTATCCGAGGACGTCGCCCTCCGTCTCGGCGCCCATGTTGACCACCAGGCCCAATTCGGCGACGTCCTGCCGCACAGCGGCGACGAGAGGCGCCAGTGCCGGTTCCGTGAACACTGCCCGTGCTCCCGAATCGCGGGCGATGAACGCGACCTCGGGTGGGGTGAGCCGGAAGTTCACCGGGACGGCGATCGCTCCCAGTGCATTGATCGCGAGAACCGCTTCGAAGAACTCGGTGCGGTTCAGAGTGAGCAGCAGAACTCGATCACCGAAACTCACACCACGGCGGGAAAGGGCTCCTGCCAGGGACTGCGAACGACCGTGAAGTTCCCGCCAGGTGGTGTTCTGTCCGAGGAAGCGGAATGCAGCGTGGTCCGGCTTCATCTCCGCGTGCGACGCAACCCAGTTGTTCCAATGGTTGCGGCGGGATTGCAGTGGCTGCTCGAGCAGCTCGCTACGTGATGTCATGTTCGGTGTGGTCCCTTCGCTGTGCTCGTGTCCGTCGCCCTCATGTTCAGGCCGCGCGGAGGTTGTGACGAGTATTACAGATCTTGGCGCCGATCGGAATACTGTTGTTAACGGCAATTCGCATCGGTCATAGCGCGGCGCCGCGACAAGATGCATGTCGCAGCGCCGACTTTGCCTTTTAAGCTAGCTGCAGCTAGCGCTGGAAGCGTGCCGGCCGCTTCGTCAGCAAGGCGGTGACGCCTTCCGCGAAGTCGGGTGCTTGCAGCAATTCCACCTGCCCTGCCTTCTCCCGCTCCAGAGCGGCATCGAGTGCAGCCAGCGTCGACGCGGTCAGCGCCCGTTTGGTCAGCTCGATGGCACGCCGTGGGCCGCGCGCCAGTTTCGCCGCGACGGCGTCGACGTGCGCTGCGAGTTCCTCCGCCGGAACAACACCCGCGATGAGCCCTTCCTTTTCGGCCTCCACCGCCGGCATACGTTCCCCGAGTAACGCCATGCGCGTTGCGCGGGCCCGGCCGATCGACGTCGAGATCAAGGCGGTGGATCCTCCGTCGGGCATCAGTCCGATGTTGACGAATGCGAGCAGCAGGTAGGCGTTGTCCGACGCATAGGTGAGGTCGGCGGTGAGCGCAATGGAGGCACCCACCCCAGCGGCGGCCCCATTGACCTGCGCTATCACCGGCACGGGCAACTCGACCATTGCCCGGACCACTCGATTGGCTGTGTCCATCACCACCTCCGGTGATGCTTCCCGGCCACCGGCCTCCGCCGCGGCGGCGAGATCGGCACCCGTACTGAAGGCTCGACCGGCGCCGGCGATGATCACCACTCGTACCGTGGGATCGGTTGCCGCTTCCGTGAGCACGTCACCCAGCGCGCCGAGGTGGGCGAGATCGAGCGCGTTCATCCGATCGGGCCGGTCGATGGTGATCCGGAGTACTCCGTCGTCGTTCGTGACGCGGAGACCTTCGACAGCGGGCACCGTCACGACTGTGCCCCCACTCGGGTGTCGACCATGCTCACAAGCCGCTGTGTGATCAGCGCTTCGGCCTCGTCGACCATCCGCGACACCAGGGCACCGACTGTGGGGATGTCCTCGATCAGCCCCTGGCTCTGACCCGCGGTCCAGATCCCGGCGTCGAGGTCACCGTCCTCGAACACCTTGCGCCCGCGCGCCCCAGCGACGAGATGCTGAATGTCCGTGAACTCGCACCCGCCGGCCTCGATCTGAACGACCTCGGAACTCACTGCGTTGGTGGCGACTCGTGCGGTGTTCCTCAACGTGCGGAAAATGAGCTTGGTGTCGCGCTCGGTGTTGGCGACGATCTGTTCCTTGACCGCGTGGGCGACAGGCGATTCGACGGTACACATGAAACGTGTGCCCATATTGACACCGTCCGCACCCAGCGCGAGCGCGGCGACGAGTCCACGGGCGTCGGCGATGCCACCCGATGCGATGACCGGAATGGTGAGCTTCCTCGTCGCCGCCGGAATGAGAATCAGTCCTGGAATATCGTCCTCGCCGGGGTGGCCCGCGCACTCGAAGCCGTCGATGCTGACCGCGTCGACACCCACCTGTTCGGCCTTCACGGCGTGGCGGACGCTCGTGCACTTGTGGATCACCTTGATACCGGCATCCTTGAAATGCGGAAGGTGGTCAACAGGATTGGAGCCGGCCGTCTCCACGATCTTGATCCCGGAATCGACGATGGCTTGCCGGTATTCGGCGTACGGCGGGGGGTTGATGGACGGCAGGATCGTAAGGTTCACACCGAACGGCTTGTCGGTGAGCTCCCGCGTCCGCTCGATCTCCTTGACCAGGTCTTCCGGCGTCGGCTGTGTGAGCGCCGTGATGAACCCCAGCGCGCCGGAGTTCGCCACCGCCGCGACCAGTTCTGCCCGGCCGACCCACATCATTCCTCCCTGGACGATGGGGTGTTCGATCCCGAAGGCATCGGTGAATTTGGTTCGTAACATGTCAGCGCACCTCTTCGAATGTGCCGCCCCTGAGCGGCCTTGTCCAGCAACAATTGCGGCGGGCCGAGCGGGCGCCGCGCTCGACGACTCCAGCTACGGAACGCCGCTCTGAACCCCCCTGTGGTTCAGAGCGATCCAGCGACGGATGGTGGGCGCGAGCCGAGCCGAGCCCACCCGGCCGGGCTGCACTCATGATCCAAGTACCTCCGACCCTCGCGAACCAAGTCCACCGTGCGAATTTCTGTTAACTTATGTTGACAGATGACTGCGTGTCAAGAGTCACGTCACGACATTCGAATGCTTCTTACTGGCGGTTCACCGGTCCACACACCCTCACGAGGACTGCATGTCGCGATACCTCGTCCGAAGCTAGTCGAGTCTCGGTTAAGATCGACATCACATCACACGGCAGGGAACTGCCCATTATCGGAGGTGACCGTGGCCCGGACCAGCGCGGCGGCCGGTGCCGTCACCGAGACGTCGGTCCGGCGTCGGCCCAAGAACCGCAAGGCGCAGATCGCGAACGTCGCGGCCGAGGCTTTCAGCGAGCGGGGGTATCACGCGGTCGGCGTCGACGACATCGCGGCGGCGATCGGCATCTCGGGGCCGGCGCTCTACCGTCACTTCCCGAACAAATATGCCCTGCTCGTTCATGCAGCCACCAGCGCGGCCGACGCTCTCCAGGCCGCGGCCGACACCGCCCTCGAGGAAGTCACGGACCGCGAACCGCGTGAGCAACTGGGGCACCTGGTCTCCGCGCTCGCTGCCAACACCATCGAGAATCGCAAGACCGCCGGGCTCTACCGCTGGGAGGGTCGGTACCTGGAGGCCGACGACCGCACACGCATTCGCGATGTCTTCGTGCACGTCACCCAATGCGTCGCCACGCCACTTCGCGGGTGCCGGCCAGAACTGACGGATGTCGACGCGACGACATTGGCAGCGGCGACCCTCAGCGTGATGGGAAGTATCAGTGCCCACCGCACCGCGCTCGCGACCCGTCGACTCCAGGCGCTCCTGACCTCGGTGTGCGAGTCGATTCTCCAGTCCACACTTCCCCCTGTCACCCGGCCCCGATCCGGGACTCGTGCCGGGATCGGTTCCGAAGTACGTGGACTGGCGGTGACGTCCAAACGTGAGCTGTTGATCAACGAGGCCGTGAAGATTTTCGATCAGCACGGTTACCACGATTCGAGCATCGAAGAGATCGGTGCGGCCGCAGGTATCAACGCCTCGAGCGTGTACCGCCATTTCCCCAGCAAGGCCGACCTTCTGGCAGCCGTGTTCTATCGAGCGTCCGACCGGCTCGCAGTGGCCACCTCCGCCGCGCTCGCGGACGCCACGGACCCCGACGACGCACTCCGGAAACTTGCGGAGTCGTACCTGGAATTGGCCTTCGAGAATCCGGCGGTTCTATCGGTGTACTTTGCCGAGATCGGCAATCTGCCGACGCACGAAAGAACGAGTCTCCGCAACGTCCAGCGACTGCACGTGGAGGAGTGGGTACATCTCGTCACCACGGTACGACCCGAATTGTCTGCCCCTGAAGCCCGATTCCTCGTTCACGCAGCACTCGGTCTGGTGCTCGACATCGGCCGGCTCGTCCATTTCGACACACGTGAGGAATCCCGGGCGCGCCTGCACACCTTGATGGTGGCGGTTCTTCTGAAGCAGCATCGAGCGCAACGGAACCTATGGTGAGTGCCCGCGGGTGCGGAAGTGACAGGGGTGCGGGCCGCTTCGGCTTTCGTTCCGTCGAGCCGGAAGAGGGCGAGCATCGGCAAGGTCGGGACTGCCGTACGCGCTAGCCACCCGCCGCAGGTGACGACGTGTTCACCTGCGACGGCTGCCGTTCTCGTGGGTGCCGAGCGACCAGTCGTACGCCACAAGACCGAGCCCGACCAGCTGCAGGCTCATCGCAACTCCGACTGATCGAATCCAGCCTCCAGCCTGCGCCGGACGGTGGTGAGGTAGCGGGCGGCGTCGGCGCCGTCGACTATGCGGTGATCGTAGGACAGCGACAGGTAGGCCATCGACCGAACACCGATCCGTAGTGCGTCATCGTCGTCGCGGGCAGGGACGACGCGTTCGACCACGGCACCGACCCCGAGGATGGCGGACTGGGGCTGGTTGATGATCGGGGTGTCGAACAGTGCCCCGCGACTGCCGGTGTTGGTGATGGTGAACGTGCCGCCGCTCAGGTCGTCGGGCCGGATCGTTCCCGACCGCACCTTGTCCGCAGCGTCGGCGATCGCATGGGTCAGTTCGGGAATGCTCGAGGCTCCGGCATCGCGAATGACGGGCACCATCAGGCCCTTGTCGCTGTCGACGGCCATACCGAGGTGCACCGCACCGTGGTATGTCACCTCGGTGCAATCGGCGTCGAGCGACGCGTTGACCACCGGGTGCTCTGCGAGCGCCTCGACCGCCGCGGAGACGAAGAACGGCAAGAACGACAACTTCACCCCGATGCGCCGGTGAAACGCCTCCTTCTCCCGATCACGCAGGCGTGCAATCTCAGTGACATCCACTTCCACCACAGTCGTCAATTGTGCCGAGGTCTGAAGGGACTCGACCATGCGCCGGGCGATGGTCCTGCGAATCCGCGGCAGGGTCTCCACCCGATCCGTACCGGCCGACGCTGCCACCGGCTCCGGCTCCGGCTGGCGCTCCGGCTGGGGCTCCGGCTGGGGCTCCGGCCGGGGCTCGGGCGTCGGCACGACCTCGGCGCCAGATTCCTCGCCGACCACCGCCAGCGCGCTGCCGACTTCGACGACGACGTCCTCCGGAACCAAGATCTCGAGGAGTACGCCGGCGGTGGGAGACGGGATTTCGGTGTCGACCTTGTCGGTGGCGACCTCGAGCAGGGGCTCCTCCCTCTCGACCTGGTCACCGGGGGCCTCGAGCCAACGGGTGACGGTCGCCTCGGCGACGTTCTCGCCGAGCGACGGCAATACAACCGTGGTGGCGGCGATCTGATTCGTGGGCATACGTGTTGTCTTCCTAGGTCAGTCGACGAGATCGAGGGCGGCGCGGACAATGCTGTCGGTGTCGATGCCGTGGTAGCGGTAGACGTCATCGAGGGAACCGACCTGCCCGAACTTGCTGACACCGAGTGCGGCCCCGGGGACATTGTTGATCCCGGTCAGGAACGCGAGGGTATGCGGGTGGCCGTCGAGGATGGTGACCATCGGTGCCGCCCGATCGGCGGGAAACACCTGGTCGAGGATCCACGACGGACCGGCGGCGAGCCCGCGGCGGGCCTGCACCGCCTCGAACAACAGGCCCGGACTGGTGACGCACACGACGTCGGCGGCGATGCCCTGCTCCGCGAGACGATCGGCGCCAGCAAGTGTTTCGGTGATCATCGCACCCATCCCGACGAGCGTGACCGCAGGATTTTCGACGTGGCGCAGCGTATACGCCCCGGCGACCACCTGACGGCGGCGGCGTTCCCGGGCGGCCGGATCTGTGGGCACGGCGGCGAGGGTCTGATCGACCGGGCGGGTCGACAACCGCAGGTACGACGACGTGCCGTCGGGCCGGCCGAGGCGTCCGATGCAGGAGAGCAGCGTCCACTCGACGTCGATCGCGAACGCCGGCTCGTAACTGACACAACCGGGCTGCTCCAACCCGATGGACGGGGTTTTGATCGACTGATGGGCACCGCCTTCCGCGGCGAGAGTGACCCCGGACGGGGTGCCGACCAGGATCGATTGCCCGCCCGCATAGATACCGTACGACCAAGGCTCGAGGGCCCGTTCGACGAACGGGTCGTACATCACCCCGATCGGGAACAGTGGCTGGCCCCACCGGCTCCACGTGGCACCGAGCTCACCCATCAACCCGACCAGGTTGGTTTCTGCGATGCCCAGTTCCATGTGCTGCCCGGTGGGCTTCTCCCGCCAGTGCATGATCGTCTCGGCGTCGTCGTCGAACCAGTTGCGGCGCTCGTTCGGCGACCACACCCCCACTTTGTTCAGCCAGCCCGCCAGATTCGTGGTCGAGCTGACGTCGGGGCTGACGGTGACGACGCGTTTCGCGGCGTCGGGAGCTTGGCGGGTGAGATCGAGCAACGTCCGACCGAGCGCGGCCTGGGTGGTGGACGTCCCGGACGGAGTGCGGCCGATATCGGCCGGAACCGCTGGCGGTTCGGCGAATTCGATATTCTCGCGCACCAACCGGTCGGCGGCCGACCGGCACACGAGGTCCGCCGTGCTGTCGGCGGAGAAC
>NZ_JBAQEO010000145.1:0-1542 GCF_049286785.1 Rhodococcus sp. (in: high G+C Gram-positive bacteria) | reverse complement strand
GGCCGAACACCTCGTTCACCACCGCGACACATTCGGTGTGGGCCAGAGAGACCATCGCGCGCTGACGAACAGATGCCATCGGATCGATAGCTTCTCCTGACGCCGCCGCGTCCCACATGAGTCGAGTCTCTTTCTCGGCGAGTGCTCGCACTGCGGCCAGCCGGGTGTCGAGCTGACCCAGTCTGAACTGGAAGACAGGGTCTTCGGCCAGGCGCATCATGGGGTTGAACGCAGGGCGTTTCGTCTTCGCGAGCTCGCTCACGTCGTCCAATGCTCCCTGGGCGATACCGAGTACCACCGCGACGTGAGTGGGGCCGAGTCCCAATCGAATAGGAAGCCTGAACATCTGCGTGTCGACTCCGGCCGGGCCGAAGAACTCGGCAGTGTGATGCTCGGGAACGAAGACCTCGTCCAGGATGAAATCGGTGCTGTTGGTGCCCCGAAGTCCTACCGAATCCCAGTTATCAAGGTACTGAGCTTGATCAGCCGGAAGCATGGCCAGTTTCATTACCGGCGTGCCGTGCTCGGTCATCTTGGGCGCGCCGCCCTCGAGGAGGATGCAGTTACCCATGATCCACTGGTGTTCGTAGCTGCCGCTGGCGAGGGGCCACTGCCCCTTGACGATGTATCCACCATCGGTAGGAATCGCCACCCCCTTCGGCGCAAAGGCGCCGCGCGCCATCGTATTCGGTCCGTCCACGTAGATCTCGTTGTCGAGAATCTCCTGCGGGAAGCGCCCGAATACCGGCGCGAAGTCTGCGCCGATCATCACCGTCCAGGCTGCGGACGCGTCGGCTCGGGCAACCTCCTCGATGACCGCCATCGCATCGGGCAAGCTCATCTCCTCACCGCCGTACCGGCGGGGGACGAACATCCGAAATGCACCGGTGTCGGCGATGCGCTCGATCAGATCGGCGGGAATGCCCTTGGCCTTCTCGATCTCTTCCGCTCGTTCCGCGATCTCCGGCGTCAGCTTCTTGATCGCGTCGAGCACGGTTGTGGTCTCAACCTCACTGGTTGTCATGCATATCCTCCACTTTTGAAAGGCCGACTCGAGGGGGCGGGAAGATCATGGGCGGCTGCCGATCGCTCGGATGAGCGAGACAGGGGCGCCGGACCCGCGGCCAAATAAGTCGAATCGAACACTAGATGTATTATGTGTCTACCGTCACATCGGGGTCAAGCCCCTGGCTCATATCAATTTCTGCCACGACGTTCGCTGCCTTCGGCCCACGTCAGAGAACGACGAGTTGGCGAAACTTGCTGCCGTGAAACACGAGCGGCGCGGCATCCGGATCGGCACGGAGCCCGTGAATCTGCATCAGGGCGATCACATGATCGCCGGCAGCAAACTCATTGCGCAGAGTGCAGTGCAACCACACCGTCGCTCCGTGCACGAACACAGCACCGTCACCTCTGGATACCCAAGGGACGGAGGCGAATCGATCACCCTGCTTCATGGACAAACTTCGGCACGCCGCACCCTGATCCTGCGCCAGCACGCTCAGCCCGAGGTGCGAGCAGTCTCTCAATCGTGGCCAC
>NZ_JBAQEO010000144.1:0-2105 GCF_049286785.1 Rhodococcus sp. (in: high G+C Gram-positive bacteria) | reverse complement strand
CCACTCCAGCTCAGAGCCAGAGCAACCCGGCAAGCCCTCCTCAACGCTGCTGCGGCGCAGTTCAACCAGGCCGGATACGCAGCGTCGAGCATCAACGACATCCTGGCCTCGACAACGAGCTCCAAGGGAGCGATCTACTTCCCCTTCCCGTCGAAACAAGCCATGGCAGAGCACCTACTCGACAGCTGGGCCGCCGCCGCCCGAGACATCATCGCCCTCGCCGCATCCACCGGTGAACCGGCCGAACGCCGGATTGTGCTGATCTACCGCGAAACGGCCCGCCGAGTGCAGGAAGATCACACCCTGCGTGCCGGTCTGATCCTGAGTCTCGAACCGACCATCGATACCGCCGCGAATGTCTACAGAACATGGATAGACGCCCTCAACGCCGTCGTCGTCGACGCGGTCCGCGCAGGAGGGATCGACTACTGCACCGCCGGCACGTCACGGCTCGCAGAAAGCCTCTGTGCAGGCTTCATCGGTGCCGTGCATGTTGCGAACGCGCTGCGTGAGCCGGAAGCGATCAGCCGACGTGTCGACGATCTGTTGATGCTGTGGCTGGGCACCGATCCCGCTGCCGAACCCAACGTGCAGGCTGTTGCGTTGTGAACACTCCCACGCAGCAAGCTCACCCGCGGCCCGCGTCCTACACCGAGATCCTCCACCGGCAACTCTTCTCCGACCATCCCGAGCCGCCGGTGCCGTTGTACAGCGCTGCAACGTCGAAATAGGACGGCCCGCAACCCGCGCCGGCGACTGGAAAGTCCCGGCGCGGGTGTTAGGGACCCGGCGATAAACTGCACGAATCGTTCCTGCTCACAAGCGAAAAGGCGGTGATGGAGTTGACCGACGCGCTGCACGACGCCCGCAACTGGGTGAGCGAGCAACTCCGTTTCCCGCAACGCGCTCCCCGCACCACTGCCGTCGTCGACTGGACCGACATCTCCGCATCCACCCAGTCCGCGGTAGCCGGCCTCACGAACGCCGTCCCCGACCCGAACGAACTTGTTGCGCAGCCGAGCTGGTGGCGCACCATCACCGGGCGGCCCCGCGGACACCCGCAACTGACTTCCCTGCAGCGCAACGAACTTCAGCGTGCCTGCACTTCGCTGCGCTGGCCGTTGCGTGAGGAAGGCCCAGAGATCCGCCTCGTTGCGGTCGCGGAGAATGTTGTTGCACGCGTTGTTACCGATCCGGCGTGGGCGCATCCACTACTCGCCGGGCACCGATCCGTCCTCGGATTCACCATCGAGCTGCACCTGGTCGCGGCGGCCGCGCACGAGCTACTGACACTGCGGACGAACACCCCACCGCTACCGGTAGACGACGGCACCGACCAGCTTTCCCGGGCGAGAGCGGAATGGGAACGCCGCCAGGTGGTCGCCGCACAAGCAGAGGCCGGCCTCGTCGACCGGGTCGCGGCCCTACGCGCCTACGAACAAGCCTTGGCGCCCATCGGGACGAGCCTGCACAACCTGCCAAGCGGTCACCGAGCTGGCGGCCGGGGGAGAGGACGTGGACAGGCTCTACCGTCAGATCGTCGGAGTCGAGTACGCGACCGGACACACCGCCACCATGCGCGACGACGTCGACGACGTTCGCGCGGCGCTCGACGCCCAGGTCGCGTATCTCGACAGTCTCATCGGACCGCACCGCAGCGCATAAGACCGGTTCAAGAACCACGACGACGAAACGTGCTGCCGCGACACCGCTACGCGCTGCCTTGCCCCCGATGGGGTGCTGGTGGCGTCATTCAGTGCGCGGCAGTGGAGTCGGATGTGTTTCGTCGGTTCTTCTCGCGGGCGAGGTACTTGTAGAGACCCGCTTGAGAGAGATTGAACAGCTTCGACAACTCGGCGATGGAATGCTCACCGCTCTGGTGCAGGTCGTAGAGCTGTGCCTGTTGCGCCGGGTCGAGGAGCGGCTTGCGGCCGGAGAATCCGCCCGCAGCCTTACGGCGGGCATTGCCCTCCATCGTGCGCAACCGGATCAGACCGGACTCGAACTCGGCGAACGTCGTCGACAACATCGCGAACACCGTTCGTCCGATCGGATCCTGCGGATCGTGAACCGCGCCGTCGAACATCAACAGCACATCGCGTGCC
>NZ_JBAQEO010000143.1:0-8098 GCF_049286785.1 Rhodococcus sp. (in: high G+C Gram-positive bacteria) | reverse complement strand
GTTCGGGTCGACACGTGAAGCTCGGTAGTTCGTGTGCCGACTCGTTTGTATGTTAGGTCACTTATAGTACTATCTAAACTATGTGACGAGCGCTACTCTCGATAATGCCGGTAGCGACAGTCGCCGCGGTGAGATCGTCGGCGCCATACACAGTGGCCCGACTGCAGAACTTGTTCGAATGGAGGAATCGTGATTCTCAAGGTCGGTCAGTCGTTGGCCAGTTCCGTCGACACCACAACCGTGATCGTGGTCCGCGCGCCCAAGACGGACGTGTCGTTGACCTGCGGTGGTGTCGACATGAGCGTCGGCAAGAAGGGCGAAGGGGACGGCTCGTCGATCGACCCCGCGTACGTCGGTGGCGCCCAGTTGGGCAAGCGATACGCCGACGACGAAGCCGGCGTCGAAATTCTGTGCACCAAGCCCGGCACGGGCAGGCTCGAACTCGACGGCCGCGAACTTCCCCTCAAGGCAGCCAAGCCGCTGCCCTCCTCGGACTGATACCCGGTGTCGGTGAATCAATCCTTCGAGTGGAGTGACGCATGAATCTCACGATGTTGCTGGACATGGCAGTCGATGGCTTCGGCGATCGGATCGTGGTCGGAAGCCGCGACCTCGGTATCTCGGCCGCGCGACTGCAGGAACTCTCGGTCGCCGGTGCCGCCGCGATCCGTGAAGCGGGAGCCGACTCCGTCGTGTATCTCGCGGTCAACGGCCCCGCATTCCCGGTGGCGATGTTCTCGGCAGCACGCGCCGGTGTCCCGCTCGTACCGGTCAACTACCGGCTCGGACGCGAACAGCTCGACGCGCTGCTGGCCAACCATCCGCGCGCGCTCGGTATCGCCGACCCCTCCCAGGCGGAGGCACTGGAACGAGCCGGTCTGAAGGTCTTCTCGCCGCAGGAATGGGTGCAGAACCTCGCAGCTTCCTCGAACACCGAACTCGACGAGGACGACGCTATTGATACGGACGGCGACAGCGATGCCCCCGCCGTCGTGATCTACACCTCCGGCACCACCTCGGCACCGAAGGGTGTGCTGCTCCGGCACGAGAACCTCGTGTCGTACGTGTTCGGATCGGTCGAGTTCGCGTCGGCCGAGGAAACCGACGCCGCGCTCGTGAGCGTCCCGCCGTACCACATCGCGGCGGTCGCGAACGTGATCACGAACCTCTATGCGGGACGGCGCACCATGGTGCTCGAGCAGTTCACCCCGCAGCAGTGGCTCGATACGGTCCGTCGCGAAGAGATCACCAACGCACTCGTCGTGCCCACGATGCTCGCGCGCATCGTCGAGTCCGATGCCGACAAGAGCGTGCCGAGCCTGCGCGGCCTGGCGTACGGCGGTGCTCCCATGCCCGCGCGGGTCATCGAGAAAGCTCTGCAGATGTGGCCCGAGACCGGGTTCGTCAATGCCTACGGTCTCACCGAAACCAGCTCCACCATTGCGGTACTGGGGCCCGACGATCACCGGGCGGCGCTCGCGAGCGACGACGGGTCGGTGCGTGCCCGGCTCGGTTCCGTCGGGCAGGTCGTGCCCGGCATCGACCTCGAGATCCGCGACCTCGACGACAGCGTGGTCGAACCGGGTGTGACGGGACGCATCTGCGTCCGCGGCGACCAGGTGTCGGCCGAATACGCAGGCGTCGGCCGCATGGTCGACGAGCGCGGATTCTTCGATACCCGCGACAAGGGATACGTGGACGAAGAGGGCTTCCTGTTCGTGGGCGGCCGCGTGGACGACACCATCATCCGCGGCGCCGAGAACATTGCTCCCGCCGAGATCGAAGACGTCATCCTGCGGCATCCGGACGTTCTGGACGTTGCCGTCGTCGGCGTTCCCGACGATGAGTGGGGCCAGCGCATCGAGGCGGCAGTCGTTCTTCGGCCCGGAGTTCCGGTCGATGCCGAAGAGCTGCGTGCGTTCGTGCGGGATTCGCTGCGCAGCAGCAAAACCCCCGATCGCATCGTGTACTGGGACGAACTTCCTCGTACCGAGACCGGGAAGCTCGTACGCAGGCACGTGGTGGAACGTCTCGTCCAGCAGGATCAGTCCGCGCAGGTCTGAGTTTCATACATATCGGTCCGGTCGGCGCAGCGTCGACCGGACCGATGCGTTTCGACCCGGGACGGTCCGTGTGAGGACCGGTTCAGCCGAACAGTTCGACGATGGATGCTCGGCCCGCGCCGCGTCCGAACAAGATTTTTCCGACCGAACGCAGGTGTGCGGCCCAGTGCTCTTCTGCCGCTGCTCCGTCTCCGGCTGCGACGATGTCGACAAGCTTTTCGTACGAACGGAGATTGCGGCGGAAGGTCGGCCACGTACCTTCTCTCTGGGCCCCGCGGTGCAGGGCGTACTTCTGGTGGGTTCTGACGATGTCGCGCAATACACCGGCTTGGACGCTGAGGGCGTTGTTACCGCATCTCTCGGTGATGATGGATTGGAACGTGCCGGTCAACTCGGCCCACATTTCGGGAGCGTTGTTCGAGTCGAGGTCCTGCTCGGTGACTGCGCGCATCCGATCGATGCACGCGTGCAGATCGTCGAGGTCGTCGTCGGTGCGCCGCTCTGTGAACAGCCGCGCGCAGGCAGGCTCGAAAATGATACGGGCCTCATGGATCTCGTCGAGAGTGGTACCGCTCATCTGCAGGATCAATCCGACATAGCGCGACGCCACGGAGATATCGGGAACCGACACGATGGCTCCGCCGCGCGCACCGCGCTTGAGCTGGATGAGGGATTCGGCTTCGAGCAGTCGATATGCCTCTCGCAGTGTGGGACGGGAAACCCCGAACTCCTCCATGAGGGTGGTTTCCGGTGGGAGAGTGTCGCCTTCCTTCAGCTGACCGCGCACGATCTCGGTTCGGAGGCGGTCGGCGACGAGTTCGGCCGTTTTCGGGATGCGCACGGAACCCGACACTGCGCCGAGGGACGCGGCTTCTCGATTGGTCATGGTCCGAGATTACGTCCTCGCCTCGCCGACCCTCGAGTTATCTTCCCTTAATGGCTTTACATCTATGACTAAGTGCACTTACTGTGGGAGGGACTGGCGAGGCGGATCACCACGCCCGCCATCTCAGCCGCTTCGAAGCGCCGGCCACGGTCGCGGCGCACCATCGACCACGGAGGTACTCCATGAGCACATCGGAGACAACGGATTCCAAGCCCGAGATCTACACGTTCCGCGACGAAGACATTCAGCGCGCACGTGATCTGGTCGGCGTCTACCACGCGGTGACGCAGCGGGAGCAGTACACCCGCGCGACGCCGGACATCATGCGCAACTTCGCGCGAAGCTACGGCGACGACAACCCGCTGTTCGTCGACGAGGAATATGGCCTCGACAGCCGGTGGGGCGGCCAGATCGCGCCGCCGATGATCAACATCGGGCTCACCAAGGATCTGATCGCGGATCCGGTGCCGAAGGAGCAGCGGCGCCCGTCGTTCCGCGGTATCCACGTGTTCGTCTCGGGCACCACCACGGACTGGTACCGGCCGGTCTACGACGGCGACACCCTCTACTCGTTCCAGGGCTTTGAGAACGTCGAACTCAAGGAATCCGAGTTCGCGGGACGTTCGCTCATCGTCACGCGTATCCACGTGCAGTTCAACCAGCGTGCCGAGGTCGTCCAGACGCAGCGTGTGATCACCATTCACACCGAGCGCCACGAGTCGAAGAAGCGCAAGAAGTACGACGCCATCGAGCCCGCGTCCTACACACCCGAGGACATCGCGAAGATCGACGAGATCTACGCCAACGAGGTCCGCCGTGGCGCGAACACCCGCTACTTCGAGGATGTCGAGGTCGGCGCAAAGCTCGGCACCATGGCCAAGGGCCCGCTGACCACCACCGACATGGTGGTGTTCCACTCAGGCGGTTACGGTTTCGCGCCGTACACGCCGTCGTCGAGCCGACTGACCTACAAGAACCGCCAGCGCATCGCGCCGTTCTACATCCCGAACGAGCAGGGCATCCCGGATGTGGCGCAGCGCATCCACTGGGACAGCGAGTACGCCCGCTCGATCGGCCTGCCCGCCGCATACGACTACGGCATGATGCGCGACTGCTGGCTGAGCCACTACCTCACCGACTGGATCGGCGACGAGGGCTGGCTCGAGACCATGTCGAGTCAGATGCGCAAGTTCAACTACATGGGCGACACCCACACCTTCTCCGGTGAGATCGTCGGCAAGCGCGTCGAGGGCGACCGCTACCTCGTCGACGTGGAATTGCGCGGCACCAGTCAGCGCGGTGAGGTCACCTGCCCGGCCACCGCGACGATTTCGCTGCCGAGCCGTGAAACCGGCCTGGCAGTCCTGCCGACCGCACCGATCGAATTCGAGCGTGTCGCCGCGAAGATGCTCAAGCGCAGCGGCGAGCTGCGTGCGGAGAAGCGACGCGCCGCACAGGCCTGATCGTTTCACCTGATCGAACCCGCCGGGGTGTGTCTTCACGCCACCCCGGCGGGTTCCCCCATTCGCGTACCCGCCACTCAGAACGAACGAGGACGACATGCCGGTAACCACCGAACTCCGTAACGGGGCAGTGATCGTCACATTGCGCTGGACGGACAAGCGCAACGCCCTGTCGGCCGACGATGCCGACATCGTGTCCGACGCCATCACCGCGGCCGGATCCGAGCCCGAGGCCAAGGCGCTGGTACTGACGGGTGAAGGCACGTTCTCCGCGGGCGGCGACCTGCCGTACTTCGCGGAACTCGGCCGCACGCTGACGCCCGAGGAGATCCACCACACCATCTATCGCCGTGTGCAGGGTATGGTGCGCGCGCTGCGTGACTGCCCGATCCCGACGATCGCGGCGGTGGACGGCGCGGCCGTCGGCCTGGGGATGGATCTCGCGCTCGCATGCGACATGCGATTCGTCGGTTCCAAGGGATTTCTCCTGCAGGGCTGGGCGCGGGCCGGCCTGATCGCGGGGACCGGAGGTGTAGCCCTGCTGCACCGCATCGCGCCGGACCTGCTGTGGCGGTTGCTCGCGGAACAAGAGCGGATCACTGCGAGCCGTGCGGTAGAACTGGGCCTGGCCGAAGCGGGCGCGCCGGACGCATTGTCTGCAGCGCTCGCCCGAGTCGAAGCGCTGTCGTACATCGATCGCCGCGTGCTCGGCGACTATGCGGCGCTCGCGCGGAAGGCAGCCTGGCCGGCCGAGGAGAACTTCGACGAGGCAGGTGCGCGACAGGGGCACCTACTCTGCTCACCCCAGTTCCGTGAACTCACCCACCGGCTACTCGGAAAATCCTGAGCGCGTAGCACTTACGCCACCGGCCACCGTCGCACTGCGATGGTGGCCGGTCGTTTCGGCGACCTGGGACGACCGTCAGTCCAGAACGTCACGAACCTGTGTCGATTCGTGGCCGACGAGGAGGGAGCTCCGCGATACCGTCATGTGCTGCTGCCAGTGGTCGTAGGCGGCGTCGGCGTCTCCCGCGCGCAGGAGCTTGATCAGGCGACGGTACGACCGGATCAGCAAGGGGTACGCCCTCTCGTACTTCTCGCGGTCCTCGAGGCTCCTCTTGGCGGTGACAGCCTCCACGTGCCGTTCGAATATCTCGTGCATCATGCCGGCGAGCAATGCGAGAGTGGCGTTGCCGCACAACTGCACCAGCCGCAGGTGGAACGCGGCGATACCCTCGGAGAGCTCGTTCGCGACATACGACACAGGGATAGCTTCGTCGATCATGCGCTCGAGTTCGTCGAACTCGGTGTCGGTCCCTGTCAGAGCGAGCAGTCGCGCCGCGTGGGGTTCGAGTGCCTCCCGGGCGACGAGCACGTCGGCGACCGTGGCGCCGGACAGTTCGAGTAGTAGCGATGCCGGCCGGGCAACAATTTCGGGGCCGGGCACACACACCCGGGCGCCGGAGCGCGAACCGCGCCGCACTTCGACGAGCCGTTCGGCTTCGAGTACGCGCACCGCCTCGCGCAGCGTCGGTCTGCTCACCGAGAACTGCTCCATGAGCTCGGCCTCGTGCGGTAACCGATCACCGTCGGACAGTTCACCGTCGACGATCATGCGCCGCAGTTTCATGGCCACCAGTTCGGCGGTCTTGGGAGTTCGGATGGGGCGCGACGATGTGGCGTCGAACGAGTCGAATATCGCCGCGAACGATTCTTCGGCCACGGTTACCTCCGGGAACGAGTGAGGGAGTCGCGGTGGACTCGCTCGGGGACACAGTCGATGTAGCCAGTCGCAACAGGTCAACTCTCGGCTGATCCTGGAGAATTGACCAGTCATAGCTTACTATGTGATACATGTCATCAGCGCATTTCGCGGATGACACGCGCGTGAAGCCGGTACGGGCTCCACTCGGGCACCGTCGGGTGTTCGCCATTGGTTCCTCGGCCGACCGGAATTACCGAACGGAGAAGCTGTCTTGAGTAACGGACTGCGGGATGTCGCCATCGTCGGTGTCGGCGCCACCCCCTATTACAAG
This sequence comes from Rhodococcus sp. (in: high G+C Gram-positive bacteria), assembly GCF_049286785.1. Taxonomy (GTDB): domain Bacteria; phylum Actinomycetota; class Actinomycetes; order Mycobacteriales; family Mycobacteriaceae; genus Rhodococcus_F. The sequence continues at coordinate 1,650 of NZ_JBAQEO010000143.1, read as the reverse complement.
CGTGGAGGATCCGCGCCCCAGACGATTACGGAACTTGCCGGTAAGGCAATCCTCGCGGCCTGCGAGGATGCGGGCATCTCGGTGAAAGAAATCGACGGTTTCGCCTACTACTCCGGCGCGGGCGCCGGGTATGGCTCGAAGATGGATACCGCCGACTTCATGGAGACCCTCGGCATTCCCGAGGTCACCTTCACTGCATCACTGACCTCCGGTGGTGGCGGCTCGGCAGGAGCGATCGGCCTGGCGCGCGCCGCGATCGTCGCCGGCGACGCGACGACGGTGGTCACGGTCATGGCGCTGCAGCAGGATCAGCAGCGTCTGGGCACGGTGTTCGCAGCGTCGGCACCGAATCCGACCAACTCGTTCCTGCAGCCCTCGGGCCTCGCCGGTCCCGGACATCTGATGTCGGTGCTCGCGCGTCGTCACATGCACATGTACGGCACCACGCGTGATGCATTCGCCGAGATCGCCATCTCTGAGCGGCAGAACGCGCTCAACCGTCCCAAGGCGATCCAGAAGAAGCCTCTTACCAAGGAGGACTACTTCAACGGCCGCATGATCGCAGACCCGTTGTGCCTGTACGATTTCTGCCTCGAAACCGAGGGCGCGGTCGCCGTGATCACCACGAGTAGCCAACGCGCGAAAGACCTGCGGCAGAAGCCGGTGCCGGTCGTGGCGGTCGCGCACGGTGGGCGACGCGAGTGGGGCCGCGCGTTCGCGTGGTACGGAATGCCTGACGAGTACTTCGCTTCGGCCGGTAATGCGCCGATCGCGAGGCGGCTGTACGAGCAGTCCGGCCTCACCGCCAAGGACATCGACGTCGCGCTGCTCTACGACCACTTCACGCCTATGGTTCTCATGCAGCTCGAGGATTATGGATTCTGCGAGCGCGGCGAGGGTGGCGCTTTTGTCGAGAGCGGCGCCATCCGGTACGACGGTGGTTCGATCCCGGTGAACACGCACGGTGGTCAGCTGTCCGAGGCGTACATCATCGGAATGACACACATCATGGAGGCGGTGGAGCAGATGCGAGGCACTGCGATCAACCAGGTCAAGGATGCCGAGTTCGCGCTTGCGACCGGTGGCCCCGCGTCGCTGCCCGTCAGCGGCATGATCCTGGGACGTGCGGCATGAGCGACATCGTGGCTACGCCGCTGCCCGGCGAGACCGTCAAGATCACGACCGATTCGCACACCGAACCTTTCTGGCAAGCCGCCAAGGAAGAGCGCCTCGTCGCGTGCCAGTGCGCAGACTGCGGGCACTTCCGGATGCCTCCCACCCCGTTCTGCCCCGAATGCCAGTCCACGGAGAAGAAGTGGCCGGAACTGTCCGGGCGCGGCACCGTGTACAGCTTCGCTGTGGTCCACGGCTTCCCGGGCCTGCCCGACATCACCGTCGTCGGTGCGGTGATCGACCTGGACGGAGCCGCCCCGGCCCGTCTGGTCACGAACGTCGTCGACATCGATCCCGACGAAGTGGCGATCGGTATGGAGGTCGAGGTGCGATTCTCCCCGATCACCGATGGATGGAAGCTGCCGGTATTCCGGCCTGTGACGGACTGAACCGTCCGTATGTGTTGGTAAGTGGCCGGCCGTAGGCCGGTCGACGGGGTCGGTGTCGTCGTCGCGTTCGGGGGTCCTTCTCTGATCC
>NZ_JBAQEO010000142.1:0-7327 GCF_049286785.1 Rhodococcus sp. (in: high G+C Gram-positive bacteria) | reverse complement strand
CCCAATACCTCTGCCCGCTTCTCCAGGGCCGCAACCGACTCGTCGCCGCGTAACAAACTGCCGGTGAATGCCTCGATCGTGTGCCATTGAACGTCGCCGGCGCGTCGCTCACCTGATCGTTCCAACGCGATGTTCAGCGCGGCGCGGCGTACGACGGCCTCGTCGAGTGGGCTCAGCCGGCGACCGTGCTCGGCCACTACCACGTAGCCCCAGCAACCGCCCTCAACCATGACGGCGCAGACCAGGAGACGATGATGCAGCCCGAGCCAGGGCAGGGGTTGGATGACCGTCGGCGTTCCCGGCTTCAACTGCTTCAGTACATCGACTACCGCTGGAGCCTCTCGAATGTCCTTGTCCAGCAGCCGAGGGGTGAATTCCCGCCCCGGTTGGGCAGGAGAGGACAACACGAGCAGACGGAAAGCGCTGTCGTAAATCGCGCATGGCTTGCCCAGGAGGCGGGAGACCGTGTCGCCGATCTCTCGTAGACTCGATCCGCGCAGAACTATCTCGGTCAACTGTTCTTCCAGGCTGGCGGCTTGCCGCAGTTGTTCGATCTGTGTGGCCACGGTGGACAGGCTCGAGCGCAGTCGAGTGGTCAGCTGTGTCTGCCTGATCGCCGTCGCCGCCAGGTCTGCGAACGCGACAGCGAGTTCCTGGTCCGCGGCACTGAATTCGACAGACGTGTTTTCGCTGTCGAGGTAGACGATCCCGATGACCTCGTCTCGAAGGACCATGGGGACGCCGAGCACGGATTGGGTGTTCCACCGGCGCATCGCGGATTTGATCGGCCTCGGGTCCGACAGGGTGTTCAACAGAGCCACCGGCCGGCGGGTCGTAAGGATCTCCCGGGTGAAACTGTCCTGCATAGTGCCGCTGACCAGTTGTTTGACCTGGGCGTCGATGTTGGTCGGGGCATGTGCGGCCCGACCGTGCAGGAGTCCGGTCTCCTTATCTACAAGGTGAATGCTGCAGCGGTCAGCTCCGGTCAAGTGACTCAGCTTTTCGGCGATCAGGTGCAATACGGCATCGAGATCGCGGCCCTCGGCCAAAGCCTCGGCCACCTCACGAAACGCGGTGCATGCACGGATGTCGTCGCGATGCGGGTGGGGTGCCGTGTCGGCCGGCCTGCGGTTCCCAGGCAAGGGGACTGCATTGCTCATGGGAATCGCATTGCTCACTCAAATTCTCCATTGATCTGGGCCTTCACGACCACGCCTAGGTAAAATCTGCCACATAAGCCGTGTGAAGACCATGCCCTGCATGCGGGACCTGAGGTCAGCTCTGCCGGCAGAGCTCGCCGTCGGAAGTCATGGAGATGGGCGAGGCTTCCGGCGGTTGTTGCCCCGGTCGGACTGGTGGTTGTCGTCGCACTCGACGGGAAGCCAATGATGACGGCGACCGTGCCCGGCGTACATTGCACCGCATGAGCGAAGGCAGGGTTCGTGTCGGTGTACGCGATGACGGTGTCGCGACGGTCAGCATGGTTCGCAGCGATAAACACAATGCGTTGGACCAGGCGATGTTCGAAGGGTTGCTGCACGCCGCCGAGCAACTGGCTGCTGACCGGAAAGTCCGTGCGGTGGTGTTACATGGCGAGGGTAAGAGTTTCTGCTCGGGTCTGGACATTTCGAGCTTCATGTCCGCCCAAGGCGGGATCGATACCCTGCTCGTCCGCGAACACGGCCGGCTGGCCAATTTCGCCCAGCGCGCGGCCTATGACTGGTCTAGAGTTCCTGCGCCGGTTATCGCGGCGATCTCTGGCAACTGTTTCGGAGGAGGCCTGCAGATCGCGCTCGGCGCTGACGTACGCATCGCTGCGCCCGATGCGAGGCTGTCCATCATGGAAGTCAAGTGGGGGCTCGTACCCGACATGGCCATCACGCAGTCGCTGCCACGCCTGGTCGGTATCGACGTCGCCAAGGAACTCACGTTCACCGGCCGCATCGTGTCAGGGGTCGAGGCTGATGCACTCGGTCTGGTCACCCGCACGATCGAAGATCCGCTCGCGTCAGCGCTCGCTCTGGCCGAGGAGATCGCCCAAAGATCACCAGACGCCGTCCGGGCGGCCAAGCGCCTCTACGACGAGACCTGGACCGGAGCAGACGCCGCCGCCGCGCTTGTCCTCGAAACCGACCTGCAAATTGGTCTGCTCGGTAAACCCAACCAGATCGCGGCTGTCACAGCCGGTGCGTCCAAACAGCTTCCGGTCTTCGTCGACCCCGACTGAGTGGATGGTCACTCATCGCGTTGGCCTCGGCCGGCGCATGAACGGGCGAATGTACCGTTCGACGCCTTCACGGCGCCGAACGGTACGTTCGCGCTCTTGGCACACTAGTTTGGGGAGCATGACTACTCCCGTACAGAACATCGGTATCAATACCCTCGGCGGCGTGCCCACCTCTCTCGGTGAGTACGACGGTCGCGCGGTCCTCGTGGTCAACGTGGCCTCGAAGTGCGGGCTCACCCCGCAGTACACGGCTCTCGAGAAGCTGGCCACCGAGTACGCGGACCGCGGGCTCACCGTGATCGGTATTCCCTGCAACCAGTTCATGGGACAGGAGCCGGGCACCCCGGAAGAAATCGCAACGTTCTGTTCCGCCAACTATGGAGTCACCTTCCCCCTGCTCGAGAAGGTCGAGGTCAACGGGGAGAATCGGCACCCGCTGTATGAGGAGCTGACCAAGACCGCAGACGCGGACGGCTCAGCCGGTGACATCCAATGGAACTTCGAGAAGTTCCTGATCGCACCCGACGGCACGGTGGTCGATCGCTTCCGTCCGCGCACCGAACCAGACGCCCCTGAGGTCATTTCCGCCATCGAGACGGTTCTGCCCGCATAGACCCCGCATGGACACTGCGTGCCCGTGCGCCCAGTGGGCAGTTCGCACAACCATTTGGGCGCACGGGCGTTGCTCTTTGTTCACATTCGGCTGTCACGCTGGGATTCATGACCGGACAGTTGATCGTGTCGGTGTCAGCCATCAGGGACGAGACCCTCGAGCACGCGGCCGCGTTCGCCGAGGAGATGGACGCTCGCGGAGTGCCGCTCTCGCTTCTCGTCGCGCCACGTCTCAAAGACAAATATCGGCTCGTCAAGGACGCCCCGACTCAGGAATGGCTGCGAACCCGACGAGCGCGAGGCGACGCCATCGTGCTCCACGGGTACGACCAGGCGGCCACCAAGCGTCGGCGGGCCGAATTCGCTGCTCTGCCCGAGCACGAGGCGCGGCTGCGCCTCCTCGCCGCGGACCGCGTGATGGAACAGACCGGACTGCGCACCCGACTCTTCGCGGCTCCCCGCTGGATCGCCTCGCCCGGAGCGGTCGCAGCCTTGCCCTCCGCCGGATTCCGCCTCCTCGCCGGGATGACAGCCGTCCACGACCTCGAACGTGAGACGTCGGTTCGCGCCCGCGTTTTGGGAATCGGCGGCGGCTTCCATGCCGAACCGTGGTGGTGCCGGGCACTGATCCTCGGTGCCGGACGTACCGCCAAGCGCGGCGGGCTCGTCCGGCTGTCCGTCACCGCCAAGCAGCTCGGCACGTCCGGGCCACGCCAGGCGCTACTCGACGCAGTCGACCTCTCGCTCTACCACGAAGCGCAGCCACAGGTGTATCACTGGCAATCACCGATCACCCGGATCGGCGCCGCCTGACGCTTCAGGCGACCTCGATGCTCGACTCGGCCGGCATTATGCGGAACTCGGTTCCCTCGGGTGCCATCTCCGAATATCGGCCATAGAAGATGCCGGTGGCCTGGTCGGCGATGATGGCCTGGTGGATGGGGACCGCGACCCGCGGCGCGACAGCCCGCAGATAATCGACAGCCTCCGAGATCTTCAACCACGGCGCAGCAGCCGGGAGCGCGAGCACATCCACCTGCTGCTCGGGGACGAACAACGAATCGCCGGGATGCATCAACTGCGCCGGATTGCCCGCGTCGCCGAGCAGGAAAGCGGTGTTGTCGATCACGGGGATGTCGGGATGGATCACCGCGTGCCTGCCGCCGGTTCCCGTGACGTGAACCGCTCCGACGTCGAATTCGTCGCCTGCGTGTACCGCAGTCCAGTTGCCGCCGAGTTGCGCCGCGGTCTGCGGATCCGAATACAGTCCCGCACCCGGATTGGCCTCGACGAGCGCGGGAAGTCGCTGCTGATCAACATGATCGGGGTGCTGATGGGTCACGAGAATCGCGTCGAGTCCGGTGAGGCCCTCGAACCCGTGGGAGAAATTGCCGGGGTCGAACAGGATCGTGGCACCGTTGAGCTCGACGAGGATGCAGCTGTGGCCGAAGTGAGTCAGTCGCATGAATTCGAGTATGCGCCAGGACGCCCTCGTTCGTCCGATGCGAGGCGACGCCGACCGGACCGGTAAACTTCCGGGTGCCCGGTGTTCCGCTCTGGGCTCGCACTACTAACGAGGAGCAGCACGTGGCCCGTGTCGTCGTCGAAGTCATGCCCAAGGCCGAGATTCTCGACCCTCAGGGGCAGGCGATTGTCGGGGCGCTGCCGCGACTCGGTTTCGCCGGAGTATCCGATGTTCGTCAGGGAAAGCGGTTCGAGCTCGAAGTCGACGGCAGCGTCGACGACGCGCAACTCGAGAAGATCGCCGAGGCCCTGCTGGCCAACACGGTGATCGAGGACTGGACCGTAAGGCGAATCGAAGCATGAGCGCACGCGTCGGAGTCATCACCTTCCCCGGCACACTCGACGACGTCGACGCCGCCCGGGCGGTCACCCTCGCCGGCGGCGAAGCCGTCAGTCTGTGGCACGGCGACGCCGACCTCAAGGGTGTCGACGCCGTGATCGTGCCCGGCGGGTTCTCGTACGGCGACTACCTCCGGTGCGGTGCCATCGCACGTTTCGCGCCCGTGATGGGCAAGGTTGTGCAGGCAGCCCAGGGCGGAATGCCCGTCCTCGGCATCTGCAACGGCTTCCAGGTTCTCTGCGAGGCAGGATTGCTCCCAGGTGCCCTCACCCGCAACCAGAACCTCCACTTCATCTGCCGCGACGAATGGCTGAAGGTCGAAAGCGCGTCCACGGCGTGGACGTCGCGCTACGAGGCCGGTGCCGAGATCCTCGTCCCGCTGAAGTCCGGTGAAGGCCGCTACCAGGCGTCCGAAGCGGTGCTCGACGAACTCGAGGGAGAAGGCCGCGTCGTGTTCCGCTACGTCGGCGACAATCCCAACGGCTCCCAGCGAGGCATCGCCGGAATCTCCTCGGCCAACGGCCGCGTCGTCGGACTCATGCCGCACCCCGAGCACGCCACCGAGGCCCTCACCGGTCCCAGCGACGACGGTCTCGGCATGTTCTACTCCGTCCTCGACAGCGTAATCACGGCCTGACCCAGGCGTGTCGTCCCGGCCGGACCGAGAGATTCCGGGGTGCGCACCTCGAGTCCAACTCGCCGCTAGTCCGCCCCGCCGCCCTCGTCTGCGGTGCTTTCACCCGGTTCGCTGTCTCCGACGAATTCGTACCGGTGGCCATAGGTTTCCACGACCGCCTGGACCGCCGCGACGACGGGAACGGAGACCAGGGCTCCGACCGCACCGAAGAGCGCTGCCCCCGCGATGACCGAGCCGAACGCGACGGCGGGGTGGATGGAGACGGTCCGCGCCGTGATCTTCGGGTGCAGGATGTAGTTCTCGACCTGCTGGTAGGCCGTGCCGAACGCCACCACCCACAATGCGTCGATCGGCTGCGCCGTCGCGGCGATCACCGCCGGCAACCCGATCGCCAGGTACGTGCCGAGCGTGGGGATGAACTGCGAGACGACCCCGGTCCACAGCGCAAGCGGCAGCCAGTACGGCACACCGATCGCCATCAGGAAGACTCCGAAGACGACACTGCTCACGGCCGCCAGGACCAACCTCGAGACCACGTAGCCGCCGGCCTTGTCCACCGAGATCTCCCACACCGTCGAGATGATGCGCTGCTGGCGGGCGGGAAACCAGCTCGAGACGGTCCGCCGCAGCGCCGGCCCCTGCGCCGACATGTAGAACGCGAACAGCAGCAGCGTCATCGCCTGGAACACCAGTCCGACGAGTGAGGACACCACCGCGAGAGCACCCGGCATGAATCTCTCGGTCAGTTCGCGGATGTTGTCCGGGGTGAGGCGCAGCATGTCGTCACCGGTCTCGAAGTCCGTTCCGAATGAGCGGTTGGCCCACGACGTAATGTCGGACAATGCTCCCGGAAGCGCCTGGAGTAGCTCGCCGAGTTGCTCGACCAGCAGTGTGCCGAAGAGGGCGATGAACCCGACGGCGAACAGGACGAGGCCGACAAGTACCAGCCCCGCTGCCAGCCCGCGCCGCAGCCCACGTCGTTCGAGGCGGTCGACAACGGGCTCCACGGTGATCCCGAACAGCCACGCCAGGAACAACAACCCGATGAAGTCTGCGAGTTTGTCGAACAACCAACCCGCGACCTGGAAGAAGGCGACGGCGAGTAGTACGTAGACGACTGCGGGCCGCAGCCAGCGCGGCGCCTCGCTCAGCAGTCCACGCCGCGGCGGAGTCGCGGCGCGTTCACCGTCGTCGCTCATCCGTCACCCCCACAGTCCCGATCGGATTCGGTACCGATGAATCTATCGCGTGACGTCACCGGAGATCGGAAACCGGCGCGGTCCCGCGAAATCTGTCGGTACCCGGGTCTATCGTCGTGCCATGGCACTCGCACTGGTCATGATCACCGTCGACAGCACCGAACCGGGCCCGCTCGCAGCATGGTGGGCGCGGCAGACCGGGGGAGTGGTCGAGCAGGAAAACGACGGCTGGTTCTACGTCGTCGCTATTCCGGGCTCGCCGCAGAAACTCGCCTTCCAGAAGGTCGACGATCCCACACCCGGCAAGAATCGCATCCATCTCGACCTCACTTCGGACGACCTGGACGCCGAGACCGGGAGGCTCGGATCGGAGGGTGCCACGGAGGTCGGGCGGCATGAGATGGGCGGTTTCCGGTGGGTCACGCTCGCGGATCCCGACGGCAACCAGTTCTGCGTCTCGGGTCCACACGCGTAGCGACGAGTCCTGCATGATGGAATCCATGCATTCCACAACGTGGGCCGACGCCCAGGGCCTCTGCACCTTCGTCGATGCGTCACCCTCGCCTTTCCACGTGTGTGCGACGGTGTCGATGTTGCTGGCAGGCAACGGTTTCACCGAGTTACGCGAAATCGACTCCTGGCCCGGCGAACCCGGCCGCTACTTCCTGGTGCGCGGCGGCTCGCTGATTGCGTGGAGCACCGAAGGAGTGGGCCGGACGGCGCCGTTCCGCATCGTCGGGGGTCATACCGACAGCCCGAACCTACGGGTGAAACAGCACCCCGATTTG
>NZ_JBAQEO010000141.1:0-1628 GCF_049286785.1 Rhodococcus sp. (in: high G+C Gram-positive bacteria) | reverse complement strand
AAGTAGTCCTCGTCGACCTCGACGACGGTGAATACTTCCCGTTTCTGTACGCCGATGCCGTACTTGATCATCAGCGACGCCAGCCGCGCTCCGTCGATCAGGATCACCCGGGTGGCGATGTTGCCCGCGTACTCCCGCGCGCCCTGGGAGAACTGGCTGGTGGTGATGAAGATGCCACGCGCGGCACCGACACCGTGCAAGGCACCCACGAAGGCCTGAATCTCCGGCCGGCCAACGGTGTTGTCCTGCGCATACCGCTTGGCCTGGACATAGATCCGGTCGAGACCCAAGGGGTCTTGGTCGATCACACCGTCTACCCCGCCATCCCCCGACCCTCCGATCCGGGAAGCCTGCCGCTCAGCACCGCCGTACCCCATCGCCACCAGCACATCGAGCACCGAGTGCTCCAGAAAGTCGGGGTGCTGCTCACGCAGGCGCTTGAGCAGATCCGCTGCCACATCACCATGCAAGCGCGCCACGCCGGACTCGATCTGCTCAAGCGGATCAGCATTGGTCTCGACCTCGGCGTCGACTACAGCCGCTGAAGCGGTCTTCGTCGGCACGTAGTCCTGGTACGCGGGGAGGCTCTTGAGAGTCTTCTCGTCCACACCGTCCGGATGAGAAGCAAGGATGGCCCGGCCAGCCTCCGTAATAGTGAACGTCGCCCGCGCTGGTTTCGACACCAACTCCGCACGATTGAGCCCGCTCAACGCCCAGCCAATCCGGTTGTCGGCACGACGCTGCCCGGAGGGCAGCAACTCTTCCCGTTGGTCCTGAGTCAGCCCAACGTGTTTGGAGACTGCATCATGCAGATTTCGCTTCCGCCATATTCCACCGTCGCTGAGTACTTCCAGCACCGGGGTGAGAAACCCGTACCAGACCGGCATCTCAGAGACCGGACCCGATGCCGTCACAGCTCACCACGGAATGCTCGCGACTGTAAAGAAGCGAAGAGGGAATCGAGCCCAGAGAGTGCGGCACGATGAAGGGTCTTCGCTTCCTCGACCCGGAGCGTCTTTTCGGCGAACTCCTTCTGCTGCGCAATAGGAGGAAGAGGTACTGGGAAGCTCTTGAGTTGTGTGCTGTTGATCGATGCGATTCCGGTGGTTTGCTTTGCGGATTTTAGGAAGTACGCCTTTCCTGTTCGACTTCCAATTGTCCAGTTCAGATAGGTCGCATTGAGATTTTCGGAATGAATCCGGACCCTGAATATGTGGTTCTGGTGGATGGCCTCGGCGATTTCTCCTCGCCAAAGCGTGCCGCGCCCAAGTTTGTCGGGATCGCCGCCCTCGGTGAGTAGTAGATCTTCGTACTGGAGGCGATATCTGTTGATTTCTGCCTCTGTGGCTTCGATTGTTTTAACCGTTGACAGATTGAGTGCCTTATCTTGGACATTGAGCACTGCCATGTAAGGAACTTCCCTCGTGGCTGCGCCCCGCAGTTTTCGTCCCTTGGTAAGACCTGACGAAACGTCCGCCAGGTCGGACAGCGGCGCGACGGGGTATGCACTCTGATCCTCGAACATGGCGATGAAGATCGACTGGGTCAGCTCGTCTAGCTGGGTGAGGGCCTCACGCCGCTTGCTGCGGAGTGCATCAGCGTGATCAAGGATCGCCGCGATCCGACGC
>NZ_JBAQEO010000140.1:0-19379 GCF_049286785.1 Rhodococcus sp. (in: high G+C Gram-positive bacteria) | reverse complement strand
GTCCGGGAGCCGGTCACCGCCTGAATCGGGCAGAAGAAACGAAGCGCGCACCATAACCGCCACTGCAACTATATTCGAGGAGTTCCCATGACACTTACCACCGCCGCACCCCTTTCGGCAGCGGGTGACACCGCGATCGATGTTCGGCCTGTCGCCGGTCACATCGGAGCGGAAATCGCCGGACTCGATCTCCGGAATGCCCTGAGCGATCAAGAGGTAGAGGCAGTACGCGACGCGCTGCACCGTTACAAGGTCCTGTTCTTCCGCGATCAGGAGATCGGGCACGCCGAGCAGATCGTGTTCTCGCAGAGGTTCGGAGTCGTGACGCCGTCGCATCCGTACGATGACGAAGCGCCCGAAGGGTTTCCGCAGATCCTCGCCGTCGACAGCCGCAAGTACGAGAAGCGCTTCGGCAAGAAGAAGTACAGCTACGACAACAAGTGGCACACCGACGTCACCGCGCTCGTCAACCCGCCTGCGGGCACCGTCCTGCGCGCCCATATCGTGCCGGAGCGTGGTGGCGACACTCAGTGGACCAATCTGGTGGCCGCCTACGAAGGACTGCCGGACCCGTTGAAAAGGCTGGTCGACGAGCTCCGGGCCGAGCACCGTTCCGGTGGCCGCCACCCGCAGTGGGCCGAAGACAGCAGTTACGCCAAGAAGACGCGGGAGAACCCGCTGGTCACCCAGCACCCGGTGGTGCGGGTTCATCCGGTGACAGGGGAGCGGGCGCTGTTCGTGACACCGGGGTTCACCAGCCGGATCATCGGGGTGTCGCCGGCGCAAAGCGACCGGTTGCTGGATCTGCTGTTCGCCGAGGTCACCAACCCGGCATACACGGTGCGCTTCCGCTGGCAGCCCGGCAGCCTGGCATTCTGGGACAATCGTGCCACCGCGCATCTCGCCCCCACCGATCTCGATCATCTCGACGTCACGCGGGTGTTGTACCGCACCACTCTCGAAGGTGACATCCCGGTGGGTCCGGACGGCAAGGAATCCACGTCCATCTCCGGCGCCGCGTTCCGCGGGGAGAAGTAGTAGCAGGCCGTTGCGCCGCGGAGCCCCAGGGTCGCAATTCGACGGCCACCGCAATGGACGGCCGCAAGCTACATCGCCGGAATGCCACGCTCGACGCGGTAGCTTGTAGCAACCAGAAACGCGCACGGGTGCGAAGCGCCTGCGTCACAATGTGAGGTGGCCGTCAGCCGGACCTACCGAGCAGTGGGGCAGTGACACATGGAATTCTTCATCGGATTCGCGCCGTGGATCGTGTACTGGATTCTGGTGGGTAACACCGGGTTCGTCACGGCCGTCGCTGTCGCGTTCGGGATTGCGCTTGCCGGGCAGGTGGTGCAGCGAGTGCGGCATCAGCCGTGGCGAACACTCGAGGTCGGCACGGCGGTGGTCTTCGCGCTCCTTCTGGTGGCCGCCCTCACGCTCGACGATGCCGTCCTCGAGCGGTGGCTGCAGCCGCTGAGCAATTTCGGGCTCTTCGCTATCGCGGCCGCAGGGGTGTTGGCGGGGCGGCCGTTCGTCCGCCAGTACGCGGTGTCGAGTGTGGACGCGCAGACGGCGGCGGGCGGCGGATTCCGGTATATCACCACGGCCATGACATGGATGTGGGTGGCGGCATTCGGATTGATGACGGTGTCCTCGCTGATACCGCCGATCGTCGAGGGCGAAGCGACGATTCGTGACGACGGCACCACCCTGTCCATACTCTGCTATTGGGTTTTCCCGTACACCATGATGGGGGTCGCGGGGCTGGTCTCCGCGACGTTTCCCGGCTGGTTCCGCACGCGGTCCCGGTTGCTCGCCGCGCAGGCCGCGGGAGAGCCGGCCGTGGCCACACAGTCGTCGCCGCCTGCGGATATGTCCGTCGGCGGACTCACGCTCGAGGTCCCCGAGGATTCTCGCCACGACGAACCGTTTTCGCTCAGGGTGCACGGCGCGCAGGCCGGGCCCACGATCGATGTGCAGACCACGGGAACAGACCTCTTCGGTACCGCGTGGCGGTCGGATGCCACGTTCGCCGTGAATGCGGACGGGAGCGTCGACCTCGGCAAACAGGCGCCCGTCCGTGGTGATTGGGATGTGACCGATGGTGATGCGCCGCTGTGGGCGATGCGGTTCGCGTCGGCGGGCAGGGTGCCCGATCTGTTCGTCCCGCCGCCCGGCACGTGGCTCGTGACGATCGAAGTCAGGAACGGCGATCGCACTCTGCGGCGGACCGTGCGGCGGCGGGTCAGCGATCCGGGCGTCGAGGTCACGCAGCTGGACGTCGGGGGCCGTCCGGCGTTGCTCGCCCTTCCCGCCGGAGACGTGCCCGTCGGTGGGTGGCCGGGGGTTGTGTGTTTCAGCGGGTCGGAGGGCGGAGTGGACTCCCAGCGATCCACAATCGGGATGTTGGCCTCCAACGGCTATGCCGCCCTGGCCTATTCGTGGGTCGACGAATCGGCAACCGAGGCTACCCTGGTGGACATTCCTCTCGAGCGATTCGCCGCCGCCGTGGATGCGCTGCGTGTACACGTCGATGTGGACGGGAGTCGGGTGACGGCCATGGGGATTTCGCGCGGCGCCGAAGGGCTCCTGGCATCGGCGGCCGCGGGAGGGCTCGCCGTCTGCGGTCTCGTTCTGGTCAGTCCCAGTTCGGTGTCGTGGCAGGCGATCGGGCCCGACGGCGAAATCGCCGGCACGCCGTCGTGGACGTGGCGGGGAGAAGCGGTTCCGTGGGCTCCGCTTCCCGGTGGTGCACTGATGCCGCAGCTCGTTGCGAATGCGTGGCGGGCACACCGGGACATCGCTGCCCAACGACCCAGCCTGCTTCGGCTCGGCGCCGCCTACCGGGCCGGACTGGCGGCGGCCCCTCCCGCATCGCAGCTGCGGTCCGAACGTGTCGAGGCGCCGCTGTTGTGCATCAGCGGCGACGATGACGAGCTATGGCCGTCGGGGAAGATGGCGGCGGCCCTGCTCGACCGCCGGGCTGTAGGCCACGACGAGCACCGGCAATTCGCCGGAGCCGGCCACCTCATCCGCCTCGGCATGTTCCCGGCCGACGCGCAGTGGACGGGCGGCATCGCGTTCGGCGGCGGGGGAGCAGGTCAGGGGCGCGCGCAACGGGAGGCCGTCCGGGGGGTGCTCGACTTTCTCGGCCGGGCCGCGGTGGGCCGGGTCCCGGAAAACACGTGAGGGAGGCCCACGACACCGGTATCTGCGCTCCACCTATTCTCGAATTCGGCCCACGGCGGTGCGGCTCGAAGCGAGTGATCGGATGGGACGAGAGTGGACAGCAAGCACGACGTGGTTTATGCGGATGACCTACGAGTGGGTGAGAAGCTCGAGTTGGGCTCGTACACCGTCACCGAGGAGGAAATCCTCGATTTCGCCCGGCAGTGGGATCCGCAATGGTTCCATGTGGACGCTGCTGCCGCCGAGAAGGGTTCCTTCGGTGGCCTGATCGCGAGCGGCATACAGACGATGGCCATCTGCCAGCGTTTGTCGGTGGACGCCTTCTATTCGCGGTGGAGTGTCATCGCTGGGCGGCGAATCCGTGGCACCGAATTCATTCGACCGGTACGCCCCGATACCGTTCTCAGCGGAACGATGACGATCGAAGAGATCCACATCGAGCACCGCAACAACAGAGGATCAGTGGCACTCGCCATCGAACTCGTCGACGAACGCGGTCTGCAAGTGTTCACGATGGTGACGGACGTGTATGTGCGTTGCCGTCCGAATGTGCACTGACGCGTTGCCGTCCGAATGTGCACTGACCAGCGAATTTCATCGACGAGATTCGTTTGTCGAGGATTGTTGACGTCGCATGTGGGTATAGACACCTTGCGTGGTGTCACTTATCCCCAACGGAGGCAGTCATGAAGGTCGGCGCAAGAATGGCCGCGGTCGGGATTTTCGCGGCGGCAATCGGTGTAGGAACAACCGGTGTGGCATGGGGCGACGCTCTCGACTCGGTACTGGTTCCCGTGCGTGCGCCGGATGTGGTGCAGCCGATGCCCCCCGGTGTCCCACCCCACGGCCCCGCCGGCTGTGACGACTGGGCGGAGCCGTACGAACCCAACGTGCCCGAATGGGGTGCCGACCCGTACAACCAGTACGACAACTGGTGCGATGGACCCGAAGACGGAGTCCCCGGGCCCGCGTCCTACCGCGGCGAACCCTAGACCCGAACCATCCGATCCCCCGATCACGCGACGCGTGGTCGGGGATCGGGGCTGTCCGGAATGTCCTGTCTTGCTGCACTGCGCCTGTCCAGCGACTCCAGCTGGCCGCACGTTACCGACGACTTGACACCTGATGTGACCTGGGACACAATGTGTCGATTCCGCTCGAGCGCCGCGCAGGCGCTCCTCGAGCGGCTACGCGGCGTTCACCCATCGCCATGCGTTCGTGTTAATCCCCTGTAACGCAACATTTTCCGTGCCGTAACACTGCATGACGAACGTCGGAAGAATACCCCTCTCGAGAGGGATGGTCGTGTGCTGCCTTCACCGAAATCATTAACGCAATGCGAACAGCGATCGAATTGACCGAGTTCGAGACTCCCGAACAGCGTCCGTTCCGACCGTCCCCTCTTCGTTAATGACATGCAATGCGAAAGGCAGACCTATGACGGTATCCCCGACATCGCCCGACACGGCGTGGGACCGGCTGGTGCAACCCGACCGAGTGCACCGTTCGCTCTACACGGACGAAAAAATCTTCGCCGAGGAAATGCTGAAGGTCTTCGGGCAGACGTGGGTGTATCTGGCGCACGAAAGCCAGGTGCCGACGGTCAACAGTTACCGCACCGGCTACCTGGGCCGTCGACCCGTCATCGTGACGCGTGATCGGAGCGGTGAACTGCACGCCCTGATGAACCGCTGCACCCACCGCGCCGCCACCATCTGCCGTGACGAGAGCGGTACCGCAAAGAGCTTCCAATGTCCTTATCACGGATGGACTTTCCAGAACACCGGAAAGCTTGTCGGCGTGCCGTGGCCGGATGCGTACGGCCCCGACTTCGATCGCAGCGGACTGGACCTCGGCGTGGTGCCGAGGGTGGAGAGCTACCGCGGGTTCATCTTCGGCACGCTCAGCGCCGACGCGCCCAGCCTCACCGAGCATCTCGGCGCCGCCCGGGAACCGCTCGACTACTGGATCGACCGGGCCCCGAACGGTGAGGTGCTGCTGCGAAACTCGGCGCACCGCATGGTGTATCGCGGAAACTGGAAGCTCGCCTACGACAATGCCGGCGACGGCTATCATCCCGCGTTCTCGCACCGGTCCCTCCTCCAGATGGCCGAACGGCTCGGCGAGTCCAAGGACATGACGTATTTCGGTCGTACCCCGGACCGTGGCCCCATGTACGTCCAATACCTCGGCAACGGGCACACCTTCATCGACCAGCGGCCCAGCTACGGAGGACCCGGCTCGTTCTGGGCAAATCAGCGCCCGCAACCCGGCCGTGAAGCGTACGAGGAGTTGATCCGCCGGCAGTACCCGGACGACGCCGAGCGCTATCTCGACCTCACGGTGGGTGCGCAGATCAATCTCAACATCTTCCCCAACCTGCTGATCATCGGCAATCAGGTGCAGGTGATCGAACCGTTCGCGGTAGACCGCACACAGCTCACCTGGTACGCCACCACCCTCGCCGGCGTACCGGACGAGGTGAACGTGCTGCGCATGCGCACGCAGGAGGATTTCCCTGCCTTCGGTGAACCCGACGACCAGGCGAACTTCGAGGAAGCCCAACGGGGACTGAGCATTCCGGAGATGGAGTGGGTGCAGATGAACCGCGGCCTGGGAGTGGAAGGCCGCCAGAAGGTGGATGCGGAGGGAGTGGTAACCGGTCCGGTGACGGACGAGCTGCACATGCGCGGTTACTACCGGGAGTGGCAACGGCTGATGAGTCTGTGAGGGGATCCGAGATGACTGTTCAGAGCAACCCGAGCGAGGACACGTCCCGTACCTCGCACTACTTGAATCCCGACTACTACCGGCGGCTGGCCGCGACCGTGCAGTCCTGGCAGGAGGATTGGCCGGAACCGCAGCCGCAGCTCCGAGCCGCTGTCGAAACCCTGCTGTATCGGGAGTCGCGGTTGATCGACAACGGCCGATTCAACGAGTGGGTGGAGATGTTCACCGACGAATGCCTGTACTGGGTACCGAGCACTCCTGGTGGCGGCGATCCCCGATACGAGGTGTCGCACGCGTTCGACGACCGACGCAGACTGATGGACCGGATCTATTGGCTGCGAACCGGACTCGCGTTCTGCCAGATTCCGCAGTCGCGGACCCGGCGAATGATCAGTAATGTCGAGATCTTCGAGGAGCCGTCGCGACTGTTGGTGCGTTCGAACTTCCTGATCACCGAGTTCCGGGCCGGCGCGAAGAAGACGTATGCCGGATGGTGCGGTCACGAACTGGTGCCGGCCCACGACGGGTGGCGGATCGCCGTCAAACAGGTCAACCTCATCGACTGCGAACACGGTCATGAGAACCTCACCCTGGTCCTCTAGTGCGGCGCCGGATATGAGCGACCCCACCGACCGCGATGCCGAGCTGGCAGGACTCAGGGCCGACCGGGATCGTCTTGCGCGCCGGGTGGAGCAGTTGACCCGCGCACTCGAGGCGCACCGAGCGGTCGCAGATGCGGTCCGGACCGCCCAGTTCTGGGACTTCACCCCCTACGAACTGGTACCCGACGACAGCTGGGTGGCCCTGGACCGGGGCGACGCGGTCGCGCTCCTGCGGGCGCTCGCCGCCACTGATCACTGGCAACCCTGGACACACACTCTGGAACCACGAGGTGCGGTATGAAACCACTACTGGTCATTGCACATGTCGACGAACCCGACATCGTGCTGCTCGACGAGGCGGCGGCGCCCCACGACGTCTCGTGCGTCCCTTCCGTGGTGAGGCGTTGCCCGACCCGGACGAGTGCCGTGCGGTGATCTGCCTGGGCGGCAAGGAATTCGCCGCCGATCGGGATGAACATCTGCTCCGGGAGCGGGAGTTCCTGCGCTGTGCGGCGGTCACGGATGTGCCCACGCTCGGCATCTGCCTGGGCTCCCAGCTGCTGGCGGTGGCGCTCGGCGGCCAGGCGATCCGAGGCGGCACACACGCGGAGGTGGGATTCATCGACGTCGTGGGAACGGACGACGCCGCCGGAGACTGGACCGGCACCCGTTTCTCCTTCCACTCCGACACGTTCACCTTGCCGCCGGACGCGACACCTCTGGCCCGGTCGCGGGAGTACCCGCAGGCATTCGCTTTCCGCCGGACGATCGGTGTGCAGTACCACCCCGAAAGCTCCGTGGCCGGGATACGCCAATTGATGGAGGGCGAACCGGACAAGGTGCGGGCCGCCGGAGCGGATCCCGAACAGATATCGCGTGATGCGTTGGGCTACGAGTCCGAGGGCGGCCGCCACCTGGCCGTCCTGATCGATCAGCTGCTCGTCGCCGACCCTGCCGCGACCACGACACGACTCTGTAAGAGCGGAGGCAACGACCATGAGCGCTGAATCACTCGCTGCGGATCTCCTCATACTGGGCGCCGGCCCCACCGGCCTCTACGCCGCCTACTACGCCCGGATGCGCGGGCTCACGACGGTCGTCGTGGACGCGCTTCCCGAACCCGGCGGTCAGGTCGCGGCCCTGTATCCCGAGAAGCAGATCTACGACGTCGCGGGACGGCCCGCCGTCAAGGGCAGAGACCTGGTGCAGGGCCTGGTCGAGCAGGCCGGCGACGACGTCCGGTACCTGCTCGGACAGCAGGCCACCTCACTCGAGCGCGTCGATGGCAGGGCACTGCGCGTGCACACCGACGACGGCGCCGTGGTCGAAGCCCGTGCGGTCCTGATCGCCGGCGGCATCGGCTCCTTCCGGCCGCGGCCGCTGCCCGCTGCGGAACAGTACGCCGGCCGCGGCGCCACCTACTTCGTGGGCAGTCTCGAGGACTACCGCGACGACGACGTCGTGGTGGTGGGCGGCGGGGACTCCGCACTGGACTGGGCGCTGACGCTGCATCCCATTGCGGGGTCGGTCACCTTGGTGCATCGCCGCGAGACGTTCCGCGCCCACGCCGCCTCTGTGGACGAGCTGCGGCGCCGCGGCGCCGTGATCCACACGAACGCCGAGGTGGCGGACGCCCGGGGAACCGAATCGCTCGAGCTGGTGGAGATTCTCCTGCACGAGCACGGGGACCGGATCGAACTGCCCGCACAGAAGCTCGTCGCCGCTCTCGGTTTCACCGCCCAACTCGGCCCGCTGCGCGGCTGGGGTCTGGACCTGGACGCCCAGCACATCGTGGTCGGCCGCGACATGTCCACCAACCTGCCGGGTGTCTACGCGGCCGGCGACATCACCGCGTACCCCGGCAAGGTGCGTCTCATGTCGGTCGGATTCGGGGAGGCGGCCACCGCGGTGAACCACATCGCGCACGGTATCGACGACACCGCCCCGCTGTTCCCCGGCCACTCCACCGACGCCAGCCCGGTGCCCCGCTGACACCACCACTCCACCAGGAGGTTTCCATGCCCTACTTCATCGGCGAGCCCTGCACCGACGTGATGGACAAGTCCTGCATGGAGGAATGCCCAGTAGACGCCATCTACGAAGGCAGCCGCAAACTGTACATTCACCCGTTCGAATGCGTCGATTGTGGCGCCTGCCAATCGGTCTGTCCGATGGAGGCCATCTCCAACGACCGCGAGCTCAACGAGACCAACCGGATTCACCTCGAGGACAACGCCGTCTTCTTCAGTTCGGTGCTGCCGGGCCGGGATACACCACTCGGTTCCCCGGGTGGGGCGGTGCATACCGGCGCGATCGGGACCGACACCCCGCTCGTCGCGGACCGCAACTGAACTTCACACGCCACGCACACACTCATTGGAGGATCCATGTCCACACCAGCCAAGTTCGTCGCTCGTCACAGTCTGTTCGACGCCGCGCAGCAGGAAGCCGCAGACCGCGCCCGTTCGGTGATCGAGGAGAACAACATCGAAATGGTCCGGCTGGCCTGGCCCGATCAGCACGGCCTCATCCGCGGCAAGACCATGACCGCCGAGAACTACCTGAGCGCCCTGGCGGCCGGCACCGAGATCACCATGGCCCCCTTCTTCTTCGACACGGCCAACGCCATCGTGTTCAACCCGTTCTCGCCCGGCGGCGGATTCGGCATACCTCAACTTTCCGGCAGCCCCAACATGACGATGGTTCCCGACCCCACCACGTTCAAGGTGCTGCCGTGGGCTCAGGACACCGGTTGGGTGCTGTGCGACCTGTACTTCCGCGACGGCAGTGCTTTTCCGTTCTCACCCCGCAACATCCTGCGTAATGCTCTGGCGCAGCTCGAGAGTGCCGGGTACCACCTTGTCACCGGCCTCGAGGTGGAGCTGTACCTGACGCGCGTCCTCGACGACAATCTCGTTGCCGGTTCGCTCGGCGCGCCCGGTTCGCCGGCTGACCCGCCCGTCGTGGCCCCGGTGGCCCGCGGTTACAACTATCTCCTCGAATCGCACCTCGACGAGATCGACGACGCGTTGCGCCCCATCCGCAAAACGCTGTCCGCTCTCGGACTTCCCCTACGGTCGATCGACGACGAGTGGGCGCCGAGCCAGGTGGAAATGACCTTCGACGTGATTCAGGGAATGGCGGCAGCGGACTCGATGCTGCTGTTCCGCTCCGCCGTCAAGCAGGTCTGCCGGCGCAACGGCTACCTCGCGTCGTTCATGTCCACACCGGGAATCGAGGGTTTCTATGCCAGCGGCTGGCACCTGCACACCTCTCTCGTCGATACCGTGACGGGTGAGAACGTGATGGTTCCCGGTGAGGGTGAACTGCTCTCGGACATCGGCCGGCACTACATCGGTGGCACGCTGGCGCATGCTGCCGCGGCATCACCGTTCATGACGCCGACGATCAACGGCTACCGCCGCCGTCGTCCGTACTCCCTTGCACCAGATCGCCTGACCTGGGGGCTGGATAACCGCGCCGCGATGATGCGTGTGATCAGCGCGCCCGGCGACAAGTCGTCGCACGTGGAAAATCGTGTCGGCGAGCCGGCTGCGAACCCCTACCTGTACATCGCCGCGCAGGCTGCCGCCGGCCTGGACGGTATCAAGAACAAGACCGAACCCGGTGCGCCGTCCGAGGACCCGTACGCCGCGGATGTGCCACACCTGCCGGCAACCCTGAAGGACGGCCTCGTCGCCCTGGGGGAGAGCAGCTTCTTCCGCGACACGTTCGGCGACCAGTTCGTCGACTACTTCGTGACCATGAAGACCAGCGAGGTCTCCCGCTACGAGGCGCACCTCGCCCAGCAGCCGGACCCCGAGGGTTACGCCGAGACGGTGACCGAGTGGGAGCACCGCGAGTACTTCGAACTGTTCTGACGCCATCGAACCCAGCCACCGAACCCAGTCAAGGGATGCCAATCATGAAACCAATTTCCATCATCGGAGCCGGGCAGGCCGGCACGCTGCTGTCGATGGCGTTGCAGGCCAACGGACATCAGGTGAACCTCTACACCGACAAGACGGCCGAGGAAATCCTGCACAACACCTCGCCGACCGGTACCGCGGCCCTCTTCCACGAGTCCGTCGCCACCGAGCGGCGCCTGGGCTGCCCCGGCTACGACGACAAGGGCGTCCCGATGGACGCGCTGCACCTGTGCTTCAGCCCGAAGGTCGGCCAGGAGCTGGTGCACTTCGGTTCGGACCTCGGCGCGTCCGCGGGCGGCGCGGTGGACGTGCGGCTGAAGTCCTACGACCGGATGGTGCGGCTCACAGAGCTGGGCGGCAACGTCGTGGTCAAGTCCGTGGAGCCGACGGACCTCGACGACATCGCCGAGAACAGTGCGCTGACCATAGTGTCGACCGGTAAATACGGCTTGTCGTCGCTGTTCCAGCGCAACGCGGAACGCAGCGTCTACGACAAGCCGCAACGCAATCTGGCCATGGTGCTGGTACGGGGCATCGCCACCGACGGTTCGGCTTTCTCGAACCGGGTGCCCGGCAGTACCGCCGTGAACTTCAACCTCTTCGGCGATGCGGGCGAGATCTTCTGGGTTCCGTTCCTGCACAAGTCCGGTGAGAATGTGTGGTGCCTGGTGTTCGAGGCGAAACCGGGCGGACCCCTGGATGTCTGGGCCGACGTCACCACGGCCTCGGAGGCGTTCGCGACCGCGTCCCGCCTTGCTCGTGAGTTCACCCCCTGGGACTGGCCGTCGATGCAACAGATGGAACCACTTCTCGACGACCCGCATTCGTGGCTCAAGGGCCGCGTCACCCCGTCCGTACGCGCCGGCCTCGGCACCACCCCCGGTGGCAAGCCGATGATGAGCCTGGGCGACACCTCGGTGGCGTACGACCCGATCGCGGGTCAGGGCGCCGGTTCGGGCATCCGGCAGGCAGGCCACTACTTCGACGCGATCGTGCGCCACGGCTCCGGGGACTTCGACGCCCAGTGGATCGACACCACCTTCGAGGACTTCTACGCGTCCCACATCGCCGGCACCTACCGGTTCACCAACCTGCTGCTCGAACCGCTGGACAAGACGGCGGTGCGCATCATGACCTCCTGCTTCGCCGATCAGAAGTGCGCCACCCGGTTCGCGCAGACCTTCGACGCCCCGCCCACCGCCTTCCCGTGGATCGCCGACCGCGATGCCGCCGATGGCTGGATCGCCGAGAACTCGGGTCGCGCACCCGGAAGGGTCGTCGCCTCCGGACTCGGCAAGATCGCCGCCGGGCAGCTGCGGAACAAGCTGCGCGGCAGCCACTTCCCACGGGCGGAGGCGCGCCGATGATCGCCACGCTCACCGAACGGGACCGCCGCTGGGCATTGCTCCACGCATCCATGAGTGCGCACGACTACGACGCGCTGCTGTTCGCGGCCGCCGACTACCGCGGGCACAAAGGAAGTCTGCGGTATCTCGCCGATTACAACCTGTCTCATCGATACGGCTACGCGGTGCTGCATCCCGGCGCCGCGCCCACCCTGGTGCTGCCGAAGAACCTGGAGGGCGGACGCCGTCCCCGGACGGGCTGGATCGACGACTACGTCTACGCCGAACGGCTGTCGGAGGCGCTGGTCAAGACCCTCTCCCGCGAGGGTGCGCCGGCCCGCATCGGGGTCGTCGGGATGGGCCAGGTGATGAAGGTGGAGGACTACCTGCATCTCACCGAGGCGATGCCAGGCACCACCTTCGTGGATGCGAGCGCGATGTTCGAGCAGGTGCGCGCCGTCAAGAGCGCAGCGGAGATCCGCGGCACGGAGGAATCGGCGTATATCGCCGATCGCTGCTTCGAGCGACTGCTCGAGATCGCGCGGCCGGGGATGACCGAACGCGCCGTTGCCGCCGAGATGTACCGGGTGGCCTACGCCCACGGCGGTGAGGACCCGCTCTTCCTCACCATGTACGCCGACGCCGAGCCCACCGGTCCGTGCCCGACGTTCGGGGCGCCCGGGTCCCGCGAGTTGACCGCACACGACGTGTTCACTTTCAGCTTCGAGTTGGTCGGCCCCGCCGGCTACTGGATGGAGTTGTCCCGCATGGTCACCTTCGCGCCGCCGTCGCCGGAGGTGCGGCAGATCGCGGATGCCGTGCAGGCCGGCATGATTGCGGGCAGCACGGCCCTGCGTCCCGGCACCGCGATGAACGACGTGCAGCGCAGCGTCATCGCCGCAGTCGAGGAGCACGGCGTCACCTCGTCCTACTGGTCCGGCCACGGTCTCGGTCTCGACGTACTCGAGGAACCGTGGGTGGGGCTGGAAATGGTGCAGGACAACGAGAAGTCCGCCGCCGTGTCCACCACCACCGAGGGCATGGTTATCGCGATGCACCCGATGCTGTGGGACGCCGGCTCCGGTGCCATGGGCTACATGGCCGACACCTGCGTGGTGGAGGCCGGAGCCACCCGCACGCTGTCCAAGTTTCCGACCGAGCTGTACCGGGTCTAGAGAAGGTAGAGAGAACATGACCACAGTGGAAAGCCCCACCGTCGACCCGATTCTCGCTTCGGTGCTGCAGCGCCGGGTCGACGCGATCGCCAAGGAAATGGCGACCATGCTGATGCGCTCGTCCCGGTCTCCGATCTTCAACGAGATCGGCGACCTGGTGACGGTGCTGTTCGACAAGAAGGGCCGCACCCTGGCCCAGGCGGAGTTCGCGGCGATCATCGCGTTCGGCGCTCAGCCGCCGCTCGAGTACATCATCGACTACTTCGGCGACGACATCGTCGAGGGAGACGTGATCCTGCACAACGACGTCTACACCGGTGGGAACCAGAATGCCGATACCGGTGTCTACCTGCCGATCTTCTTCGAGGATGAGCTTGTCGGCTGGGCTGCGAGCAAGGGCCACATGGCCGACATCGGTGGTATGACCATCGGCGGCTACAACCCCGGTGCCACGGAGGTGTGGCAGGAGGCGCTGCGCATTCCGCCCGTCAAGATCGTCGCCGGGGGTCAGCTCCGCAAGGACGTGTGGGACTTCGTCGGGGCCAACATCCGCATCGATTTCGTGATGGAAGACATCAAATCGATGGTCGGTGCGTGCACCGTCGGGTCGCGGCGCCTGATCGAGCTTCTCGGTCGCTACGGGCGCCGCACCTTCGACGACCACATGGAGTACATCCTCGACAGCTCGGAGAAGCAGGTTCGCGCCGAGATCGGCCGCTGGGCGGACGGGGTGTATCACGGTGAGAGCGAGATGATCTCCGACGGCATCGACCAGAGCAAGAGGTACCGCATCGCCTGCGACATCACCGTGTCCGGGGACGAGGTCACCTTCGATTTCTCCGGCACCGACGACCAGGCTCCCGGCATCACCAACATGCCGCCGGCCTCGGCGATGGGTGCCGTGCGGATCGCATTCCTGATGCTGGTCGCGGCCGGTGGCATCAACATCCCCACCAACGACGGCCTGTTCCGTCCGGTGCACACGGTGTTCCGGCCCGGATCGCTACTCAACCCCAATTTCCCGGCTGCCACGATTTTCGGCAACCAGATGTGCGACGAGATCGTCGAGGCGGTGATGAGTGCCCTCGCCGACGTGTTGCCCGACCGCGTCACTGCGGGGTGGAACAAATTCATCTGCACCGCCCTCAACGGCATCGACCCGCGCACCGGGCAACCATTCGTCAATCTCACCGTGTTCCAGCGCAACGGTCCGGGTGCCATGCAGGGTACCGACGGATGGGACGCTTTGGGCTTCACCGGAACCGCCGGGCAGATGCGGTCCCCGGACCCGGAGATGTTCGAGCTGTCGTCCCCGCACTTTCTCGAGTACCACGAGTATCTGCCCAGTTCGGGCGGGGCGGGACAGTGGCGCGGTGGCCTCGGAACCCGTTCGGCATGGCGCTGCTACGGCGAATCCGAAATCGGCGTCACCATCGGTGAATCCGTCGAGATCGAGGGCGCGACTCCCGCTCCCGGTCTGTTCGGCGGCGGCCCGTCGGGAATCAACAAGATCACCGTCGAGACACCGGACGGCGGAATCTACCAGTGGGGTTCGAAGGAGCTGGTGCAGCTCCCGGTGGGATCGGTGATCCGTTCCCTCAGCGGTGGCGGCGCCGGCTACGGCGACCCACTCCTGCGCCCCGCCGAGCTGGTCGCGGACGAGGTGCGTAACGAGTTCCTCTCCGCCGAGCTCGCCCGGACCCAGTACGGCGTCGTTGTCGACGCGAAGGCCCTGACCCTCGATGTCGACGCAACCGCGCAGCTGCGCGACTCCATGAAAGGTGGACACTGACATGAGCGCAACAACAACCGTAGGTATGCGTATCGGCGTGGATGTCGGGGGCACGTTCACCGATTTCCTTGTCGTCCACGCGGACGGCACCCGTATGGTGCACAAGACGAGTTCCATCCCGTCGGACCCGTCGACGGCGGTCACCCAGGGCCTGAAGGAGATCGCGGAGCGGCGCGGCGAGACGCTGACCGAGTTGCTCGCGCAGGTGCACACCATCGTGCACGGCACGACGGTCACCACCAACGCGCTGCTCACCCGCAACGGTGCCAAGACGGGACTGCTCGCCACCGAGGGTTTCCGGGACGTGCTGCAGATGCGCGACGGCACCCGCGAGGACGCCTACGACAACAGGTTGACGCCGCCGGCTCCGCTCGTGCCACGGGCATTACGTCGGCCCGTCGCGGGTCGCATCGATTACGCGGGCCAGGAGGTCGAGGCACTCGACGCGGATGATGTGCGGGCCGCCGCCGAGCTGTTCCGGGAGCAGGGCGTCGAGTCGGTCGCCATCTCCTTCATGCATTCGCACGCCAACGAGGAGCACGAACGGCAGGCGGCGGACATCCTCGCGGCCGAGCTGCCCGGCGTGTATCTCACCCGTTCGAGCGAACTGCTGCCTCAGGTGCGGTACTACGACCGGACCAGCACCGCCGTGCTGAACTCCTATGCCGGGCCCATCATCACGCGGTACCTGCGCGTCCTCACCGAGGCCCTGGACGCGGCGGGGTTCACCGGAATCCTGCTGCTGATGCAGTCCAACGGTGGCGTCGCCACTCCCGATGAGCTGGCCCGCCGGGCCGCGCTGTCGTTGCTGTCGGGTCCGGCGTCCGGTCCCACCGCGGGCCTCCTCGAGGTCGCACCGCACGGATGGGATCGCTGTCTCACCGTGGACATGGGCGGCACCAGCTTCGACGCCGCCGTCGTCAATGACGGTCGCCCGCTGGTGATGACGGACGGGCAGATCGACCGCGGCCGCATCGCGCTGCCCATGGTGGACATCCACACCATCGGTGCCGGTGGCGGCAGCATCGCCTACGTCGACGAGGGTGGTCTACTGCGCGTCGGGCCCGAAAGTGCCGGTGCCGTACCCGGTCCCGCCTGCTACGGTCGCGGAGGCACCCGGGCCACCGTCACTGACGCCGACGTGGTACTCGGATACGTCGACCCGTCGAGTTTCCTCGGCGGCGACATTCCACTCGACCGGGAGGCGTCGATCGCCGCGATCACACGCGACGTTGCAGGGCCGCTGGGCATCTCGGTGGAGGAGGCAGCGGCCGGCATCTACGACGTCGTCAACGTCAGCATGGCTGCCGGGGTGCGGGAGATCACCGTGCGGCGCGGCCTCGACGCGCGCGACTTCCCGATCGTCGTGGCCGGTGGTGCGGGACCCGTGCATGCCGCCGCGATCGCGCGGGAACTCGAGATCCCGGTGCTGGTCACGCCGCGAGAATCGTCGATCTTCTGCGCCGCCGGCATGCTGGTGTGCGACTTCAAGCACGACTTCGTGCAGAGCCACAAAACCGAACTGGCCCTGATCGACACCGAGGAACTGCGCGGCAACTGGCACGACATGGCCATGCGGGGACGCAAGATCCTCGCCGAGGAGGGCGTCTCGGACACCGAGGTGGCGCTGCAGCCGTCGCTGGACATGCGCTACCGCGGGCAGTGGTACGAGATCAACGTGCCACTCGATGCCGTGTTGCTGGAGTCGGTGGATCCGGCCGAGGTTGCCGAGCATTTCCACGCGCTGCACGACACCTTGTTCGGCTACCGCTCACCGGACATGCCAATCGACGTGCTCAACATCCGGCTGAGTGTCGTCGGCACCACACCGAAGCCGCGTCTCGACGGGGCCGTCATCCCGGTCGAGTCGGGCACGGGACAGATCGGCTCGCGGCAGATCTGGTCGGTCCTGCATCGTCGGATGGTCGAGGCCGGTGTCTACGACGGACACGCGCTCGGAGTGGGGGCACAATTGCAGGGACCCGCGATCATCGAGCTCGGCACCAGCAGTGTGGTGGTGCCGGACGAGTTCGCGGTAGAGGTGGACGATCGCGGTTCGTTCGTTCTGCGGTATCGGTCCGACACGTCGGCGTGAGTGGCGGGCGAGCTGCTGCAATGGGCTCATTAACCGACCAACCGGCATTTACTCCCGAAGAAACGGCACGGCACATGGATATCGAGTTCCCTTTCGATGAGGCCGACGACGACCGATCGGTGGCAACCGATCTGACCGAAGTGGCCGAGGCGCTGCTGTCCGCCGACACGGTGGACCGCATTCAGGATCTGTGCATGGAGATGGTGCCCCGGGTGCTGCCCACCCGGGCATTCGGTTTCTACCTGTTCGGCAACTCGCCCGGCCGCACGCCGCTGGCTGCGGCGGAGGGAGTCAGCGACCGCTTCCTGGAGAGGTACGAGGAGTTGGGCCGTGAACGCGACCCCGTGTTGCGCATCCTCGAGAAGCAGGCGCGCCCCGTCCACAGCAGCAAACTGATGAGCGAGGACACGTGGACCGAGTCCCCGTTCTTCCGGGACGTGGGGGGCCTGCACAACATGCGCATGGTGCTCGAGGCGCCGATCATCGAGCGAGGGCACGTGGTGGGCACGCTCAACTTCGCCGACAGTGACCGTGTGGCGCTGGCATCGTCGGCCGAGATCTCGGTGGCGGGTGCTCTCGGCAGGCTGGTGGGGCTCGCGGTCGCGGAGGTGGCCCGCAGGCAGGACGCGCAACGCGCCCAGGACGACCTGCGCCTGGCCCTCGATCTGTCCGGCGAGGCCACCATCATCCTCGACCCGGTGACCGGGGTCCGGCAGATGAACCCGGCTGCCCGGGCCTTGCTCGGGCGACTGGGTGTGGGCGAACCGACCATGTGGCTGACCCGCCTGATAGGTGATGCCGAGGGCGTCGATCCGGGTATGCGGCAGTCCTTCGTCCTCGATGTCGAGGTCGACGGGATGACCCGGCACCTGCAGGTTCGTAGCGGGATCACCGACCGGGCGGGCACCCGTCGCGTCGTGGGGATTCTCGAGCTGCTGCCTTCTCCACCGGGGATCGTGGAGCTACCCGGCCACATCGTCTCGCAGCTCACCGTGCGCGAGCGGGAGATCGCGGGACTCGCCGTGGCCGGTCTGCGGGATCAGCAGATCGCCGAGAAACTCTTTCTCAGCAGACACACCGTCAAGCAATACCTGAAATCCATTTACCGAAAGCTGGGGATCGGTTCCCGGCTCGACCTTGCCCGCGCCGTCCTTTCGGCCGAATCCGGACCCGAAACCGGCTAGCGCACAATACTCGTCGAATTGGAGACCTCATGAGTAACACAAGCATTGTCGCCGTCGTCACCGGCGGTGCAACGATGATCGGCGCAGCCGTCGCCGAGACGCTGGCCAAGAGCGGTGCACAGGTCGCCATCATCGACATCGACCGCGTAGGAGGAGTTGCCGCAGCGGAACGACTCGGTGAGCAAGTGTCCTTCCATCCGGCGGACCTGACGGATGATGCCGCGGTCGCGGCGGCCGTCAGCGAGATCACCGACCGGTACGGCCGGGTGGACCAGTTGGTGAACCTCGCGTGTGTGTACCGAGATCAGGGCGTGGACTCTTCCCGCGACGACTGGCTGGCAGCGATGAACGTCAACGTCGTGAGTGCCGCTGTGCTGACCCAGCAGTTGCTGCCCTGGCTCCGCCGGTCCGAAGCGCCGGCAATCGTCAACCTCACCTCAACCTCCGCGCAGGTGGCGCAGGCGGGTCGCTGGACGTATCCGGTGAGCAAGGCGGCAATGGTGCAGCTCACCCGGAACATGGCGATGGATCTGGCAGTGGACGGCATTCGGGTCAACTCCGTCTCGCCCGGCTGGACCTGGTCGAACGTCATTTCCCAACTGGCGCAAGGTGATCGGGCCGCAGCGGATCGGGTGGCGGCTCCGCTGCACCTGTTGGGCCGCGCAGGCGATCCGTCCGAGGTGGCCGCCGTGGTGCGCTTCCTCCTCTCATCGGAGGCATCGTTCGTGACGGGCGCGGACTACGCCGTGGACGGCGGGTACACGGCGATGGGTCCGGAACGGGCCGATCTGGTCATGTCCGAGTTGGCTGGTTAGGGAGGCGTTATGACTACTTCGCACGCGGTTTCCGGCATTACCGATCCCATGGAGCTACGAAAGGCGTTCGGGCAGTTCGCTACCGGCGTCACAGTCATTACCGCTGGAGGTCAGGGCACCCGGCGGGCGGGCATCACGGCCAACTCCCTCACCTCTGTGTCGCTCGACCCTCCGATGCTGCTGTTCTGCCTCGCCAACAAGGCGCCGAGCTACGACACGTTCACCGAATCGGAGTACTTCGCTGTCCATGTGCTCGGCGCGGAGCAGCAGGTGTTATCGCAGCGATTCTCCCGACCGGCCGAGGACAAGTTCGCCGGGTTGGCCGTCGACGAGGGGCCGGACGGCGTGCCGCTCATCGAGGGATGTCTCGCGCGGTTCGTGTGCTCCCGGGAGAACTCGTACATGGAAGGCGATCACACCATCTTCGTCGGGCGGGTGCGCGCATTCGAGCGTCGCGACGACGAGCCGCTGCTGTTTCATTCAGGGGCCTACCGATTCGCTGCGCCGATGTGACACGGCGTG
>NZ_JBAQEO010000139.1:0-1831 GCF_049286785.1 Rhodococcus sp. (in: high G+C Gram-positive bacteria) | reverse complement strand
GGTCACCCGGTCTGGGAGCCGAAGGCCGACGTCCGGTTCGAGCGCGCCCGCCCATGGGTCTACCTCGCCGGGCTGCACGACCAGTACGGGGTGCCGCTCGAGGTCCGCGCACTGAAGGACTACCCGAGCGACGACGCCGGCCTCCGCCGGGTTGAAGCCGCCCGCCGGGGCGCTGCTCGGGCCGGGGTCCGCATCCGAGCCTGGACGATCTGAGGAGACGAGATGGCCGACAACCGCTACGAGCGCATCACCTGGCGCGGACGCACCCACGACCGCTACACCGTGGCCGCGCTGAAGGCCGCCGAGTACGACCTCGACCGGACGCTCACGATCTACCAGGGCATCAACCCCGGCGGGGTGGCCGCGTCCGGCACCACCCACGACGGTCCCGCGGTCGACTGCTGGTGCCCGGGCATCACCGGTCGCGAGCTCGCACGGGCCCTGCGTCGCGTCGGGTTCGCCGCCTGGTACCGCCCCGAGCTGTGGCGTGACGGCCGCAGGGTCTGGGGCCCGCACGTCCACGCGATCCCGCTGGGCAACCCGAACATCTCGCCCGCCGCAGCCCGGCAGGTCACCGAGTACCTGGCCGGCGGCGACGGGCTGGTCGGCGACTACGTCGACCCCGACCCGTGGCGTCCGTCACCGGTCGCACCGTTCACCTACCACGAGGACCCCGACATGGACCTGCTCGCCGATCTCGTCGCCCTCCGCAAGGAGTACCGCGTCTCCCTGGTCAAGGTGGCGCGCGTCGCGCTCCGTGGCGCTGCCGAGCACGCCTCGGGCACGCGTCTGTTCTTCATCAACACCGCCCGCCGGGCCCTCAGGAGGATCAAGTGAGTCTCACACCGAAGCGTCGCCGCCGTCTGTACGAGGTGGCCATCGCGGCCGTCCTGCTTGCCGTCCTGTACGGCGTGATCGAGGCCGACAAGGCCGACGCCTGGCTGCTGCTGATCGCGGCCACCCTCGGCGTCGCCCGCAGCAACGTCCCGGGTGACGAGTGATGCGCGCCCGGCTCGCAGGGATCCTCCGCCGTGCCGCGGATCGCCTCGCGCCCAACACGGCCACGCATCACCTGAGCGTGAGCACGACCAACGCCGGTGCCGTGGCGGTGTACCTCGACGGGCGCGAGATTGAGCGGCGGCTGATCGAGTGGCGCCGCGAGCGCGGACTCCCTGGGTTCTGACCCCATGAGGCACGCCACTCGCCGCCGCGTTCGCCGTGCGTGGTTCAGCATCTGGCGCACAGAGATCGACCTGACAATCGTCCGCTGGTTCGCCCACCGCGTCGGCTGGCACACCAACGCCTGCCGCGGCAACGACCGCTGCTGGAGGCCGTTCGCACAGACGACTGCGCGCGGCTGGTGGCGAGACTGATGGACCGCCACCCGTTCCTGACCGTCGTCGCGGCCGAGGCGGCCGTCCTGCTGCTCGTCGTGGCCGGCTGGAACGTCTGGGCGTACCGCGAGCAGATCCGGGCGCACATGCGCATGTAGCACGCACCCCCGACACAACAGCCGCCCGTCCCCCCGTGGGGCGGGCGGCTTTCGTGCGTTCTGGGGCCGATCACCCGGCGCGGCGAACCTTGGTGCGCATCGAGCGCACCGCCTCGCGCGATCGACCTAGCGTGTAGGCCAGCTGCACCAGGCCGAGGTCATCACGAGTGGCGACAACCTGCACGTCCTCGGCGGACCACGGCTGGCGCTGGTTGACCGCGGCCCGGAGAGTCTCCTCGTTGGCAACCTTCGCGCGCGCCGCGCCTCGCGGCCACCGAGCGCTGTTCAGCTCGGCTCCCATGATGGAGCACGCAGCACAGGTGCAGCCATGGTTCAGGT
>NZ_JBAQEO010000138.1:0-15375 GCF_049286785.1 Rhodococcus sp. (in: high G+C Gram-positive bacteria) | reverse complement strand
GGGTCAGTTCGCGGTGGCGGGAATCCAGAAGGTTGCCGACTGCTGCGACTCTGTGCGCTTACGCATCGACGCGAAGCTGTGCTTGCCCTGGCTGATGAGTGCCGTGAGCCAGGTGCGCCGATGCTCCGCCAATGCGACGGCGATGGCGGGTATCTCGATGCAATGCACGCTCCCCACAGTGCCGAGGCGGTGCCGACCGGTGTGGTTGCCGTGATCGCGCATGGCGTTCCTTTGCTGGGTGAACGTGCAGGTCGGGATGCGTTCGCTAGAACATAACCGAATAGGTCGACAAAATGTGGTATTTGGGGTAGGCGAGTCTGATGGGACCAGGAGGGACAGACGTGCCGTCGGGGCGCGCCTTCGGGGGGGATGCGACACTGGGGTACGTGTTGAGAATCGGCCTCACTGGAGGCATAGGAGCCGGTAAGTCCACCGTGTCGAGAGTCCTCGCCGACTTGGGGGCGGTGATCGTCGACGCCGACCTGATCGCGCGCGAGGTCGTCGAACCCGGAACACCGGGTCTCGCTGCGCTGGTGGATCGATTCGGTGCGGACATCCTGGCTGCGGACGGATCGCTGGATCGGGCCGCGCTGGCGGCCAAGGCATTCGCGGACGACGAATCCCGCCTGGCGCTCAACGCGATTCTGCATCCGCTCATCGGCAGGCGCACCATGGAACTGGTCGAATCGGCTGCGAACGATGCGATCGTCGTCCAGGACGTCCCGCTGCTCGTCGAGAGCAGGATGGGGCCGGCATTCAACCTTGTGCTCATCGTCTTCGCCGAGGCGGAGGAGCGGGTGCGACGCCTCGTCGGTTCCCGGGGACTGCCCGAGTCCGATGCCAGGGCGCGGATCGCGGCGCAAGCGGACGACGAACAGCGCCGCGAAGCCGCCGATGTGTGGCTCGACAACAGCGGCGAACCGGGATCGGTGGAGTCCGTGGTCAGAGCGCTCTGGTCGGAGCGACTGGTGCCATTCGAGTCGAATATCCGCACGCGGACAGTAGTCCGCACGCTTCCCGAACTGGTCCCCTCGAACCCGCAGTGGCAGTCGCAGGCGGATCGACTCGTCGCCCGGCTGAAGTTCGTATGCGGCGACCGTGCTTCACGGGTCGATCACATCGGATCGACCGCGGTGGACGGGCTACCGGCGAAGGACGTCATCGATCTCCAGGTGACCGTGCCCGATCTTGCCGCCGCCGACGAACTGGCAGATGTTCTCGCGGATGCAGGCTTTCCGCGGATCGAGAACATCACCATGGACGACCCCAAACCTTCGTACCAGGGCGGTGAGACCGATCCGTCGCTGTGGAGCAAGAGGATCCACGGTGGCGCCGATCCGGGGCGGCCCGTCAACATCCACCTTCGGGTGGACGGGTGGCCCGGCCAGCAGTTCGCTCTGCTCTTCCGTGACTGGCTGCGCGCGGACAGCGACGCACGCGCCGAGTACGCGGAGATCAAACAAGCCGCCGCACGCAAGGCCGCCGGTCACACGTCCTACGAGGACGCGATCACCGCGTACGTCGACGCGAAGACGCCCTGGTTCGACCGCGCCTACCACCGTGCATGGGAGTGGGCTGAGCGGATGGGATGGACTGCCTGACCGTCACCGCCAGTCGATCGGCATACCCAAGGACGCGAGCCAGCGGTCCAGGTCGTAACCGTGTGCGGCGATCGCGTCGATCGCCGTGACGGCGGTGAGGACGGCACGCTTTGCCGTGCCGGTGTCGAGCAGGCCCAGCTTGTGGGCCTCCATCAACTCGTCGACGTCGAGGAGTTCGGTGTCGCGTCCGGTGCGCAGGACGAGATCGAGGTAGTGGTCCTCGGACCTCCACACGTGCTCACCCCGGGTGAACACCCCGATGTCGACGTAACGGTCCTGATCGCGCTGGTGGTACGGGGTGAAGTGGAAGATCGACGTGCGAAGTCCGAGGTCGGGAAGCAGCCACGACTCCAGGTAGTGGAACTGCGGATGGTCCGCGGTGCGCGCCATGTAAAGTCCCCACGGTTCGACTCGGTAGTGATCGACCGGCCGGACGAAACCCTTCGGGTCGGTGTTGGTGCGTTCGAGGAGATCGAAGTACTCGACCTTCGGTGGGTGGATCGTCGGATGCGCGCCTGCCATGGCTGGGAACCTACAGTGCAGGGGCTGTGCGGCGAAGTCGTCAGTAGGGTGTCGGTATCACCGCCTACCCTGGGTGTATGGCATTTGCATCCGAGCACCCGGTGGTTGCGCATTCCGAGTTCCGCCCGATCGGGGAGATCGAGCGTTCCGAGGCGCGGTTCGAGGTAATCAGCGATCACAAGCCTGCAGGCGATCAGCCCACGGCCATCGCGGAGCTCGAACGTCGAATCGAAGCGGGGGAGAAGGACGTCGTCCTGCTCGGTGCCACCGGCACCGGCAAATCGGCCACCACCGCGTGGCTGATCGAGAGGCTCCAGCGCCCCACCCTGGTGATGGCACCGAACAAGACGCTGGCCGCGCAGCTCGCCAACGAACTTCGTGACATGCTTCCCCACAACGCGGTCGAGTACTTCGTCTCGTATTACGACTACTACCAACCCGAGGCGTACATCGCGCAGACGGATACGTACATCGAGAAGGATTCGTCGATCAACGACGATGTCGAACGATTGCGGCACTCCGCGACGTCCAGCCTGCTCTCTCGTCGTGACGTCGTGGTGGTGGCGTCGGTGTCCTGTATCTACGGCCTCGGCACGCCCCAGTCGTATCTCGATCGCTCGGTGCAGTTGGAGGTGGGCGTCGAGGTGCCGCGCGACGCTCTGCTGCGGCTACTCGTCGACGTGCAGTACACCCGCAACGACATGGCCTTCACTCGCGGCTCGTTTCGTGTGCGCGGCGACACGGTCGAGATCATTCCCTCGTACGAGGAACTCGCCGTACGCATCGAGTTCTTCGGTGACGAGATCGAGGCGCTCTACTACCTGCATCCGCTCACCGGCGACGTGGTCCGGCAGGTCGACTCCGTGCGGATCTTCCCCGCCACCCATTATGTGGCCGGCCCCGAGCGGATCGAACGCGCGGTCAAGGACATCGAGGCGGAACTCGAGGAGCGCCTGGCCGATCTCGAGAACAAGGGCAAGCTCCTCGAGGCTCAGCGCCTGCGTATGCGCACCCAGTACGACCTCGAGATGATCAAGCAGGTCGGTTTCTGTTCCGGTATCGAGAACTACTCGCGGCACATCGACGGCAGGCCTGCAGGTTCCGCGCCGGCGACACTCATCGACTACTTTCCGGAAGACTTCCTGCTCGTCATCGACGAGTCGCACGTCACGGTCCCGCAGATCGGGGCGATGTACGAGGGCGACATGTCGCGTAAACGCAACCTCGTGGAGTTCGGATTCCGGTTACCGTCGGCGACGGACAATCGGCCACTTACCTGGGAGGAATTCACCCAGCGCATCGGGCAGACGGTGTATCTGTCGGCCACACCCGGTAAGTACGAACTCGGCCGGTCCGGCGGCGAGTTCGTCGAGCAGGTGATTCGCCCGACCGGTCTGGTCGATCCCGAGGTGGTCGTGAAGCCGACCAAGGGCCAGATCGACGATCTCGTCCACGAGATCAGGGAGCGTGCCGAGAAGGACGAACGTGTCCTCGTCACCACCCTGACCAAGAAGATGGCCGAAGATCTCACCGACTATCTGCTGGAGTTGGGCATCCGGGTGCGTTATCTGCATTCGGACATCGACACCCTGCGTCGGGTCGAACTGCTGCGGCAGTTGCGTCTCGGCGAGTACGACGTGCTGGTGGGCATCAACCTGCTCCGTGAGGGACTCGACCTGCCCGAGGTGTCTCTGGTGGCGATCCTCGACGCAGACAAGGAAGGCTTCCTGCGCAGCTCGACCAGTCTCATTCAGACGATCGGCCGTGCGGCCCGCAACGTGTCCGGTCAGGTGCACATGTACGCCGACAAGATCACCGACTCCATGAAGCAGGCCATCGAGGAAACCGACCGGCGTCGGGAGAAGCAGGTCGCATACAACAAGAAGATGGGCGTGGATCCGCAACCGCTGCGGAAGAAGATCGCCGACATTCTCGATCAGGTCTACGAGGAGGCCGAGGACACTGCGAGCGGGGTCGATGTCGTCGGTTCCGGACGCAATGCGACCCGGGGACGACGCGCACAGGGCGAGGCCGGACGTGCGGTGAGCGCCGGGGTCTACGAGGGGCGCGACACCAAGTCGATGCCGCGCGCCGAATTGGCAGATCTGGTCAAGGAATTGACCGATCAGATGATGAACGCTGCCCGTGATCTGCAGTTCGAGCTCGCCGGCAGGCTTCGCGACGAGATCGCAGATTTGAAGAAGGAACTGCGGGGCATGGACGCGGCCGGGCTGAAATAGGGCACCCGCAGCGCGGTACGGTCGGCTGCATGGACGCATACAGCGCTGGGAGTGCTGCTCGATCGTTGGAAATGCTTCATTCGCTCGGTTACTTCGTTCCCGAGGTGGAACGGAACCTGGTCGCGGCGGGGCTCGAACCGGGACGGATCGGTTATTTCGCCGGTCGCGTCGCGCCGATGGGCGCCGTCGGGGGTTCGGTCGTGACCGCCACCTTCTTCAGCTTCAGCCCGGCCGCAATCGACGGAATGTTTCCGCGGGCCTGGGAGCAGGCCGCTCCGGCGGACATCATCGAGGCACGGTACCGCGCAGTCGGTGACGCCTACGTGCGACTGCTGGGGGAGTCGGTGACAGGTTCCGTCGAGATGGCGGAGGCGTCGGAACTCGCGCAAACGGCAGCCCGAGGAATCCCGGGTCCCGAGGGCAGACCGCTCTATGCCGGCTACGCAGCCCTGCCGTGGCCGAAGGAACCACACCTGGTCTTCTGGCACGCCCTCACATTGCTACGGGAATATCGGGGCGACGGCCACATTGCCGCGCTGCAGACCGCAGGGCTGAGCGGCTTGGAAGCCTTGATCACCCACACCGCGACCGGAACAGGCTTCCAGCAGGAGTTCGCGCGAACCCGGCGAGGTTGGTCGCGGAAAGAGTGGGCCGAGGCCTGTGGGCATCTGCGTGATCGCGAACTGCTCGACGAGCAGGACGAGCTCACAGCAGAGGGCAGCGAATTGCGGGAAGTGGTCGAGGACCTGACGGACGACCTGTCCCTGGCGCCGTGGGCGGCTCTGGGGGAGGACGGCGCGGCGCGTCTCGTCGACCTCGCCACGCCATGGCGTGACACCGTCATCGCGGCGGGAGTGTTTCCAGCCGGTGTCTTCGGTCCCAAGTCCACCCTGACACCCTGAGAGGTCTGACACCCTGATGCGTAAGGGTGGTCCGCCCGACCTCGCGGCCCCACCAGATCGACCGTGCACAGACAACATCGTGTGTGGCATGTGCGGCAAATGACCCAACATGCGCACCGATACAGCTAGGGTCAGCGCAGTGGCTGCTGGGTCCAGGCGCGATCGGCGCCGGTCCATGGCCAAATGACTACCCCTGACATGGAGGAATGAATGAGCGCCTACCGGACCGTTGTCGTCGGAACCGATGGCTCAGAGTCGTCGTTTCGTGCCGTCGATAAGGCCGCGGCCATCGCGGGAGACGCCGGTGCGAAACTGTACATCGCCTGCGCTTACTACCCGGCCGACCCCAAGGACATGGGGAAGGCGGCTGATGCGCTGCGTGACGAGGCCTACCAGATCACAGGTTCCGCTCCCACGTACGACATCCTGCGCACAGCGCGTGAACGCGCCAACGCTGCGGGAGCGAAAGAGATCGTGGAACGCGCGGTCGTGGGTGCGCCCGTCGAATCGCTGCTGCAGTTGGTCGACGAGGTCGAGGCGGATCTGCTGGTAATCGGCAACCGTGGACTCAACACCCTCACCGGCCGACTCCTGGGGTCGGTGCCCTCGGATGCCGCACGCAAGTCCACGTCCGACGTCCTGATCGTGCACACCGTTCGCTGATCCACCCGCCGGCAGAGCATGCGAGAGCGTGGCCGTGCCGTTCGGTCGCGCTCAGCAGTAATTCGCCTCGGCCACATCGATGTAGAGCATTGCCACCTGTTCGGTGGTGAGCTTCACAGTCGGTGTGGTCGAGGCGTACTGCGCAACCGGAAGCAGATGCTCGATGATCGTGGACTCGTCGGTTCCCTCGGACAGCTGACCGCAGATTCCATTGGCCACCGCGAGGATCGTGCCGTCGGGTAGCGGCGGAATGCCGGCGTCGAGTAGCAACTGCTTGTAGTGCAGCGCGTGCGCGTCCAGATGGAATTCCGCGGTCGTCGGGGCGGCCGGCAGGGGAACCTCCGCGTCGGAGGCGGTGGCCTCCGAACATGCAGCCGAAGACACCGCGGCGGCGATGAGGACGAGTCCGTACCCGATTCCTGCACGCCGAGCGGACGCTGTCACGGCAAGCTCCCGGCTTCGGCGGGCGACAGTTCGGACAACGTCGCCGGCAACGGCCGTGCATGTACGACCCCGAGCCGTTGAGTGGCTCGGGTCAACGCGACGTAAAGATCGTTCATTCCGCGGGGAGATTCGTCGAGAATATCCTGCGGCTCGACGATGAGAACCGAGTCGAATTCCAAGCCCTTCGCATCCTTCACGGTGAGAACGCTGACAGAGTCGGATCTGAGGTCGGAGAGCGTCGCCACCAAATCGCGGCCGCCGATCACGACCGTCGTACCCGGCCCCGACTCCCGCGACAGGCAGGTACGCACTGCGTCGGCGAGCTCGGGCTCCGTCACACCCAGAGCCCACGGCGTGAAACCCGAGTCCCGAACCGATCGCGGGACCGTCTGGGCAGGGTCGATCTCGGACAGAACCCGCCGTGCCGTCGTCATGATCTCGGACGGGGTGCGGTAGTTGACGGTCAGTTCGGTGAGCTTCCAGCGCTTCGCAACATAGGGCTCGAGCATGCGCTGCCAGGACGAGGTCCCCGCCGGATCGCCGGTCTGCGCGATGTCCCCGACGAGGGTCATCCACCGGTTGGGGATGCGGCGCATCAGCATTCGCCACGCCATCTCCGACAGTTCCTGAGCCTCGTCGACGATGACGTGCCCGTATGTCCAGGTCCGGTCACCTGCCGCACGTTCGGCGGTGGTCTCATGGCGGCCCACGTCCTGGCGTTGGGCCAGCTGGCCGGCGTCGATCAGGTCGTATGCCATGAGGATCTCGGGATCCAGTTCGTCCTCGAGATCCTGCGGCGCGGAACCGGTGAGAATGTCGAGGGCGCCCTGCGCGTCGGCGATCTGCGCCCGCCACTGGCGCCGTTCGCGTTCGCGTTCGGCCGCGTCGTCCACACCGAGCAGTTCGGCCAGCTCGTCGAGAAGTGGGGCGTCCGCGGCGCTGAAACCGCGTACTTCGGTACGGAGCAGAGAGGCGCGCTGCTCCGCGGTCAGATTCGGTGCTGCGTCGGACAGCCGCTTGGGAGACGCATACAGGTCGGCCAGCACCTGCGTCGGCGACAGCTCGGGCCACAGCTCACTGATCGCCGCCATGATGTCGGGATCGTCGCGCATCTCGTCGCGCATGTCGGCGATGTCGTCGCGGTTGAGGAGATTGCCGCCGTCGACCACGTTGGCGCCCAGAGTGTCCGCGAGTTGCTGGGCGAGAGCCTCGATGACGGCGGAGACGAAGATCGGCCGCGCCAGGTTGTGCGGACGGCGGGACGACCGCGCCCGCCCGCGGGCACGGGTGACAACCTTCCGGTCGAGAGTGATCCGGTACGTGTCGAACGTCAGCTCCACCGGACGTGCCGGCACCTCCTGCCGGTCGCGGACCGCCTTCTTCAGCACGTCGAGCATGTCGAGAGAGCCCTTGATCTCCCCGGCCTCGAGCGGGTCCTCGACCGTGGCGCGGACACCGGGATAGAGATTGCCGATCGTGGACAGCAGGACGCCGGTCTCCCCGAGCGACGGCAGGACCTGGCCGATGTAGTCGAGGAATGTCGCGTTCGGGCCGATGATGAGAACGCCGGCCTTGGCGAGCTGCCGGCGATACGTGTACAGCAGGTACGCGGCTCGGTGCAGGGCCACCGCTGTCTTGCCGGTGCCGGGACCACCCTGAACCACGAGGACGCTCTTGTGCTCGGAGCGGATGATGGCATCCTGTTCACTTTGGATCGTCTCGACAATGTCGTTCATCTGGCCGGTGCGTGCAGCGTTCAAGGCCGCCAGTAGCGCGCTCTCGCCGGCCACTCCGTCCGAGCCGGGGATGGTTCCCGCCGCCTCCGCGGCAGCGAGGTCCAGGTATTCGTCGTTGACGGCAGTGACCCGTCGGCTCCGTGTGCGGATGTGCCGCCGTCGAGACACACCGTCGGGTGCGGCCGGTGTCGCGAGGTAGAACGGACGCGCGAGGGGCGCACGCCAGTCGAGGAGCAGCGTCTCGTAGTCGTTCTCCTCGTCGAGAATTCCGAGGCGGCCGACGTAGCGGCACTCGGCCTCGAGATCGATACGTCCGAAACAGAGGCCGTTCTCGGCGGCGTCGTACTTGGCGAGATCCTCCGTATACAGCTGGTTGAACGATTCCCGTTCACTGCGCGCCTGCGGGGTACCGCCGGTTTCGAGCAGAACACGGCTCAGTCGGTTCGCCGCGTACGCGCGAAGGCCGTCCAGTCGGGTGTAGAGCAGCGTCACATGCTGCTGTTCGAGCTCGCGCTCGTCGTGTGACGCGTCCGCGTCGGGCAAGAGGTCTCCTTGACTGGTTCGGCAGCAGCCCCGATAGCGGCTGCGAAAGTGCCTGGACAGTCTAGTCGGCCCCTAAGTGTCGCCGCTGACCTCGCAGTTCAGGGCGACATTTCGGGGCCGACAGGGTCAGCGGGTCAGTTCGTCTCTTTTGGCCCGCGCCTTCTCGAGCGCGGTTTCCGCCTGCTTGCGGGCGCGTTTGGTCAGCAACTCGCTGCGCTCGGCTGTGAGGCTCGCCCAGTCCTCGCTTTTCTCGCGAGCGAGATGGGCCAGTTCGGGGCCGCGTTCCTTGGCGATGTCGGCGAGCAGCGCGCTGCGTTCCTTCGCGAGATGGGCCAGTTCGGGGCCGCGTTCCTTGGCGACGTCGGCGAGCAGCGCGCTGCGTTCCCTCGCGACGTGGGCCAGCTCGGCGCCCCTGTCCTTCGCGATCTCCAGGAGACCGGAACCGCGCTCGGCGGCCTCACCGGACAGGACACGGGCACGCTCGGAAGCGGCAGCAAGTGCCTCGCCGATTTCGTGCCCTTGATCGTCGTTACCGAGTGGCAGTGCGGCCGCGACGGCCTCTTGCGCATGCCGGGCCGCCCGGCGTCCGCGCCAACCCAGTGACGGTTTGCCCTCGGTGTCCACGGCGGCGATCAGCAGCCCACCCAGAAGGCTGACATTCTTGAGGAACTGCGTGCGCTGCATCGCCTTCTTCTGCGGATCGGTCTCGTTCCAGAAATCGTGGCCGGCCACGGTCGTGGGGACGAGACTCCCGGCAAGTGCGAGGGACGCGAGACGGGGCGCCTTTCCGGTCGCCAGAAGCACACCTCCACCGATCTGTACCGCTGCGTTGATCCTTACCAACGTCTCCGGATCGGAGGGAATCTTCTGCGTCACCGACGCAGGCAAGGTTTCCATCGACTTGTCGATCGCCGGGGACGCGGCCTGAGCTTTCTGCGTCGGATTCCGGAGTGCATCGATCCCGCCGCTGATGAAAATGGCGGACAGCAGTGGGCGAGCGATACGGCGTACCAGCATTCCTAGCCTCCCAATCTCGAGGATGTCCCGTCTCACACTAACGAGACTTCGAGGCAGCCGTCGGCGTACGACGGACGCGCCGAAATCGTCCGGCTGCCCAATCTGTCTGTACCCGAAGGGCGCGATCACCAACCGGCGGCAGCGGCACGACCGATCGCGTGGGCGCGCTTCCTGTCTCCAGGCTGTCTCCAGGCGATGACGACCCGAAGGCAGGCGGCATGCCGGAGCCGTTGGGGGCGGACTGGATCCGATGGACTTTCAGCGTAGGACCTCGCCGACGCTTCGAAATCGGATAGCTTGATTATCGTGGCGGCCGTCCCGGCAGACAGATCCATCCTGTAGGAGCCTCGTGTGGTGCAACAGTTGAACCTGGTTTTTCACGGTGCCGCGAAGACCGTCACCGGCTCGTGCATGGAACTTGCGTTGGAGGACAAGCGCATTCTGGTGGATTGCGGTTTGTTCCAGGGTTCCCGGACCCTCGAGATGCTGAACCACGATGCTTTCGCGTTCGCGCCGGACAGGATCGACGCGGTTGTCCTCACCCATGCCCATATCGATCACTCCGGCCTGTTGCCCAAGCTGGTGGCACAGGGCTTCGAAGGGCCGATATTCTGCACCGAGCAGACTGCTGACCTCCTGGAATTCATGCTCGCCGATGCCGGACGCATCCAGGAGTTCGAAGCTGAGCGACGGAACCGCCGGCGCGATCGTGCGGGCGAAGACAGGTTCGCCCCCCTCTATACCGAACAAGACGGCCTCGAGGCGTGGCGGCGAGCCCGTCCGGTTGCCTTGGAGGAGTGGTTCGAGCCCGCTGCCGGTTTTCGTGCGCGGCTGTGGAATGCCGGACACATCCTGGGTGCGACCTCGGCCGAGATCGAAGCGGGGGGCGTGCGCCTGCTGTTCTCCGGTGACCTCGGCCCCGAGCACAAGGCGTTCCATGCCGATCCCGAGGGTCCGTCGGGGTTGGACTATGTGATTTGCGAGTCGACCTACGGCAACCGGGGCCGTGTACGGCTGACGATCGAGCAGCGGCGCTCCCTGCTGGAAGAGGAAATCACGAGGGCTATCGGGCAGGG
The DNA here is from genome assembly GCF_049286785.1 of Rhodococcus sp. (in: high G+C Gram-positive bacteria). Classification (GTDB taxonomy): domain Bacteria; phylum Actinomycetota; class Actinomycetes; order Mycobacteriales; family Mycobacteriaceae; genus Rhodococcus_F. The sequence goes on along the minus strand of NZ_JBAQEO010000138.1, from coordinate 4,631 downwards.
CGGGAATCTCGTGATCCCCGCCTTCGCGCTGGAACGGACGCAGGAACTCCTGCTCGATATCGCGCACCTCGCCGACGAGAACCGCATTCCCGATGTTCCGGTGTTCGTCGATTCACCGCTGGCCAACCGAGCGACCGGGGTCTTCGCCAAACATGCGGACGAACTCGAGGATCTGGGCGGGAAGGACATCTTCCATCACCCCGCGATCCATTATGTCGACGACGCTTCCGTCTCCAAGCGGATCAACAACATGTCGGGCGCGATCATCATCGCGGCCTCCGGCATGTGCGAGGCGGGGCGGGTGCGCCACCACCTCGAGCACAATCTGCATCGCCGAGATTCCACGATCCTGTTCGTCGGCTTCCAAGCACAGGGTTCGCTGGGGAGCGTGATCCTCGACGGCGCGAAGCGTGTCCGCATTTCGGGCGAGGATATCAATGTGCGGGCGTCGATCCGCCGGATCGACAGCTACTCCGCCCACGCCGACCAGGCCGAACTCCTCGAGTGGGTCGAGGCGCGCAGACCTATTTCGGGCAGCCTCTTCTTGGCTCACGGTGAGCCCGAGGCTGTTGCTGTGCTGGCGGACCTGGTGCGGGAACATGATCCTTCGCTCTCGATCATCACTCCGGAGCTCGGGGAGACCTACCTGTTGGAGCCCGCCACACCCGCGAAGCCGAGGCACACCGCACGCACCGATCTGGCTCAACTGACCGGCCGCGACTGGCAGAACGACTACGCAGACTTTGCAGTGAGCCTCAAACACGAGCTCGGCCGAATCGGGGACGTAGAGGCCCGCCGGAAAGCCATCGCGGACATGCGCCAGGTGCTGGAAGGCTACACGGAATTCGGCAAGCGGGAGGAGGCGCCGGAGACGCGTAAGGCAGGCAAGGCACGGAAGGCGCGAAGGGTGCGGAGGAGACGGAAGGCGCCGAAGCGTTTTCCGCATTGACGCGGGTACCCGCCGCAGTACGCCCGGCTCGATGGGACAACCGGCGCCCGATCCTTCGCCATCGCCATCGCCATCGCCATCGCCATCGCCATCGCCACGCGCTTCGGGCTCGAATGGTCGCACGGGCCAAGTGACCCGCGAAGCCGAGGCACACCGCACGCACCGAGAACGCGATGCGTGGGCGGAGTTGTATGGGTGGTTCATCGGTGATCGAGCCGAGTGGTCCTGCACCTTCCTCCCGGGACTGCGGCGTTTCGCGGTGCACTGGACGGAACGATCCGCCTCTCCGCTCGCTGCGGCCATGAATACGGATATTTCCATGGACGAGAATGGCATTCTCGTATAACGTAAGCGGCGTGCCATCTTGTCCGCGGAGGACTGTCGTGGTGGCACCGGACAATGGAGGACGACACTCATGACGACGAAGGCGCTCGCAGCCGACGTTTCAACCTGGCCTGCGGAGAATCCGCAGCTCATCGGCACTCGGTGTGATGATTGCGGTGCGACGACGTGGCCGAGGCAGGCTCGGTGCCCGCGATGCAGCGGACCGGACATGTCCGAATTGCTGCTTCCGCGTCGGGGCACTCTCGTGGCATGGACGACGCAGGGTTTCGTGCCGAAGCTGCCGTATGCCGGCGGTGATACCGCCGAGACCTTCAAGCCGTTCGCTTTCGGACTCGTCCAACTCGGTGACGTAGTGCGGGTGGAAGCAAGACTGACCGAGGACGACTTTTCCAAGCTGCGCCCCGGAATGGAGCTCGCGCTCACCTTCGTCCCCTTCTACACCGACGAAGACGGGACGGAGATCGTCACGTGGGCTTTCCAGCCGGTCTGACAAGCAAATACCCATCGAGGAGTTCTTGATATGAACGACGTTGCCATCATCGGTGTGGGCCTTCACCCGTTCGGCAGATTCGGCACCAAGTCGGCCATCGAGATGGCCGCCGACGCAATTCAACTCGCGCTGACCGACGGAAACATTCCCTGGAAAGACATCCAGTTCGGAATCGGCGGCAGTTACGAGGTGGACAACACCGACGCCGTTACGAGACTGGTGGGGCTCACCGGAATCCCCTTCACGAATGTGTTCAACGCCTGCGCCACTTCGGCAAGTGCGATCGAGCAGACGGCGGACGGGATCCGGTCCGGCAAGTACGACATCGGTATCGCGGTGGGCACGGACAAGCATCCCCGTGGAGCTTTCACCGCCGATCCGGCGATGCTCGGCCTGCCCGCGTGGTACGCGGAGAACGGCCAGTTCGTCACCACGAAGTTCTTCGGGATGAAAGCCAACCGGTACATCATCGACCACGGGATCTCACCGGAGACCCTGGCCAAGGTCGCTGTGAAGAACTACAAAAACGGTGGGCTCAACCCGAAGGCCTTCCGGCGCACGCCCTTCACTGTGGAAGAGATCCTCTCCTCCCCGATGTTGAATCACCCGCTGACGGCCAAAATGTTCTGTGCCCCCGACGAGGGAGCTGCGGCGGTCATCATGTGCAACGCGGATATCGCCGCCCGCTACACGACCAAGCCCGTGTACCTGCGGTCGACGGCGATCCGGACCCGGACCTACGGTGCCTACGAGGTCCACGCCACCTGGGCCGCTGTCGACGAGGATGTTTCGCCGACGGTGTACGCCTCCCGGGCCGCTTACGAGGCCGCCGGGATCGGACCCGAGGACGTCGACGTCGCGCAGCTCCAGGACACCGACGCAGGTGCAGAGGTCATCCACATGGCCGAGAACGGGTTCTGCGCCGACGGTGACCAGGAGAAGCTCATTGCCGAGGGTGCAACGGAGATCGGCGGTTCACTTCCGGTCAACACCGACGGCGGACTCATTGCGAACGGCGAGCCGATCGGCGCTTCCGGTATCCGGCAGGTACACGAACTCGTCCTGCAGCTGAGAGGACAGGCGGGAGACCGCCAGGTGCCCGGTAACCCCCGGGTCGGGTACGCGCAGGTCTACGGTGCTCCGGGCACAGCTGCAGCGTCGGTCCTCTCGCTCTGATCGGAGAGGAATTCAACGTTCGGACCGAACGGAGCGCTCGCGCCGACCGAGGAGGCGCGAGCACTCCAATCCCGTTTCTTCGCGGGGATGATCCCGGGCGTTCGTCGATCACCTGTGATCACCGGGTGACGCCAGGGGTGGCTGCGAACAGCCGGTCGAAGGCGCCGGCGAAGCTGTCCACCACCAGCTCGTGGTCGGGCACGAGTGTCTTGTCGCAGGCGATGCCCACGGTCACCTTGCCGTCGTAGCTGTAGATCGTGAAACTCATCGGCTGGTTGCCCGACACGGGTGCCCAACCGACGATTCCCTCCACCTTGCTGCCCGCCAGGTACACCGGCATCGGTGGACCGGGCACGTTCGTGAGCGTCCCGAGTGTGCGGTTGGTGAAGAGGTCCACGGATGCTTCGTACAACCCTCGGTTCAGCCCGGCGATGGTTTCCTGGAGGCGGAACGCCACAGCAGCCTCGTGGCCGTGCTTGATCCGGTCCATCCGCCGCTTGGCCACGGCCAGCACCCGGAGGGCATCCGGCTGATCCGTCGGCAACTCGAGTTGCACCAGAGCGAACTCGTTGCCGAGGTTGTCGGGGAGCGACAGGTCGATCGGCTTCAGGTTCACCGGGACCATGAAGGTCACCGACGAGCAGTGGGCGTGGTGGGCCTCGAGGTAGTCGTGCAGCGCTCCGGCGACGCTGGTCACGAGCACGTCGTTGACCGTGCACCGGTTGGCCCTGGCCACGGCCTTCACCTCGGCCAGCGAAATCGGCTCGGACCAGGCCACACCCTTGTCGTGGCCGGCCGTACCGGTCCAGAGCGTCGAGTCGTTCCGCGTGCCGAGCAGCATCTTGCGGACCGTGTCGATGTCACCCGGCGCGGCGGAGAAGATATCGACGAGCGGGCCGCTGCCCGGCACCGCCGCCCGAACGGTCGAGCGCACGGACCCGCCGGCGTCGGAGACCGTCGCCCACGCCGACGTGATGAGCGTATGGCCGACACCCACCGGGTTCTCCAACGCCAGCAGACCGAAGTCGGCGGCGCGGCCCAGCATCCGAGGCAGCGCGCCGACGGCCCCGGCCACATCTGTCGCCCGTCCGGCCGGGTCGCCGAGGATCGCCCCGAGGGAGGACACCGCGCTCCGAACCGACTTCGTCACCTGTTCTGTCGCCCTGGCGGCTCCCGACCGCACCCGGACCCTTTTCGGCTGCCCCGGCGGGTGCGGGCGGGCGGCGTGTTGCGTGATTCCGGGACCCAGGATGGGACCGCCCTCGGGCGACGCGTCGAACAGGCTCATCGCCAGTTCGACCATGCGCATGCCGTCTGCGACGGCGTGGTGCGTCCGCAGGATCACGGCGCTGCCGCCGCGGTAGCGGTTCACCCAGATGGCCTGCCACAGCGGACGGCTGCGGTCGAGCATCTCGGTGCGGTGGCTCGCCACGAGCGCCTGCAGCTCACGGGGATCGTCGGGATTCTTCAGGTCCACGACGGTGATGTGCTCCGCGAAGTCGAAGCCGTCGTAGAGTTCCCACCACCACGAGCCGTCGCTGTCCTTGACCGCCAGGCTGCGGAACACGGGGTAGCGGGTGCTGAGCCGCTCCTCGGTGACCTGGCGGACCCGGCTCCAGTCGAGCGCATCGGCGGTCCACGTCACCGAGTCGACGACCATCAGGTTGGTGG
>NZ_JBAQEO010000137.1:0-5040 GCF_049286785.1 Rhodococcus sp. (in: high G+C Gram-positive bacteria) | reverse complement strand
CGATCCCTGCCCTCGTACATGGTCCCGGATGCCGTCACGGTGTTGTCCGAAATGCCGGTGAGCGCCAGCGGAAAACTCGACCGAAGGGCGCTGCCCGATCCGGTATTCGCAGACGAGAGCCGAGAATACGTCGCTCCGCGCAGTGCCATGGAAGAGTCGATCGCCGAGTTGTTCGCCGAGATCCTCGGAGTTCCTCAGGTCAGTGTGGGCGACTCGTTCTTCGCACTCGGTGGCGACAGCATCGTCTCGATCCAGCTCGTCTCCCGCGCAAAGGAAATGGGAGTCCTGTTCTCGGCGCGCGACGTGTTCGAACGCAAAACCGTTGCTGCGCTTGCCGAAATCGCGAAGTTCGCATCCGATTCGGCCACGGTGCACGTTCTGGAGGAACTTCCGGGAGCCGGTATCGGCACCATGCCGCTGACACCGGTTGTGCGATGGATGACGGAACCGGGTGGAGACTTCCACCGCTTCTCGCAGTCGATCCTCCTCACCTTGCCGGTCCATGCCGATCGCGAACGGGTGGTGAGGACCCTCACGGCAGTGGTCGATCGGCACGATGCTCTGCGGTCGTCCCTGTACCGCAACGCTTCTGAGCCGGATTGGGTGCTCGAGGTCGCACCCATCGGCTCGGTTGACGTAGACAGCCTGGTCGAGAGGGTCGAGTTCACCGAGGGGCCGGGTACCGATTCCTTTCAGGCTCTCACCACCCGCGCCCTCGACCGCGCTGCGGACACGCTCGATCCCTCGGTCGGTTGCGTAGTGCGGTTCGTGTGGTTCGCTCCTGCTGAAGATTCCGGTGACCGGGCCATTCCCGAGACTGATGACAGCGCCGCGCACCGGGCCGGCCGACTGCTCGTCGTCATCCACCACCTCGCGGTGGACGGCGTGTCGTGGCGGGTGCTCGTGCCCGACCTCGTTTCCGCCTGGGCGCAGGTCGCGGCCGGTGCGGAGCCGCTGCTTCCTGCGGTGGGCACGTCGGTTCGCCGATGGGCGCACGGACTCGCGGACAACGTGAAGAGTCCGCGCCGCGTCGGTGAACTCGACTTCTGGACGAAAACCCTGCAGGGTCCGGACCCGCTGATCGGCTCGCGCGCACTGGACGGCCGCGACGTGGTCGGCGCTCTCGGTCGCGTGCGCCTCGAGTTGTCGGCAGAACTCACCGAAGCCCTCGTAACGACGGTGCCGCGGGCTTTCCATGGGGGCGTCAACGACGGTCTCCTGACCGCTCTCACGCTTGCTGTCGCGAAATGGCGCGAGACCCATGGAGTCACGGAAACGTCGGCTCTGGTGCATCTCGAAGGCCACGGCCGCGAGGAGGCAGTTCTCCCGGGTGCAGACCTCTCCCGCACCGTGGGCTGGTTCACGAGCATGTATCCGGTCCGGTTGTCGGCGTCCGGTGTGGACCTGGGCGAGGCATTCGCCGCCGGCCATGCGGCGGGCAGTGCAGTGAAGGCCGTGAAAGAGCAGCTCGCGGCGGTACCCGAACACGGTATCGGTTATGGCATGCTCCGGTTCCTCAACGCCGAAACGCGTTCGGTGCTCGAGGGGCTACCGAGCCCTCAGATCAGCTTCAACTATCTGGGGCGCGTATCGATCGGCGAGATTGCGGAGGCCGTGCGCGCCGGCGGGTGGATTCCCGACACCGACACGATGGAGCTCTCGGGCGTCCGTAACAGTGAGATGCCCGTCCGTTTCGCGCTCGACATCAACGCGATGATCACCAATGTCGAAGGTGAGCAGCGGCTTTCGTCGACGATCGACTTCCCGTCCGGGGTGCTGACCCCCGCGGAGGTGGAGGAGTTCTCGGGTATCTGGCACCGGGCTCTCGAGAGTCTGGTCGAGTACGCGGTGCGGCCGGGTGCGGGCGGGCGGACACGGTCCGACTTCGATCTCGTTGCCATGGACCAGGCGCAGATCGAGGCACTCGAAGACCGGTATCCGGCGCTGGCCGACGTCTGGTCGCTGGCGCCGCTCCAGGCGGGCCTGCTGTTCCACGCGGCCTTCGCCGACGAGTCCGTGGACGTCTACACCTCTCAGCTGGTTCTCGACCTCGGTGGAGTGGTCGATGCCGCACGCCTCCGACATGCGGCCGAATCCCTGATCGCGAGGCATCCGAATCTGCGCGCCGCGTTCGTCCTCGACGACAGCGGCAACGGAATGCAGGTCGTGCTCGACAGGGTCGCCGTTCCGTGGCGTGAAGTCGACCTCACGTCGTTCCCCGAATCTTCCCGCAATGCGGAACTCGAGCGGTTGATCGAGGCCAATCGCACGGACTCCTTCGACATGGCGGAACCCCCGCTGGTCCGGTTCCTGTTGGTTCGGGTGGCCGAGGACCGCTATCGATTCGCGATCACCAACCACCACATCCTGCTCGACGGGTGGTCGCTGCCGATTCTGATTCAGGATCTGCTGGCTCTGTACGCGGCTGCCGGTGCGCCGGCAGCTCTGCCGCCCGCCCGTCCCTACCGCGACTACCTGAAATGGCTGGCGGCGCAGGACTCCGCCGAATCGCTGGCAGCGTGGAGCAGCTCACTCGCAGGCTTCGAGGAACCGACACTGATCGCCGATCTCCGGGCCGCGAGCGCGGCCGCCCCGTCGTCGGCGGAGATCACCATCGACCTCCCGGACGAGCTGCTGACGGCGATGACCGAACTCTCTCGCGAACTCGGCGTCACCATGAACACCCTCGTGCAGGCCGCCTGGGGCATCGTGCTGGGCCGCATCACGGGACGACGCGACGTGGTGTTCGGAACGACGGTGTCGGGCCGCCCGCCGCAGGTTGCCGGCGTCGAGTCGATTCTCGGCATTTTCATCAACACGATTCCCGTGCGGGTGCGGATCGACAGTGCGGATACGGTCCGCGCACTTCTCGAACGGATCCAGCTCGAGCAGATCGGCCTGCTCGACCACCACCACGTCGGTCTCACCGAAATCCAGCAGGGCCTGGGAATCGGCGCGCTCTTCGACACCCTCATGGTGTACGAGTCCTATCCTCTCGACCGTGAGGCTCTGACGAAGAGCGGGGACATCGAGGGACTCCGTGTCCTGGACGTCGAACCCCATGATGCAACCCACTATCCGCTGGCAATCGTCGCGATGACCGATCCGCGGCTGCACCTCGTGGCGAAGTTCCTGCCCGATCTCTTCCACTCTGCCCAGGTCGAGCAGATCATGGCGCGAGTCGTGCGGGTGCTCGATGCCATGACGGCCGATGCGGGAACCAAGGTTTCGCAGATCGACGTCCTCGCCGCAGACGAGAGGGACTCGCTCCTCGCCGTGCGCGGCTCCGAGGACGTCGAGCGGCGGTTGCTGGCGGACATTCTCGCAGATGCCGCCGCGCAGAGTCCGGATCACCTCGCAGTGGTAGCCGGAGACACCTCGCTGACGTATGCGGAACTCGACGATCGGTCGAATCGACTCGCCCGCGTACTCATCGAGCGGGGTGTCGGCCCGGAGACATTCGTCGCGGTGGGAATGACCCGCTCACTCCACTCGGTGATCACGACCTGGGCGGTCGCGAAGGCCGGTGGCGCGTTCGTGCCGGTCGATCCGCGGTATCCCGCCGAGCGCATCGAGCACATGCTCGTCGACTCCGGATCGGTACTGGGCGTGACGGTGGCCGCGGAGCGTGAATCGCTTCCCGCGCAGACCGATTGGCTGGAGGTCGACTCGCCCGAGTGCGACTCCCGATGCTCCGCACAGTCGCCGGCTCCGGTGTCGGACGTTGAGCGCACCGCTCCGCTTCACATGGACCAGCCGGCCTACATGATCTACACGTCCGGAACCACCGGCACGCCCAAGGGCGTCGTCGTCGCACACTCCGGCCTGGCGAACTTCGCCGCCGAGCAGCGCTCCCACTACGGGGTCACTCCCTCTTCGCGCACACTGCATTTCGCCTCCCCGAGCTTCGATGCGTCGGTGCTCGAACTCCTTCTGGCGTTCGGTTGCGGCGCGACCATGGTCGTGGCACCCGCAGATCTGTACGGGGGAGAGGAGCTCCGGGTATTCCTCGCGGACAATGACGTGACGCATGCGTTCGTCACTCCAGCGGCCCTGGCGTCGGTGGAGCCCACCGGCCTCGACCGTCTCGAAGTCGTGGTCGTCGGCGGCGAGGCCTGCCCACCGGAGCTGGTGGAGCGCTGGGCGCCCGGACACCGGATGTACAACGCGTACGGTCCGACCGAGGCGACCGTGATGAGCAACGTCAGCAACGTCGTGGTTCCCGGAGAGCGGATCGAGATCGGTGGCCCGATCTGCGGTGTCACCGTCTACGTTCTCGACGAATTCCTGCGTCCGGTACCGGTCGGAGTGGCGGGCGAGCTGTACATCGCCGGCCCCGGACTGGCACGTGGTTACCATGATCGCCGCGACCTCACAGCCGAGCGGTTCGTGGCGAATCCCTTCGGCACCAGCGGTACTCGGTTGTATCGTACGGGCGATGTCGTCCGTTTCGTCGTCGACGAGGGACACCGCGCCGGTTACGGCGTGGAGTACGTCGGTCGAAGCGACTTCCAGGTGAAGGTTCGCGGATTCCGGATCGAACTCGGCGAGATAGATGCAGCGCTCGTCAAGCACCCGAAACTCGACTTCGCGGTGACGACCGGACGCACGATGCCTTCGGGCGCTACGGCGCTGGTGTCGTACGTGCTGCCCTCACCCGGTTCGAGTGTGGCCCCTGCCGACGTCACCTCGTTCGTCGGTGACACCTTTCCGGCTCACATGATCCCGAGTGCGATCATCGTGCTCGACGAGATCCCGCTCACCGGCGCGGGCAAACTCGACCGGAATGCTCTGCCCGAACCCGACTTCGACGCGTTGCAGGGAGACGTGGTCGAACCGCGCACGCCCACAGAAGAGTTGGTATCGAGTGTCTTCGCCGAGGTTCTCGGACTGTCGACGATCAGCGTCACCGAGTCGTTCTTCGACCTCGGTGGTAACTCGTTGATCGCCACGAAGGCGGTCGCCAGGCTCAACGCCGCAGCAGGGACGCGCCTCGGCGTGCGGGAGTTGTTCGAGGCACCCACCGTCGAAAGCCTGGCC
>NZ_JBAQEO010000136.1:0-6847 GCF_049286785.1 Rhodococcus sp. (in: high G+C Gram-positive bacteria) | reverse complement strand
CCCGCGTCGCCCAGCGCGTGTTGGCGATGGCCGCCGGCATCTGGCACAACTGGAACATCGGCGCCGCCGCCAAGCGATCATTGATCGCCTACGACCACTGATCCGTTCAAGGAATCAATCATCTAGGCTGACACCGGATCGACAGCCGGTGTCACACCGGCACCGTCACGGCATCCGGAGGAGGACACCGTGAAATCCGCCGCGCCACTACCGCCACGGTCGCCACGGTCGCCGTGAACGGCCGGCGATCTCCGGCGGTGCGATCCCGGTATCCGGGACGCGTGGGTTCGCCGTGATCGCAGGAACATCCGTGCGGACGGTGGCCTCCCTGCCCGGGCGGTGGATGCGTGCCGGAACGCGGGCGGTGACCGTCGGTGCGGCTGTCACCGTCAACACCACACTCATCGCTGCGGGGACGGTTGCCGGTGTGGGGACGGCGCTGCGGCGTGCACCCGCCGAGGTTGCCGCGGCAGCACCCTCGCCGTCCGACCTTTTCCGCACGCTCGCGGGCATTGCGCGCGAGTCCGTTGGGGGTGAACCCGCACGACGTTGGGGGTTCGGCGAGAATCGCACGTGGATCGAAGTGCGCGGCCTCGACAGTCCGAACGGGCAGGCACTGGGCGAGCGGGTGCTCGAGACGGTCCGTTCGGCACCGGGAACCCAACAAGCCGAACTCCACCGACCGTGGTCCCGAATCGTGGTGACCTCCGATGGGTCCGGTCCCACGCCCGACGCACTCTGCCGGATCGTGGCGGACACCGAAAAGTCCTTCAGCAGTGCCGGTTCAGCCAGCCGACCACTGGACCTACCCGGTGACGACGTCGTTCTGGCCGGTCACCTGGTTGCCGCCGGCACCGCCCTCGCCGGACTGGGGGTGACCCTCGGCGGGAGGGTTCTGCGTCTGCCGCGCCTGCCGGGAGCCGTGGCGGCCCCGGTGATCGCGGCCGACTACCAACCGCGGGCACGGGCCGTCGTGGAGAGCGCGATCGGCGCCGACGCCGCCGATCTGGTCTTCGCGGTCGCGACCGCGGCGGCGTACACCCTGAGTCTGTCACCGGCGTCGCTGGCCGTCGAGGCGACGACCCGGGTGGCTCTGCTGGCAGAGGCACTGTCCGGTCGACGGGCGTGGCGGGCGCTGGAGCCGACGCTCACGCCGCAGGCCACGGCCGACGAACTCCCCCCTTCGGTCCGGTCCGACGCGCGGCCAACTGGTCCGATCGAGCGCTATGCCGACCGGGCCGGCCTGGCGGGGCTTGCCGGCGCGGCGGGGCTCGGCGCCCTCACCGCGAACCCGGTGACCGCCGGCACCGCGGCGATGGTGGCCGCACCCAAGGCGACTCGATCGGCACGTGAATTGTTCGCCGCCACCCTCGGGCGCGGCCTGAACGAGCGGCACGGTGTGCTGGTGCTGCAGCCGGCCGCGCTCCGCCGCCTCGACCGGGTGGATACGGTGGTGATCGATCCGCGCGCCCTGTACACCGCGACGCTCAGCGTCAGCCGCGTCCTCGGTGTTCGTGAGCGGGACCGCACCCGGGTGTGGGAATCCGCGCGTGAGTCGGTGGCATGCGGCGGGCTCACACCCGGCTGGCACCCGGTCTCCGCTGTGCCCGACGCCCCGCAGGAGGCCGACGCCGACGCGCGGGTCCTGGTCAGTTCGGTCCACGACCGATACGCCTCCGCGGTGATCGCCGAGGCTCGCCGGGCGGGAGTGAAGGTGATCTCGGTCGACGACGACGCGCTCCGCTCACTGCGCAACGGCTTCGATCACCTTCAGCCACTGGGTGATTCCCTCGATCAGACGCTGGGCGACGTGGTCGCGGGGCTCCAACGCGACGGCGCCACCGTCGCCGTGGTGGCAGCAGATGCGCCGCGGGCACTCGCGCTGGCCGACGTCGGCATCGCAATCGCCCGTGACGGGATTGCGCCTTCGTGGGGCGCGCACCTGCTCGCCACGGACCTGATCGGCGTGTGGCGTGTGCTGCGAGCGCTTCCGCCCGCCCGGGCGGCGAGCCGACGCGGTGTCGAGATCTCGCTCAACGCCTCCCTGCTCGGCGCCCTGCTCATGTTGCCCGGTGTGCCCGGTACCGGGACGGAGTCGGTGACCGCCGGCGCAGCCGGCGGACTGTGGACCGGGTACTCACTGGCCCGCGGTGTCCTCGGCGCCCCACTGCCGGTACCGCGGTCGGGACACGAGTGGCACGCGATGCCCATCGCCGAAGCCCGCCGGCTGCTCCCCCCGCTACCGGACGACGACGTGTCCTCCGGACGCGGGAGCCCCGTCTCACTGATCAGCTCACCGATCACACTGCTCCTCGGCACCCGCCCGGTGACCTCGACCCGGGACTTCGTCCGCGCGGTGCGCAGCGAACTCTCCGACCCCCTGACCCCGGTGCTGGCGACCTGCGCCGCGGCGAGCGCGGTGCTGGGGTCACCGCTCGATGCGGTGCTGGTGGGTTCGGTCCTGATGCTCAACGCGTCGATCTCGGCCACTCAGCGACTGCGCGCCGAACAGGTGCTGAAAAAGCTTCTTGCCGTGCAGGATCCGCCCGCCCGACGGATCACCGGCGCTGGTCTCGACGTCGAGGTCGCCGCGGCCCGGCTGCGGCCCGGGGACGTGATCGAAATCCGACCGGGTGAGGTGGCCCCCGCGGACGGCCGGCTGCTCGAGGCGCCGGGCGTGGAGGTCGACGAGTCGTCGCTGACCGGCGAATCACTCCCGGTGAGTAAGCAGATCGAGCCGACGCCGGGTGCACCGCTGGCCGAACGCACCTGCATGATCTACGCGGGTACCACCGTATTGACCGGCACAGTCACCGCCCTGGTGACCTCGGTCGGCCGGGCCACCGAATCGCGGCGGGCCACCGCGATGGCCCCCACCAAGGTGCGCGAGGTGGGATTGCAATCGCAGCTGAGCGCACTGACCCGGCGTGCGCTGCCGATCAGTTTCGGCGGCGGCGCTCTGGTGACCGCGCTCGGCCTGCTCCGCGGAACCGGGATCCGGGCCTCGGTGATCAGCGGTGTCGCGATCACCGTCGCCGCGGTGCCGGAGGGTCTGCCGCTGGTGGCCACTCTGGCGCAGGTCTCGGCCGCGCGCCGGCTCACCAAGTCGGCGGCCCTGGTCCGCACCCCCCGCTCGATCGAGGCCCTCGGCCGCGTCGACGTGGTGTGCTTCGACAAGACCGGAACCCTGAGCGAGAACCGGCTGCGCGTCTCGGCGGTCGAACCGGCACCCGGGTTCTCCCGGGAGCAGGTACTCGCCTACGCCGCGCGCACGGGCTGGTCGGAGAACGGCGGTCCCCCTGACCACGCCACCGACGTCGCGGTCGTCGAAGCGGCCGAAGTGGCATCCGCCGAAGACGATGAAGGTCGGCGGGTGGCGTATCTCCCGTTCCGGTCGGGCCGCTCCTACGCGGCGGCGGTTGCCGGGACACACCTCGCCGTCAAGGGCGCACCGGAAGCGGTCCTCGCCGCGTACACCGAAAAGAACCCCGCGCTCGCCGAGCGGGTGCAGTCGATGGCCGCCGCCGGACTACGAGTCATCGCCGTCGGCCAACGCAACCTCACGGCCCGGCAAGCCGAGGCATCCGCCGACGACCCCGACGCCCTGGCGGAACTCGCCGAACAGCAGTTGCAGCCGGTCGGCCTCCTCGGATTGTCCGACACACCGCGCGCCGATGCCATCGGACTGCTTCCGGCCCTGCTCGAGCAGAACATCGCAGTCCGCCTGATCACCGGAGACCACCCCGTCACCGCCCTCGCCATCGCCGAGGAACTCGGCATGCCGGTCACGCCGGACCAGGTGATCAGCGGAGCCGACTGGGACACACTGTCGCAGACCGAACAAGAACACGCCGTCGCGGACTGCCTGGTCTTCGCCCGCATGTCTCCGGAGAACAAGGTTCAGATCGTGCAGACCCTGGAGCGGACGGGACGGGTATCGGCGATGGTCGGCGACGGCGCCAACGATGCCGCCGCCATCCGCGCGGCCAGCGTCGGCATCGGGGTCTCCTCCCGCGGCAGCGACCCCGCCCGCGGCGCCGCCGACATCGTCCTCCTCGACGGCCGGGTGGGATCCCTCCTCGATGCGTTGGACGAGGGCCGCCAGCTGTGGCGCCGGGTGGACGCTGCCGTGGCGGTGCTGCTCGGCGGAAACGCCGGCGAAGTCGCCTTCGCCCTGCTCGGCAGCCTCGTCACCGGACACTCACCACTCAACGCGCGGCAACTGCTCCTGGTGAACATGCTCACCGATGCGCTGCCCGCGGCCGCCCTGGCCGTCAGCTCCCCGAACCACAACTCCAACCACAACGGGGCCAGCGCCCCCCACGGCACGGACCAGTCGGCACTCCTGCGCACCATCGCCGTCCGCGGCACCACCACGGCCGCCGGAGCCACCGCAGCATGGATCGCGGCAAGCCTCACCGGAACACCGCAACGGGCGTCCACCGTTGCCCTGATCGCGCTCGTCGGCAGCCAACTCGGCCAAACACTCATCGACTCCCGCAGCCCCCTCGTCGTCTCGACCGCCCTCGGATCCCTCGCCGTCATGGCCACCCTGATCAGCACCCCCGGAATCAGTCAATTCCTCGGCTGCGTCCCGATCGGCCCCCTCGGCTGGGCCCAAGGGCTGGGATCTGCCGCAACCGCAACCGCGGCCGCCGCCCTCGCCCCCGACCTCGTCGCCCGCCTACCCGGCATCAATACCCTCGTGCGCGGGGTGGTCCACACCAACGCAGACAACGCAGACGGCGGCGGCGAATGATCAGGCGTGTTGGGGAGGAAGTCCCGCTGGACGTTGGGCGCCTTCGCCGAGGTCGACTGCCTGCACCGCAGTCGACGATCTGCTCGCGATCACGTGCCGTGCCGAACGAATCTGCAGCAGTTCTCGAGACAAGGAGCCTTTCATGAAGATCAGGGACAAGAGCACGCGCTGGGTCATCGACGCCGCCTATGCTGCGACCAGTGCGGCCGGGGCCGTCGGCGCAGGCACGCTGGGGGCGATAGTCGGGAGCGTGCGAGGCGCTGTCGACGGCGTCCGCTCCGACGACCCCCATACCGCGACCAGCCCGGTCGGGGCCGCGAAGGCAGGGATCACCGGAAGCGTGCACGGCGCCGTCGACGGCGTCCGCTCCGGTATCGACAGTGGAACCGATTCGACGCCGGCGGCAGCAGTGACGATCGCGGCACTCGGCGCGACCAGGTTGGTCGGCTGGCCGATCGTGGTCGTACTGGGCGGCGGCGCGCTCGCCATCCGGATGCTCAACCCACGCCCCGCACTCGCCGACACCGCACCCACCGACACCACCCCGACAACGATCACGCCGAAGTCGCCACCGCCGACACCGGCAGAGCCGGAGGCAACGACACCGGAGCCGGAGGCGACGACGCCGGATCCGGAAACGCCGGCGAAGTCGTGACGGAATCTCGACAACCTCGGCACGTCCGACCATCAGCCACGCGACCCACACAGGGCGCGGTTGCTGGGCGTGAAATATTCTCGGTGAACCACGTATGACGACCGACGACTACCACCCGGGCGATGCGCTACCGTTCGGCGCCGTTGGTGCATCCTTGTTTGTTGCCGACGATGCTTGACCGCGGTGAATCCATGAGGTGTGCGATATGGCAGCACAAGACGATTCGGTGATCGTGGCGGGGGTCGACGGATCGCAGGTGGGCCGCGAGGCGTCGCTGTGGGCGGCCGCCCTCGCCGCGCGCCTCGGTTGCCCGCTGCGCATCGTCCACGCACTCCCGGACACTTCCTATTCCGCGGCGGACATCGCGGTGATCCGACAGGGGTCCGCTGTCGCGGCGGCGCGTGAGGCCGGGGAGTGGGTGCTGAACGAGACGATCGTCGTGGTTCGCGAACGCTTTGTCGACCTCGAGGTGAGAGCTGACCTCGTGCAGGGGCCGCCCGCCCGCGCCCTGGCCGCCGCGAGCGGCGACGCCCGGATGGTCGTCATCGGAAAGACCGGGGCCCGGGCCCTGCGCACGCGGGTGGTCGGCTCGACCGCCATCACTCTCACCAAACACGCCTCATGTCCCGTCACGATCTGGCCGGGGCAACCGGAAGCCCCGTCCGATCACCGGCCCGTTGTTGTCGGCGTCGACGACCGCGAGCTCAGTGCGGTGGCGGTCCGGCAGGCGTTCGAGTACGCCGACCTGGTCCATGCGCCGGTGGTCGCGGTCCACGCCTGGTCGGCGTATCACCATGCCAGTGCCGGGACGGTCCCGTACCTGCTCGACCTGGACCAGATCGAGCAGGACGAGCGGGCTCTGCTGACCTCGCGCCTCGCCGCGGCGGCGCGCATCTTCCCCGACGTCACCGTCACCCAAACCGTCACGAGGGCAGATCCTCGCCGGGCCCTCGCCGAGCTGGCAACCGATGCGCAGCTGGTGGTTGTCGGCAGTTCCGGGCACGGGCGACTCGCCGGTGCGGTCCTCGGGTCGGTGAGCCACTACCTGCTTCACCACAGCACCTGTCCGGCGATGATCTGCCCCGCCACCGCCGGAAGCCGGGACGGCGATGAGCCGGAGGATAGGTCGCGCGCCGCAGCATTCAACGCGTACAACCAGGCACGTCGGGCGCATCTCGTCGAGGACGAACCCCGCCATATCGAATCGGTCAGTAAACGACTCTCGAGGAAATTCCCCGACACCGACCCCGGGACGATCGACGAGGCGATCTCCTGGGCGCTGCATCGCTTCGACGGAACGAAGGTGCGCGATTTCGTCCCCCTGCTCGTCGAACGAGCGGCCACCGAGACCCTCGACGACACCGAACCCCTCTGACAACACCTCGCCGCGAACAGGAGGCGCCGAGGTTTCCCTCCGCCAGCCAATTGATCGC
>NZ_JBAQEO010000135.1:0-2134 GCF_049286785.1 Rhodococcus sp. (in: high G+C Gram-positive bacteria) | reverse complement strand
GCGCCCGGTCGCCTCGAGCACGGTGACCTCCAGACCCAGTGCACGCAACGAGGCGGCCGTCTCCAGTCCGATGTAGCCGCCGCCGACGATCACGGCCCGACGCCCGGGGCTGGTGGCCTCTCGGATCCTCGTGACATCCGCGGCAGTGCGTAGGTAATACACTCCGGCCAGGTCGGCTCCAGGGGTGGAGAGCCGACGAGGCCGGGCGCCAGTGCACAACGCGAGCTTGTCGTAGGGCAATGCGTCGCCGGTGTTCAGCACGACGTGACCAGCCGAGCGGTCGATCGTCTGCACCGTCGCATCCATGAGTTGGATTCGCTGTTTGACGTAGAAATCGGCGCTGCGGATCGCGAGGTCGTCGAGTGAGCATTTGCCGGCCAGGTAGACCTTCGACAGCGGAGGGCGCTGGTAGGGCAGCGCCGACTCCTCACCGATGAGGACGATCTCACCGGTCCATCCTTCCTGGCGCAGGCTGGCTGCGAGTTGGGCCCCAGCATGGCTGGCCCCGACGATGACTGCCCGCTGCAATGTCATGTGTCGGATTTCGGGGTGAGGCGGACCATCATCTTGCTGATACCCCTCACGAAGTTGGACTGCACATACTCGGGTTCGCCGACGACCTCGATGTTCTCGAAGCGAGGGAGCAACTCCTCCCAGAGAATCCGCAGCTGCATTTCGGCCAGCCGGTTGCCCATACAGCGGTGGACACCAAAGCCGAAGGAGATGTGTTTGCGGGCGTTGGCCCGGTCGATGATCAAGTAGTCGGGCCGATCGAACACGCGCTCGTCGCGGTTGCCCGAGGCATACCACATCACTACCTTGTCGCCCTTGCGGATGAACTGGCCGTTCAGCATGGTGTCGGCCTTGGCGATCCGGCGCATATAGGCCAACGGTGTTTGCCACCGGATGATCTCCGAGACCATGTTGGGGATCAGGTCGGGGTTTGCCTTCAGCTTGTCGAACTGGTCTGGGAACCGGTTCAACGCGAGAACACCGCCACTCATCGAGTTCCGGGTCGTGTCGTTGCCTCCGACGATCAGCAACACAAGGTTGCCCAAGAACTCCATCGGTCGGTCGATCAGATCCTTGGTGCTCTCGTCGCTCTGCAACAGGGTGATCAGATCGAAGCCGGGTTCCTCCCCGGCAGCTGTCCGGGCCGCCTTGTCGTGCCAGTGCTCGCTGAGACCTCGCGCCATGTCGCGCATGCCGTCGAACACCTCGTCATTGTCCGAGGGACCGCCGTTGGCTTGCTCCATCGAGGATGCGAGATCTGACCATTGGACGAGTTTGCGACGCTGCTCGTACGGAAAGTCCAGGAGGGTCGCAAGCATCCGAGCGGTCAACTCGACCGAGACGCTCTGGACCCAGTCGAACGGCTCATCCACGGGCAGGTTGTCCAGCACCTCCTGGACGCGCGATCGAATCAGACCCTCCATCTCACGCAGGTTCTTCGGCGCGACCACCCCTTGGACAGCGGCCCGCTGCCGGTCGTGGCGTGGCGGATCCATCGCGATGAACATCTCGATATCCAAGAAACGAGGCGGGGCCCCGATGACGATCAACGGCTCGGAGGAGAAGACCTCATGGTTCTTGTCGACGGCCACGATGTCGGCATGGCGCGTGACGGACCAGAACGGACCGAACGGACTGTTGGGCTGATAGTGGACCGGAGCCTCGTTGCGCACGCGCTCGAAGTACGACTGCCAGCGCCCCTGACGATAGAGGAAAGGGTTGCTGAGGTCGATGTCGGCGAGTTCGACGTCCTCGACCGGCGGAATGGGGCTCTCGACGAAGAGTTTCTCCCCGTTCGTTCCGGTCACCCAACGCCGGGTCTTGTCGTACAGGTGTGCGCCTTGAATCTGCAGGTCGATCGGGATGGTCGACTGAACTTTCTCAGTGATTGCTTCAGAAACCTTCATCACTTCTTATCCGTTTTCTCTCGTCGTCACATCTGGTACTCGGGCAGCTGGACGATCAAGCCGTCCCACTCCTCGGAGACCACCATCTGGCAGGACAGCCGGGAGGTCGGCTGACGCTCGGGGTTCATCGAGAGCATCTCCTCCTCAACGGCGCCAGAGAGGCCGACCTGCTCGGACCACTGCGGATCGACGATCACATGGCAGGTGCCGCACGC
>NZ_JBAQEO010000134.1:0-3542 GCF_049286785.1 Rhodococcus sp. (in: high G+C Gram-positive bacteria) | reverse complement strand
CCATCGGTGCCGGCATCCCCTGCGCTGTCGGGGGGGGTGTCGGTGCCGTGTGCGGCGGTGCCGCCGACGGATTCGTCGCTGTCGCGGGTGGGGCCGATGTGGCCGCCCATCAACCGGTCGGTGCCCTTGCCGGTCTTGGTGTCCGACTTCGCGTTCAGGGCGATGGAGTTGACCATCGCATTGAACCGGTCATCGTGCGCGCGTAGGGCGTTGAGGACCTGCCAGACCACCTTGAAGCGGCGGTTGTCCGACAACGCCTTCGACGGGGACACCCCGGCGGGGACAGCCACGGGAAGGATGATGTAGCCGTAGTCCTTGTTGTCGGCCTTGCGCATCACCCTGCCGACGGACTGCACCACGTCGACCACCGAGTTGCGGGGGTGCAGGAACATCACCGCGTCCAGGGCAGGCACGTCCACGCCCTCGGACAGGCAGCGGGCGTTGGTCAGGATCCGGCATTCGCCCTCGGGAATCGGGGCTTTGAGCCAGGCCAGTTCAGCGTTGCGCTGCAGGGCGTTGAAGGTGCCGTCGACATGGTGCACCGCGCAGCTCAGGTCGAGGTTGGTTCCGTCGACACCGCGGCCGTCGTTCTCGTTGTCTTCGAGCAGGTCCCGGTAGGCGTCGACGACGGCCGGGAACACCTCGGCTACCTGCTTGGAGGCGGCGATGTCCTTCGCGAAGGCCACCGCCCGGCGCATCGGGGCCTCGCCGGGGGCGAAGCCGGTGCCCTCGGGGGTGCGACCGGCCCGTTTGGCGAGGCCGTTCCAGCAGCCGACGATCTTGGAGGCGTCATCGAGTCTCAGCTCGCTGAAATCTCCCGCAAGCTGCTGTTGCAGCGGGGAAGCGACCAGGTCCTCATCGACGGTCAACACGATCACCTTGTAGTCGGTGAGCAGGCCGCGTTCGACCGCTTCACCGAACGAGAGCCGGTGGAACTCCGGCCCGTACTTGGTCTCATCGTCCATCGAGGTCAATTCGGCGGAGTGTTCCTCGGCCTGATCCTTGACCTTGTCGTCGAACAGCCGCGGGGTCGCGGTCATGTAGAGCCGGCGGTCCGACTGCAGGTAGTCGGCGTCGTGGACGCGGACGAAGTTCGACTCGTCCTGCCCGAACAGGGTCACCCCGGTCGTGCGATGCGCCTCGTCGCAGATCACCAGATCGAACCGGTCCACACCATCGTTTTGCGCGGCGGCGACCACCGGGAGGGACTGATAGGTGGTGAACACGACCGTCAAACCCTTGGCCCGTTTGCGGTGCCGCATCTCGGCGGCGAGCTTGACCGGGTCGGTAGTGACCGGGATCGCGACATCGTGGATGCCCATGTCCTCGGCTGAGCGGGAGACCTTGGTGTCCGAGCACACCGCGAACGCCCGCAGGTCCAGCTGGGTCTGCGCGGTCCACTCCCGCAGCGTCTGGGACAGCAGCGAGATCGACGGGACAGCGAACAAGATCCGGGCGCTGCCTCCCTGCTCGAGGGCGGTGCGTTCGGCGATCTTGAGTGCGGTGAAGGTCTTGCCGGTGCCGCAGGCCATGATCAGTTTGCCGCGGTCGTTGCCGGCCTCAAACCCGGCGAACACCGCATCGATGGCGTCCTGCTGGTGGGGTCGGGAATCGTGGCGTTTCGCCTCCGACAGGTCGACGTGGAGCTCGCCCTGCGGCCAGGCGATGTTCCAGTCGATCGGGGATTCGGCGATCTCGGCCAGCCCGATCCGCTGCACCGGGATGGTCTGGTCCTCGAGAGAGGCTTCGGCGTTACGGCCCCACCGGTCGGTGGTGGAGATGATCACCCGGTTGGTGAACGGCTTCTTACCCGAGGCGGTGAAGAACGAGTCGATATCGGCCTTGGCGAGGGTGTGGGTGGGTTCGTAGAACTTGCACTGGATCGCGGTGTAGGCGCCGGAGTCGCGTTCGCGGGCAACCACGTCGATGCCAGTGTCGGGCTTGCCGTCACGGCCCGGCCAGTCGATCCACCGCCAGACCGCCTCGTACTGCTGCGAGAGCATCGGGTCGAGCTCGAAATAGCGGACCATCAACTGCTCGAACTTGGTGCCCCGCTCCGAGTTGGACGGCGCAGCACGGAACGCTTCGATCACCTCGTGCACCGACGCCACTGGACACTTCCCTTTTCGCAGACCACACGCACACCCGAAACAGTGGTGCTCAGCCGACAATCTTGCCTGGCTGGTTCGTGTGCTCGGCCACCGGTCCATCGGAATTGCTGGTGTCGACCGAAATGCACCTCAGCCGGTGGACCACGGACACGCTCATGCTCCCCGCCCAGATTCTCGGTGCCGTTGATCCGGACCACGGCCCTGTCATCCGATTGAATGACAGGGCTGCGACGGCAATCAACAGACCCTTGCTATCCGGTCAGGTTCGCGAACGGGCGCTTGGTGTGTGCCGCGGAGAACTCGGCGATCAACTTTCTTTCAAGCGTGCGCGCATCCTCGTCGGCGGTCGGTCTCCACCCGACCAGCAGCTCCTCGCTGTCGGCGAGCTGCCAGATGTAGCGGCCACCCCAGTGCCCGACCGGCTCCCCGGCTCCGTGCCGACGGTATTCGTCGAGGCGCTTGCGCAGCCCACGTCTGCCGGTGCTTCCTCCGCTGGCCTTCCCGATGTACACCACAGCTGACCCTGAGACCCAGGCGTTCTCCAACGCGGCGAGAGGGACCGAGGGATCCTTGCCCTTGAACCAGCCGGCCGGACTCTCCCGGAGAAACTCCGGTTCCGTGGCGGCCGACCGGACCACCACGTACACCCCGGGATCGGTGGGTACGCCTGCCGCCGGCAGCTCACCGAACCGAACGAATCCCGAGAAACCCGCCGCAACCAAGGCATCCTGTGTCCATTCCACGGCCAACATCTTGCCGTCCAGTCGGCTACTACCGGCACAGTGGGTACTGACGTCCTGGCCCGCTTGGGACGTCGAACGCCCGCGGATTGTTGCCAGCGGTCACGGCGTCGACGGTAAGAACTGCCCACGTATTTCTTTGCGGCCCAAACCTGCCCACAGACGCCGAGTGGTGTCCTCCTGGACGTGGTTGCCGCGGCACGCGATCTGATCTGACGCTTCGCCGGTTCAGGCCTTGTTCTTGTCGAGGAGCGCCTGGGCCTTGGTCCTGCGCGCAACGAGCGGATGCGTCTCGTCGACGTCGCAGCGGTTGCGACGGGCAGCGTCGATCCAGCGCTGCAGGATTGCGGTCTCGGATGCGTAGGCGTTCTGCTTGCGATAGATGATGGCGGCCTGCTCGGTGTACCACGGCGCGGGCAGACCACCGCCCAGCGTGGTCGGGCGCTCGACGACCTCCACGCATTCGAGCAGCAATTCCAAGGCCGCGTCGAGGCGTCCCTCGCGCTTGAGCTGCTTGACCGGTTCGACCCAGGCGGTGAAGTGCCTGCCCCGCACCCATTGCAGGGGGTCGTTGCGGTTGTTCGGTGCAACATTGTCGTCGTCGGCCAGTGCATAGGCATCCACGGTCGACGGCGCTGCGAGGTTGGGCAACTCGATGCCCCGGTCGCCGGTCAGCAGCGCTTCCATCTGC
>NZ_JBAQEO010000133.1:0-10929 GCF_049286785.1 Rhodococcus sp. (in: high G+C Gram-positive bacteria) | reverse complement strand
GCGATGACGCCCGCGGCCATGACGATTCCCTTCGCCTGCTCGATCACGCTCCGGGATTCCATCGCTTTCGTGAGGCCGGCCAACTCGGCCCGTGCCTCGCGGCCCGCGCAAGGCGTGTCGAGGGGTTCACCATCGCGGTGAACACCCGGAGCAATGCCGCGTCGCCCGAGTTGAACGGACCCTCTCCCATCCGGCGTTGGATCTCGTCCGCATCCACAACTCGGACGTCTGTGCGGGCCACCGTCCGGGCTTGGTCGTCATCGGACAGCGACAGTGCTCCCGCCATGTCTGCGCCGTCGAAGGTCTCGACACTCCATTCGCGCAATCGCTGCAGCATAACCCGCCCAACCAATTATCTATGACATACGATAGAGATAAATTATGTCGTCGGGCGGATCGGAAGGCAAGCGTGAATGGTGGGCGGTGCTTGGCGCTCATTCTGGGTGACTGCTAATCTTGCTGCCGCACAGTGATCTTGGTCGCCCGTCGAGGTGGCGGGCGCCTTGGCTGATCATGGGAGGTGTGTTGCTGTGCTTCGAACCGATCCCGGCTCCATGCGTGCGTCGCAGTCCGTTCCGACGGGTCCACCCACAGCCGACGCCGGTTACCTGCGGGCGAAACCGCCACGCATTCGCACCTCTTCCCGGGCAGCGGGCGCTGATTCGGCGCAGGCATCTGCCTCGGGGGCGGTGATCTGGGCCGACCCCAGCCCGCTGCAGTCCTGGTGGGACGGAATTGTCTTCGGAAAGCACGACTCCCACGCGTCCATGGGTAGTCCGGTGCGAAACGCCGACCCCGGTGCGGTATCGGCCCGAACCTGAGGTCGAGGGGGATCTCGTGATGCCGCGTTTGCGGACTGCATAACCGATGCGGCGTTTGCGGGCTGCTCAACACTGTGCCATGTTGGGTAAGTGCCCGGCACGGAGATCGCTGGTCTCCTGCCAGGCAGGGGGTAGGGGTTTCGCTGAATGCGGGACCTCGCGTTGTACCGCAGGCTCGACAGGGCCGTGAAAGCGGGAGTATTGCTGCGACTCGACTGGGTTGGCAGCGTCCAGGACTGAATCGATCGACAACAAGCCCACTTTCCGATGCTCGCCCCGCTATCGCGGGCGCGTCGGGAAACTCGCCGAACGGCGCAGTGGCACCACCACATTCCACCCAACAGAGGGAGCATACGAATGACGAACGAAACCGCGAACCTGCTCGCCCAGCTGCGAGTGGTACTCGAACTCACCAACACGGAGATTCAGGTCGCCGAAACCCGGGTCGCGCAGGCCCGCACCGAGGCGGTTCGCCGGGAACTGTCGGAGAATGCCGCCAAGGGGCGGGACCGCGCCGAAGCCATCGAAGAGGCGATCAGGAGTCTGGGAGGATTGCCCGATGTCGTCGGTCCTCTCCTGGGCCGTGCCACCGCGATAGTGAAATCGGTTGCGGAGCAGGCGCAACCCTTCGACGAGGCCCTTCTGGGCGACCTGGCATTGGAGCACCAGCTTCTGGACCGTGCCCGCTACATCAAAGCGCTGGCAAGGACGGCCGAGAAAGTCGACGTCACTCGACTGGCGGATCGCCTGATCACGGCACACTCGGCCACCGTCGAGTGGTTGACCACGGTGTTGGCGGAAGATGCACTCGGCGGCCCGGCCGCACTGCGTCGAACCCCGCTGCAGGCTGCGACCGGCACGGCCGTGCAATGGATCAATGCACCGGCGAACTGGACCACCCGTGGGCTCGATCGTGCGATCGACACCGCCCGGGGAACACCCGAATGGCTCGGATCGCTCCTCGGGCGGGGCGCTGCGCTGGGTGAGATCGCTACCAAGACGCTGACCGCCGGCCGCGACGCTGCACTGGCAACTGCGGAGGGTGTCACCCGGCGCGAAGGCGCGGGCGGGGTCGCCGACGCCATCCACACCGCCCGCTCGGCAAGCGGAGTACAGGACGCGAGTGAACTTCCCATCGCCGACTACGACGAGCTCAATGTCTCTGCAGCGGTGGCAGCGGTCAAGGAACTGACCGAGCCGGCCGACATCCGGGCGGTGCTGGCATATGAAGAGGCGCACAAGAATCGCCACGGGATCGTCTCTGCGTCGCAGACCCGCCTGGCGGCCATCGCGCAGGAGGTCGTCGGCATCAACTGATCTCTGATCACCCAGATCTCACGGCAATCGCCGGTCCTTCGTCACGGCGGACCGGCGATTGCCGTGTGAGGATCACGGGCGCAGGCGTCTCGTGATGGGGCCGGCCGTGATGAACTGGCGTAACCGGGCACCCGGTGAACGTTCACCCAGCACGGCGCCGGCACTGTGGGCCGCGCCGCGTATCCCCGAGACGAACTCGTTCACGATGCCCTGGGCGTCATGGGGTGTACCGGTGAAAGATGGAGATTCCACAGAACATTCACGATCGAACCCAGCACGGCGGACGGAACGGAAATCAGATGCGCTTCGAAAGAGATGCGCACCACGTCCGCGTCCAACGGTTCGTCCGCGGCGATGTTGAAGGCCCCCTGAGCGCGGCGCTCGAGTGCTTTCAGTACGGCGTCCGCCAGATCATCAGTGTGGACGAGTGGCAGGGTCGGTGATCGATCGAGGGGCAGGAACTGCAGGCGCGGAATTCATCTCGTGAGTGTGCGAGGCACATAACTCGGCAGCGCATAGCGCAGCATCGCGGTGGCTTCATCGTGCTGGGCGATCATCCCGGGACGCAGCCGTGTGATCACCGGCCGGGATGCGGGCGCGGTTTCGGACTCGAAGGCGTCGAGTACGTCTACTTCGGCGACCTTGTCGATGCTGTAGATCGACGTGGGTATGCCTCTGCAAGGCCAGGATTCGGTGACCCGGTCAGCATAGGCCGGCGAAGATCGGCCAGAGTGACGACCCCCGCGTCCGCGCGGGCCAGATCGATGTTGTGCCATTGCGCACGGTCATAGGGGTGGGTGGAAGGGGGTGTTCGCCGGGCAATGGCAACGATCTCCGTGTCGGGTTCCTGCTCTGCGAAGAGGTGGAGCAGGGCTGTGCCGACATTGCCACTGGCACCGGTGATGACGACCTTTCTGGGCATTGGCCGCAACTACCCGGTAGGCCGATGGCTCAAACAGAGGCGGCCTTCGGTCTTTTGACCGGGGTCATCGAGATCGAGGCATCGGTGGGCCCGGGATCACCTACCGGACCGACCTCGCGTGTGAGTGCCCTGTGCAGAATGTCGGCGCCTACGACCGAAAGTGCGAGACCTGCATCGATCGCCAGTCGCGCCACCCCCGCGCCGCTGGCCGCCGTTTCTCGGATGCTCATGGGATTCCGTCCGTCGTCCGGTGGCAGGCATGGTGCCTACCGACCTTCATTTCCCTTTAACCGGAGATTACTTATTCGCCGGAGAGTACTTAGCTGACGGTACATTCGCAATGAATAACCAACCAGTGGTATTTTTCCGACCGGTCTTTCAGGGTTGGAACCACCGGGGTAGGGGAAGAGCATGGTGTTGCACCGAGAAACGCAGGCGCCTCGCCGAGAAGCTTCGTCTGCTGCCACGCAGCCAACGGGAGAAACTTGCCAACTACGCCACCGTTGGATTGATCGCTCTGTGCACGTTGGTGGTCGGATACTGGTTCGTGTTCGTTTCGTAGTCCCCCGATGACGGCACTGTTCGCTGTCAGATGATGTCGAGGGCGACCGGACGGCTCTGCCGGCCTCGCGCGACGCCTGGTGGGTGACGTGGGTGTCTTCCGGAACGCCGCAGGGCGAAAGCTTTATTTCTTAAAAATGACAATGTTATTCTCCCTCAAGAGAGCGGAGTGTTCGCAGCCGAACGCGTCCGCAGTGACGGAGGACGAACATGTTGTTGGAGCTGACTCCCGATCAGGAGTTCTTTCGGGACACCACGGCCCGGTTTCTCCAGGATCGGGCACCGGTGGCGGAACTCCGCCGCCTCCGTGACGACGCGGTCGGATTCGAGGCCGACTATTGGCGGCGGGGCGCCGAACTCGGCTGGACGAGCCTGCTCGTCGGGGAGGGCAGCGGCGGCGGTTCCATCAGCGATGTCGGACTTACCGATCTCACTCTCGTCGCTCACGAATTCGGCCGGCGTGCTGCGCCGGGACCGTTGATCCCCACGAACATCGTCGCGGCAATGCTCGACACCCAGATGCTCGACCACAGTGAGACGGACGCCCATGGTGAGGTTCTGGCGGCACTACTGGCCGGAACTTCCACCGCGGCATGGTGCTTCGCCGAACCCCGTCCGAACACCCGAACAGGCGTGCCCCCGCTCGAGATCCGTGTGGAAGGCAGCGAGGTCGTGGTGAACGGGACGAAGCGGCCCGTCGAAGCCGCGCTCACCGCGGACGTGTTGCTGGTGACCGGGCACACGGGTGACAACGTCACCCAGGTGCTGGTACCGAGCAGCGCATCGGGCGTTCGGGTACGGCCCCTCCAGTCGGTCGACCTGACCCGCCGATTCGCCGTCGTCGAGTTCGACGACGTGCGCCTGCCGGTGACGGCGCTGGTGGGAAGAGCGGGCGAGGCGGCAGGCGATGTCGAGCGTGCGCGCCAACTGGCCCTCGTGATCAGCTGCGCGGAATCGGTCGGCGCCATGCAGGCTGCGTTCGACATGACCCTCGAATGGGCCTTCGACCGATACTCCTTCGGCCGGCCGCTCGCCTCCTATCAGGAACTCAAGCACCGTTTCGCCGACATGAAGACGTGGCTCGAGGCAAGTCATGCGATCACCGACCTTGCCGCCGCTGCGGTCGCCGCAGGCTCGACGGAGGCCGCAGAACTGACCAGCGCCGCGAAAGCGTATGTCGGCGAGTACGGCGCAGAACTGCTGCAGGACTGCGTGCAGATCCACGGCGGCATCGGGCTCACGTTCGAGCACGACATCCATCTCTTCCTGCGGCGAACCGTCGCCAACCGATCGAACTACGGCACACCCGCCGAGCACCGGCAACTCATTGCCGACATCGTCGACCACCAGGAGGACACCCAGTGACCACCCCGGACGTCGAATCACTCGACACCTTCCGGACCCGGGCCCGCACATGGATCCGGGCGAACCTCGGGGCGTCCGACCCCACCGCCAACGTCGGAATCTTCCGCAACGAAGGGTCCGATGAGGAGGAACTCGCCGAAGTCAAGCGGGAACGCGAACTTCAACGCATGCTGTTCGACGCCGGCCTCGCCGGGATCAGCTTCCCCCGGGAGTACGGCGGGCAGGGACTGACCCGCGCCCACCAGCAGGTTCTCGACGAGGAGCTGACGGGCTTCGAGTACCCCGCCCGGTTGCAGTCACCGACCTTCGTGCCCTGCGCTGCGGTACTCCTCGAATTCGGCACCGAGGAACAGAAGCGTCGCCACATCCCCGCCATTCTGAAGGGCGAGGAACTGTGGATGCAGATGCTCTCCGAACCGAGTGGCGGCTCCGACGTCGCGGGCGCTGTGACCACCGCGATCCGCGACGGCGACGAATGGGTGCTCAACGGATCGAAGATCTGGACCACCGGTGCCTGGTGGTCCGACTGGGCGCTGTGTCTGGCTCGAACCAACTGGGACGTGCCCAAGCATCGAGGACTCACCGTCTTCATCGTTCCGCTGCACCAGCCCGGCGTCGAGGTGCATCGCATCGAAATGCTGAGCGGCTGCCGGGAGTTCTGCCAGGAGTTCATCACCGACGTCAGGGTCCCGGACAGCGACCGTGTCGGTGAGGTCGACGACGGCTGGACCGTGGGGACCCGCTGGATGTTCCACGAGCGGATGCTGTTGAACTCGCCGTACGCGACGAAGCCTGCGGGAAGCGCCCGGGGTGCCTCGCGGACGCCGGAACTCCTTGCCGTGGCACGTGACGCGGGCAGGCTCGACGACCCGATGGGCCGCGACCTGGTCGGCGAGGCGCGGACACTCGAACTCGTCAAGGGAGCACTCCAGCAACGGGTCGGCCGCGGCATCGCGACGAAGACGATGTCGGATCAGGCGGCCGGCATCGCCCGGCTGATGGCGGGTGTCGTCGAAACCCGCATCACCACAATCATCTACGAGTTCACCGGGGCTGCCGGTGCTGCATGGGACAGCGACGACGGCGCCGTCGCACAGTGCGGAAACGACTATCTGATGCGTCAGGCCTGGTGCATCGGCGGAGGCACGACCGAGATGGCTCGCAATACCGTGAGTGAACGCGTGCTCGGAATGCCACGCGAGCGCAGCCATGACCCCGGCCTCGCGTTCCGGGACATCCCGAAGAGCCGGTCCACGCACTGAAAGGCAGGCTCGCGCTGCTCTGCTAGCGCGAGCCTGCTCTCAGTCGTTCAGTCATCGAGTCATCGAGGACTCGGCTGTTCAGGCCTTCGGTTTCGGCGGGTTCACGAACCACAGATTTTCCTCGACCAGCCGTTCGCTCTTCCAGCCGTCCGGCGTGCGTACGACATCGTGGTAGTAGTTGCCGCCGCAGTAACTCATCTCGGTCATGCCGGGAAGCAGCATCGGGTTGTAGAACATCGCGGTCACCTTGGCTCGGTCGCCGTCGAGCGCGATCTGGATGTTGCTGATGAAGTGCTGGGTCATGGGCACCTGAGCTAACGCGTTGGAGAGCACGGCGACGACCTCGTCGCGTGTTCCGGGTGGATAGCCCACGGAGCTGTAGTCGAGGAAGGCGTCTTCGGTGAAGACCGATGTCAGTCCGGCCCAGTCCTTGGTGTCTGCCGACCTGGCGTAGCGGTAGAGCAGTTCCTTGATCTCGAGTTTGTCGTGAACGGTCTGATCAGTCATTTCGGCGCCTCGTTTCGGGTCGGTGCGAATCCGGGTCTGGTCGATCGGTAATTCCGTTCAGACTGCGGCCGTGGGTAGTTCGCCAGTGTTGGTGCGCTTGATCCGGGGCCTGCCTGCGGCCTGTCCCGCGGCCTTCTCGGCGGTGTCGATGGTGCGCCACCCGGCCTTGTCGATCCGCTCCGGCCGACGCCGAGCCAGGAGGGCGGTCAACGCGGCCCGGTCGGACGCTGGAGCTGTCAGCGTGCCGGCTCGGAAGTCTTCGAGCAGCATCGAGACGGTCTCCTTCGAATCCGCTCGGTTGGTGCCGATGACACCGCGGGGACCCCGCTTGATCCAGCCGGTGGTGTAGACCCCGGCCATGCCCTCCACCCGGCCGCGGGCGTTGGGGATGACACCACGACTGTCGTCGAACGGCAGGTCGACGACGGGTTCGCCGCGGTAGCCGACCGAGCGGAGCACCAGAGTCGCGTCGATGCTCTCGGTTCGCTCGGTGGCCATCGCGTTCAGGTCACGGTCGAGGATGTTGTGGACCAGCTCCACCGATTCGACATGGTCACCCCCGCGAAGTTCGTTGGGGGAGAACAGGTACCGGAAGACGATCCGCTTGTTGCCGTTCACGGCGGGCTTGGCCGCATACTCGCGTGCCAGATCCATCGCGAGCTTCAGAGAGGGCTCCACGTCCGGGTCGTCGAGAGCGGCCTGACCGGTCGCGTCCAGAGCCAACTCGGCCTCGTCGATCACGACATCGATGGCGGGCAGGTAACTCAGGGCCAGGAACTCGGGCGTGGAATATGCCGCCTGCAACGGGCCACGGCGGCCCAGCACCACGACCTCCCGGATATTGCTGCTGCGCAACGCCTCCAGTGCATGGTCGGCGATATCCGTCTTGGCCAGCTCGTCGGGGTCGAGCGTGAGGATTCGCGCAACGTCGAGTGCGACGTTGCCGTTGCCGACGACGACGGCCCGTTCGCCGGACAGATCGAACTCGTGGTGTGCATGGTCGGGATGACCGTTGTACCAGGCGACGAACTCTGTCGCGGAGTGGCTGCCGGGCAGTTCCTCGCCGGGGATCCCGAGGCGCCGATCGCCGGACGCGCCGACCGCGTACACGACCGCGTGGTGATGCTCACGGAGCTCTGCGAGCGAGATGTGCGCGCCGACCTCCACGTTGAGGTGCAACTGGAACCGGTCGTTTCGGAACGCCGACGCGAACATGTCTGCGACGCCTTTGGTTTCCGGGTGGTCCGGCGCCACGCCGCTGCGCACCAGACCCCACGGGGTGGGCAGCCGATCGAACATCTCGACCTGGACGTCATTGTGCTGCAGCAGTTCATCGGCCGCGTAGCAGGCTGCGGGACCGGAACCGACGATCGCGACGCGCAGCGCGCCGAGTTCCTTCGGCAGCCGCCGCGGCGGCTGCCGCGGGGGGAGGACCGAGGTGTCGAGCGGATGCCGTTCGAAGTAGGCCCGGTTGATGTCCGGGTACCGGCTCATCGAGGCTGTGAGGTCGAATTCGGAGAAGATCGCGTCCACCGGGCAGGCGTCCACGCACGCCCCGCAGTCGATGCAGGTCTCCGGGGCGATGTACAGCATCTCGGTGGTGCCGTAGTCCGGATCATCCGGCCGCGGCCGGATGCAGTCCACGGGGCATTCGGACACGCAGCTTGCGTCGGTGCAGCAACGTTGGGTGATCACGAAGGGCATGAGGTTTCCTCGGCCGAGTCGGGTGGTGGTGGTGCGGCCGGTGATGGCTTTTCGACCGGGAGTGCGCCCGTCGGTGTGCGGGGCCGGGGCCGATTACCAGTCCTGACCAGTGGCTACTTTTCGTCAGGTGTGTTCATGAGGCAGAGTAGAACATTATTTCCGTATTTGGCAAACGCCGCTCTCGTCAACCGTAATGTGATGTTGACCACTTGTGCAATTTCATGCTAAGCATGTGGTCAGCATTGCTGAGCGGGTGCTCAGCAATTCCTGCACACCAATCACAGGGAGGCTGCACATGAGTGACTTCGAATCACTTGACTACTTCACCGATCAGTCCGTCATCCCCGATCCTCACCCCTACTTCGATCACCTCCGGCAGAAATGCCCCGTTCAATTCGTGCCCCCTCACGGCGCCGTCGCGGTCACCGGTTTCGAGGAAGCCCTTGCGGTTCTCCGCAACACTGCGGCGTTCTCCAACATCAACGCGCCGATCGGGCCGTTCGGGATACCATTCGAGCCTCACGGCGACGACGTCAGTGCACTGATCGAGGAGTACCGCGACCAGTTCCCGTTGAGTGAGCACCTCGTCACGATGGATCCTCCGCAACACACTCGCGTTCGAAGGCTGCTCGCCGGGCTGTTCACGCCCCGTCGGATCGAGCAGAACGAGGAATTCATGTGGCGCCTCGCCGACCGTCAGATCGACGAGTTCCTCGCCGGAGGCAAGTGTGAACTCGTCCGGGACTACGCCCTGCCCTTTGCCCTGCTCACCATCGCGGATCTGCTCGGAGTCCCGGAAGAGGATCACAAGGCGTTCCGGGCCAGCCTGAGCATGCAGACGCCGGGTGCGATGGACGAGGGCGACGCAATGTCGCTCAATCCGCTGGAGTTCCTCGAAGAGAAGTTCAGCGCCTACATCGAGGACCGACGGCGTGAACCCCGCAGCGACGTACTGACGCTGCTGGCCGAGTCGAAGTATCCCGACGGCGAGACTCCCGAGGTCATCGAGCTCGTCCGGCTCGCGACCTTCCTGTTCGGAGCCGGGCAGGACACCACCGCCAAACTGATCACGGCCGCGTTCCAGTGCATCGCCGAAAACCCCGAGCTGCAAAAGCAACTCCGCGAGGATCGCAGCCTCATTCCTGCCTTCGTCGAGGAGTTGCTCCGCCTGGAGGGGCCGGTCAAGAGCGATTTCCGGTTGACCCGCACCTCGACGACACTCGGCGACGTCGAGATCCCCGCCGGCACCACGGTGGCGATTCTTCTCGGGGCCGCGAACCGGGATCCGCGCAAATTCGAAGACCCGCACGAGTTCCGCATCGACCGTCCCAACGCGCGTGAACACGTCGCGTTCGGACGCGGCGTCCATTCCTGCCCCGGCGGACCGCTCAGCCGGGTGGAGGCCCGCGTCACCATCGAGCGTCTGCTCGACCGGATGGCCGACATCAGGATCTCGGAGGCGGAGCACGGTCCCGTCGACGCTCGCCGTTACACCTACGAGCCGACCTACATTCTTCGCGGTCTCACCGAGCTCCACCTCGAATTCACCCCGGTTCCCTGAGGCGCCACGAGGTTCCTGAACATATCCACGCAACGGTCGAACCCGTTTTGTTCACACTACGATCGGTCGTGGGGTGACTGGGGTAGTGCGTTATCGATGCTGAGGAGCAGCAGATGTCTTCGCCGCGCAGAATCGGCGCGCCCGACGCAAGGAATCGGGCTCTCCTTCTCGATGCCGCAGAGCGGCTCATGTTGCAGGAAGGATACGCCGCGGTCAGCTCGCGTCGTATCGCAAAGGAAGCGGGCCTGAAGCCGCCGCTCGTGTACTACTACTTCCGCACCATGGACGAACTGTTCCTCGAGGTCTTTCGGCGCCGCGCCACAGAGGGTCTCGAGCGTCAGTCGCAACTCCTGACCTCGCCGCAGCCACTGTGGGCTCTGTGGGAGTTCAGCATCGAAGCAACGGGCACTGCCTTCACGATGGAGTTCGTTGCGCTCGCCAACCACAGGAAGGCCATTCGCGCGGAGATCGCCGAGTACTCGGAGCGGTTCCGCACCGCACAGGTCGAGGCCGTTGCCGGCACCTTGCAGCGATACGGCATCGATTCCATTGAGTATCCACCGGCTGCTGTCATGGTTCTGATGACGAGCCTCTCGCGGGTACTGACGATGGAAGCGGCCCTGGGGGTTTCCGGCGGTCACGACGAGACTGTCGCACTGGTCGAACGGTTCCTGCGACGTCTCGAAGGTGAGCGGAAACCGGACGGGGCGCCGGCTGCGCTGGAACCTGAAAGAATCGGCCGATCGTAGACGGCCCCCGGCCGCACTCCTCGCGAAGTCAGTCCAGGAACAGGTCCAGCTGAGGGTGCGGTCCGCCGCCGTAACGGGACAGGTCGTCGACGCCGGCCCCGGTGAGCACGGCGGCGTCGATGAAGCAGTGTCCGCTGGTCTCCTTCGCCGGCCGGGAGAA
>NZ_JBAQEO010000132.1:0-9394 GCF_049286785.1 Rhodococcus sp. (in: high G+C Gram-positive bacteria) | reverse complement strand
ACCCGACACACCAGGTCGGACGATCACTCACGCCCACACCCCATCCGCTGCCGGACAACCAAACTCACAACAACGCCATCAGCCGATCGGTGCATCCAGGCTTAATAGAGTCGGTATCACGGCGAATCAAAGCCGTCACGGTCACCGGATTCACTGACATCTGTAACGCACGGCCGCTCGGAACGACGTTCGCGGCGTGCATGACTCTTCAGGAGGTACGGCATATGGGTGCACAGCCCTTCAGGCTCGGGTGGTTCGGAAACCTGACCACTCCGGAATGGCGAACCGGCTGGTCCGAAGATGCACTGTCCTGGACCGACGCTCGGTACTACGTGGACATGGTCCGAGACATGGAGCGCGCAGGATTCGACTTCATGATGCTCGAGGATTCGCTCATGGTGTCGGATATATATGCGGGCACAGCGGAACTCGAACTCAAGCACGCAATGTATGCGCCCAAGCTGGACCCGGTACCGGTGGTGTCGATGCTGGCGTATGCGACCGAGCACATCGGGATCGTAGCCACCGCATCGACGACCTTCTATCCGCCTTACCTGCTCGCTCGCGCGTTCTCGACGCTCGATCACGTGACCCGTGGACGGGTGGGCTGGAACATCGTCACTTCCAGTGAGGATCGTGCGGCGCAGAACTTCGGGATGGACAAGTTGCCGGAACACGACCAGCGGTACGAAATCGCCGAGGAGTTCGTCGACGTGGTCACCAAGCTGTGGGATTCGTGGGAGGAGAAGGCGATTCTCGCCGATCCGGTCTCCGGCTACTACGCCGATCACACCAAGGTCGCGCCCATTCATCATGAGGGCGTGCATTTCAAGGTTCGTGGACCGCTGAACACGCCACGCAGTCCGCAGGGGAAACCCGTCATCTGTCAGGCCGGCGCTTCACCCCGTGGACGAGACTTCGCTGCGAAGAACGCCGACATGTTGCTCTGCATCCCCAATGGCCTCGACGGTATGAAGGCCTACCGCGACGACATTCGTGCGCGCGCCGAGAAGTTCGGCCGCAATCCCGATGACGTCAAGGTCTTCTTCGTCGTGCAGCCGATCATCGGACGGACACAGGCGGAGGCAGAGGAGAAGCGGGCGAAGATTCTGGCGGACAAACAGCACAATTTCGAGGCTCAGATGGTGCATTTCGCCGCGATCATGGAAATCGACTTCTCGGTACTCGATCCCGACAAGCCCATCCCCGACGAGGTGACGACGAACGGCCACCAGGGAACGTTCGAGGGGTGGAAGGAAGCATTCGGTGGCCGCACCATCAAGGACGCGGCGTCGGCGATGCGCGTCCACAGCATGGAACTGGTCGGCACACCCGAGAGCGTGGCCGAACAGATGGACGAGGCCATGGAACACGTAGGCGGCGACGGTTTCATGTTCCTTGCGCAGCCCACCAGCCGGCAGTACATCCGGGAGATCACCGAGGGGCTGTGTCCTGCTCTCCGGCGTCGAGGACTGCTGCGAAACGGATACTCGCACCCCTCTTTCCGCGAGAACCTTCAGTCCTTCTGACCGCATCACACCCTTGGAGGGAGAGGCAATGTTTCGACTCGGATGGTTCCTCGGCAACGGTTTCGGCGTGCAACCGTGGTACGGGGACTGGGCAGGGAGGTCGATGACGGATTGGACCCAGCCAGGGCTGTACGTGGATCTGACCACGTCACTCGAGCGTGCCGGATTCGATCTGCTGTTCATCGAGGACACCTCCATGGTGGAGGACACGTACGGGGGGTCGATGGAGACGACGCTCGCGTACGGACTGATGGCGCCGAAGAACGACCCGGTACCACTGGTACCTCTCCTGACGGCGGCCACCGAACACATCGGAGTCGTCGCGACCATGTCGACGATCCAATACCCGCCGTTCCTGGCCGCGCGTTCGATGGTGACGCTCGATCACCTCACACGGGGGCGCGCGGGCATCAATGTCGTGACCTCGGTCACGCACCGGGTGGCGCAGAACTTCGGCCACGACCAGCATTTCAACCACGCCGAACGCTACGCGATGGCGGAGGAGTGGATGGATGTGGTCAGCGCTCTCTGGGAATCTTGGGATCCGGATGCGCTGGTTCACGATCAGGACGCCCCCAGGTATGCCGACCACACCAAGGTCCACACCGTGGATTTCGAGGGTAAGTACTTCAAGGTCCGGGGGCCTCTCAACACCATTCCGGGCCCTCAGCGGCGGCCGGTGGTCGCTCAGGCGGGCAATTCGACACCGGGTCGGGAGTTGGCGGCCAAGCACGCGGACACGATGCTCGCGCTCGCCAAGACGCCTGCGGAGATGAAGTCGTTGCGACGGGACATGGACGAGAGGCTCATCGCGCACGGGCGGAAACCGCAGGACCTGAAGATTCTGTTCATGGCCGTGCCGTATCTCGCCGACACCCAGCAAGAGGCGCAGGCCCGATTCGACCGGTTCGATGCCGCGAAGAAGGACGCGAGCAACATCGAGAAGCGGCTGTGGTACCTGTCATACGTGTCCGGAGGTGTCATCGACTACTCCAAGTACGACCTGGACGGACCCGTTCCCCAGGAGATCGGTAACGGTGAGACCACCACGGCGAAGGCATGGTTGGAGAATTCGGAGAAGATCACCCTGCGAGATCTTGCCGAAGGACCGAGCAACTACGGAATGGACTTCATCGGAACCTCCGACAGTGTGGCGTCTCAGATGCAGGACGCGATGGAGGAAGCCGGCGGCGACGGATTCCTGATGTACCCGGACACGACGCGGCGCTCGATCATGGAAGTCTGTGACGGACTCGCACCTGCTCTCCGCAAGCGTGGGCTCATTCGGGACGGATACGCGCACAAAACGTTCCGGGAGAATCTGCTCGACTTCTGACAATCCGCGTAATTGAGCTGTTACCTGCGAAGGGTCGGCTCGAAACACCACCTCTGTACGTTCTCTTCACCATTCGTTGCATTCACGACAGGAACGAG
Source organism: Rhodococcus sp. (in: high G+C Gram-positive bacteria) (assembly GCF_049286785.1). Taxonomy (GTDB): domain Bacteria; phylum Actinomycetota; class Actinomycetes; order Mycobacteriales; family Mycobacteriaceae; genus Rhodococcus_F. Next base: position 6,431 of record NZ_JBAQEO010000132.1, on the reverse strand, counting down.
TACGGATGTCATTACTAACGAAAGAGCCCGTGGAGGCGTATTCGGGCAATGCAGCGTATGAATCGTCCACGCCCTTGCTCGAAGTGCAGAATCTCAGTGTCGTGTATCCCACCCCGCGCGGTCCGTTCACTGCGGTCGACGGATTCACCCTGTCTGTCGGCCGCGGAGAACGTGTGGCGATCGTCGGTGAATCCGGATCAGGAAAGACCAACTCGTGCATGGCAATTGCTGGCTTTCTGGAAGCGGAGGCGCAGGTCGAAGCGGATCGCATGCAGTTCGGCGAGGTCGACCTGCTGTCGCGGAAGAAGGGGATTCTCCCGGTTCGGATCCCGGGCATCTCGGTGGTCTTCCAGGACGCGATGACGTCCCTCGATCCGGTGTGGAAGATCGGCAGCCAGATGCGTTCTGTGATCAGGAACAACGAGAAGGTGAGCCGGCGAGGCGCGGACGCGAAGGCGGTGGAGTGGCTCCGCAAGGTCGGCTTGCACGACATCGACCGGGTGCTGGCGGCCCGTCCGTACGAATTGTCGGGTGGCATGCGCCAGCGGGTGATGATCGCGCTGGGTTTGTGCGCAGGCCCGCAGCTGTTGATCGCGGACGAACCCACCAGCGCCCTCGACGCCACGCTCTCACGGGAGCTGATGCAGCTCATGGTGTCTCTCACCGCCGAGTTCGACACCGGCATGCTGGTGATCAGTCACGACATCGCCCTGTGCCAGGAGTTCACCGACCGCATCGTGGTGATGAATGGTGGACGTGTCGTCGAGGAGGCTCGATCTCAGTCGATCGCGCAGAGCGCCGGACATCCCTACACGCGTGGGCTGCTGGCATGCATTCCCACCCTGGATTCGGCGTTCATGAACCGCCTGCCCACTATGAGCACCTTTGGGCGCGCGCAGGGGGTGGCCTCGTGAACGAAGACGCCACGATCCAGTTCACTGACGTCCGAAAGGTATTCACAGGCCGGTCGGGCAAGTCGCATGTCGCGGTGGACGGGGTCTCGCTGCTGGTCGATTCCTCGAGCAGGCTCGGCGTGGTCGGGGAGTCGGGCTCGGGCAAATCCACGCTGGTGCGGATGCTGATGGGTCTCGAGTTCGCGACCTCCGGCAGCATCGAATACCTGGGCCGCGATCTGCGGACGATGTCGCGCGGCGACATGCGCAGGTTCAGAACCGACGTGCAACTCGTCGCGCAGGACACCTCATCGTCGTTCGATCCGCGTCGGACACTGCGCGACGGTGTTCGGCGTCCGCTCCTCGAGTTGATGGAGATGTCCACGGCCGACGCAGACCAGCGGGTCGACGAAACCTTGCGCTCGCTGAGTATCGATCCGGCGCTCGCCGATCGGCGGCCTCACCAGGTGTCCGGTGGTCAGCGTCAGCGGTTCTCGATCGCCCGGGCACTCGTGGTCGCGCCCAAGCTCATCGTCTGCGACGAGGCGGTATCAGCCCTGGACGTGTCGGTGCAGGGTTCGGTTCTCAATCTGCTCAAGGAACACTGCGAAAGCAACAATGCCGGGTTGGTATTCGTCTCTCACGGACTTCCGGCGACCGCGTTCGTCTGCGACAGCCTGATCGTGATGTACCAGGGGAAGGTAGTGGAGGAGGGGCCGGTCGAGTCGGTCCTGTTCCACAGCGAGCACCCCTATTCGCAAAGCCTGGTCGACGCCTACCGCACCACCAGCGGCATCGGCGCACACGCAGCAATGACCGGGGCGAGGTCCGCCGTATGAAAGCGTTCGCATCCAAGAACGGATGGTGGGTACGCCGCCTCGCGGTTCTCCCACTCCACATCCTTCTTTTCGCAGTAGTGGTGTTCTTCGTCGTGCGGCTCATTCCGGGCGATCCGGTGCGCACCATCTCCGGCGGCCAGACCATGACACCGGAACAGTACGACGCCGCCAGGGAAGCGTTGGGGCTGAGTGGAAGTGTTCTCTCGCAGTTGGTCACCTACCTGGGGAACGTGCTCACCCTCGACTTCGGTAACTCGATCGTGAACGGTGCGGGAGTGCTCGACGAGATGAGCGTGCGGTTGCCCGCGACGATGGAACTCGCCGTAATCGCGATGCTGCTGTCGTCGATCCTGACGTTGGTACTCGGATTCCTGCTGGTGCTGAAGCCGAAGAGTCCGGTGTCCCGGGTGATTGCCTCGTATGCCCGCGCGGCCGGCGCTGTTCCGGACTTCTGCCTCGGGGTAGCAGGTATCTTCGTGTTCTACTCGCTGCTGCACTGGGCGCCGGCGCCGATCGGACGCTACGACACCCTGCTGAACGCGCCGCCGCAGATGACGCGTTTCCCCCTGTTCGACGCCTTGCTATCGAGCGACTTCATCCTGCTCCAGTCGATGGCCACACATCTGTGGCTGCCGGTGCTCGTACTTGTCGTCGCGTACGCCCCGATGCTGCTCAAGCTGTTCGTCCGGTCGCTCGAGCAGGCGAAGGATGCGCAGGCAACCAAGTTTCGGATCGCATCCGGGGCGTCGAATTCCATGGTCGCGGCAAGCATCGCCCGCCGGGCGTTGCCGTCCACAGTTTCCATGTTCGGCACCATCTTCGGTTTCATGCTCGGCGGCGCGGTGATCGTCGAACAACTGTTCGCGATGCCTGGCATGGGCGAGTATGCCGTGCAAGCAGTGTCCCGCTCGGATTTCGTTGCTCTGCAGGGATTCCTGCTCATCGTGGCAGCCGTCTCGCTGCTCGTCTTCTTCTTCGTCGACATCGTGAACATGCTTCTCGATCCCCGTCGGCGTCCCGGTGTGCAGGCGGAAGGAAGCTGACCATGACACTCTCCTTCGAACCTGACAAGGCGGCGGAGCCGGCCGGCACACCGCAACCCATCGACATGTCGCCGGACCAGAAGTCTGCCGGGGCTCGCATCAGCTCACTTCGCGCGTGGCTCGTGGTGCTACCGGCCGCCTTTGTGGTCGTACTCGCGGCGATCGGACCGAGGATTGTTCCGTACAGCACCCGCGACGTCGTCGCCAAGCCGGACCTGCCGCCAGGTACGGATCACTGGTTCGGCACAGACTCGTCCGGAATGGATGTTTTCGCCCGGACCATCGCTGCGACACAGAACAACTTGATGATCGGGTTGTTCACCACTCTCGTTGCCACCTTCCTGGGCATTCTGCTCGGTTTGGCGGTGGGGATGAACGAATCGCGGCACGGCGTCTTCGGCGTCCTGGCCCGCGGCGCCTCGCGCGCTCTCGACCTGATTCAGGCCGTTCCGGCCATCGTGATCGGCCTGGTGCTGATTGCGTTCTTCGGATCCTCCATCCTGTCGATCACGGTGGCGCTGTCTGTGGTGCTGCTGCCCAACCAGGCACGGCTTGTTCGCACCGAGGTACTGCGCGTGCGTGGGGAGGCGTACCTCGATGCCGCCCGCATTTCCGGTGAACGTGAATTTGCGATGATCCTGCGGCACGTGTTGCCGAACTCGGCCTGGCCGGCGTTGGAGAATGCATCGCTGGTCTTCGGCTCGGCAATCGTACTCACCGCCGGTCTCGGATTCATCGGCGTCGGTTTGCAGCCGCCGACACCTGAGTGGGGCACCATGATCGCTGCAGGCGCGCCCGGCGCGGCGGCTGGACGGTGGTGGTCGGCGTTGTTCCCCGCCGTTGCCATTGCCCTTACGGTTTTCGCCGTCACCGCGGTGGGGCGCAAGTTGTTCGACTCGGATCGGTGACCGGGTCCTCCGTTCTCTGATTCTGCTACACCTTTGACCCCCAAGAACGAGGAGAGTTTCATTGATGCTGCCCTTTGCACGCCTTCGGACCCAGAAGGCTGGTCCCCGCGCAGGACGTTCAGGTGCCCTGAAACTTGTGGTCGTCGGAACTATTGGCGCCCTGGCACTCTCCGGATGCTCGTCGTCGTCGAACAATTCGGCTTCGGCGGACGGCGGAAGCACCCTGACGCTGGTCACGCCGGACACCGGTATCACGTGGTCGATGGACAACGGGTTCGGCGGTCTCGAGCAGGCCAACAACCTGCACGCCACACTGCTGAGAAAGCCCTACGTCGACAGCTCGCAGGGAGGGGCTCAACAGCAGGACGTGTACAACTACGAGCCGTATCTTGCCGAGAACTACACCGTCAGCGAAGACGGACTCACCTACACCTTCACGCTGAAGGAAGCGAAAAGCGCGGCAGGAAACACACTCTCCGCAGACGACGTGCTGTGGTCCTTCGACCGCAAGTTCAACACTCCGACGTCCGTGGCGCCCGGTATTTTCGCGCCGTCGATCACCGATCCTGCCTCACAGATCAAGAAGATCGACGATCGCACCGTGTCGTTCACGATTCCGCAGGCTGGTCTCGGTGTCACGTTCCTCGCTCTGATGTCCGATCTGCTGGGTCAGATCTATGACAGCACTCTTCTCGAAGAGCATGTGACACAGGAAGACCCGTACGCAGTCAAGTGGACGGTCGAGAACCCGAACTACGGCTTCGGTGCTTATGAGGTCACCGACTACCAGCCCGGTGTCCAGGTGGTCATGAAGTCACGCCCGGATTGGATCCTGGGCGAGGCGCCGATCAAGACGATCAACATTCGTATCGTCGCCGACGCGGGTACCCGAGCGAACGCGGTGAAGAACGGCGACGCCCAGATGGCGGAATCGATCACCCCCGCCGATTCGGCCGCACTGGCAACCGATCCCAACGTGTTCGTCCCCAAGGTGGACAACCCGAACATGTTCATCATGATGCCGCTGGTGACGAACAAGGCGCCCTTCGACAACCCGCTTGTTCGCCAGGCAATGGCTTACGCGACGCCGTACCAGCAGATCGTCGACGACGTATACCGTGGACTCGCCACCCGTCAAGGTTCGGGATTCCTGCTGCCCGATGCTCCGGGTTACACGAACGAGGGCCTCCCCGATTACGCGTTTGATCCCGCGAAGTCGAAAGAACTTCTTGCACAGGCAGGGTTCCCCGACGGTGTGTCGTTCTCACTCGCCGTGAGTGCGGCCGATCCTGATACCAGGGAGGCCGCGGTCCAGATTCAGACGGCTGCACGTGCCGGCGGATTCGATGTGCAGATCGAGCAGATGCCGGCATCGCAGTTCGCGGATCAGCGCAGCAACCACACCTCGCAGGCCTTCATCCTGCGGGACTACGCCATCACGCTGACACCGCCGTACGAACTGCTCGTGTACACCGCTGAGGATTCCAGCAACAACTTCGCGGACTGGGAGTACCGGCCGTTCTACGAAGCCCTTGCCGCTGGAAACGCGCTTCCCGACGCACTGTCCGACGAGGCCGGACGCGCATGGAATGCGGCGGAGAAGATCTACCTTGAGCAGTCGCCCATCGTCTTCATCGCTCAGGTGCAACCAAATGTGCTCCTGTCGAGTGACGTCGCGGGATTCGCCTGGAGGTCCGACAACTGGGTGGACTACTCGAACCTCTCGTTCAAGTAGTCCGTATCCAAGAACGCCGATCGGAGATATTTCCGGTCGGCGTTCTCTCGTTAGGTGCGGGATCGTTGTCAGAGGGGGGAAGACCTGAAGGACACCATATCGGCACGGTAGTGGGCGTACGCGAACTCGTGCACGCGTCCCTCGTTGTCGGACAGAACCTGATCCCGCACCAGAAGAATGGATTTCGGTGCGATGTCGAGCATGTGTGCGGTGCGCGCGTCGGCGGGAACTGCGTCGATCCAGCAGTCCATGCGCCCGAACGGCACACCGTACTCTCTTTCGAAGACCTTGACGATCGAGTCGGCCGCGAGGAGGTGAACCGGCGCAAGGGCATTCGGATTGATCTGGTACGCGGTGAGAGTGCCGATCGGCACGCCACGCACGAGCATGATGAATTCGAGCATCCGCACCTTCTCCTGCGCGGTTTGGAGTCTCTCGCTGATGATTCCCGAGGAGGTGATCGTGTGCTCATTGATGCGCACGTACTCGATCGGAGTCCCTTTCTCGGTTGCGACGATGTCGTGCATCTGGAGCTGGACGGGCCGACCCTGAACTACTGTTCCCATCCTCCGCTGTCGGCTGACCAGTCCTTCTTCGGCGAGCATCTGGAGCGCTGTCCGAATGGAGTTGCGGGTGGAGTCGAGACGGTCGATCAGTTGATCTTAGCTGAGCATGTCACCCTCTTTGAGTACACCGCCCTTGATCGAGGATCGGATCAATTGGTGGACGATTCTCGCCGACCGCTTGCGGTTGCCGGCCGAACCTCCGACCGAACGAGGGTGACGATCCAGCGATGCGAGTGATGGTGGGAGGGGGGACTCATCGGCGTTCGAGAGGGTGTGAACGGGGGAGACGGGAATGTGCATTGCGTGCTCCTAGTCGAGCAGCGAACGAGTCGTTGATACTGGTCGGCGTCGTTGCCGTGACAATTGTTACGCGTCGTTGTGAACAACAGATCACGCGGGCCACGCGGATGTTGTGTCGTCGCTCATCGTGGATCGGTGGATGTGAGT
>NZ_JBAQEO010000131.1:0-20280 GCF_049286785.1 Rhodococcus sp. (in: high G+C Gram-positive bacteria) | reverse complement strand
ATCTTGGTGAGGAATGACAGTAGATCAGCTCCGCGGTCGGCCTCGGTGTCGATCCATGTGGTCCCGTCCAGATCGGTTTGCACGAAGTGGTGTTCGACGCGGCCGTTGACATCGAGACTCAGGTTCTCGGCGCTCATGCCGTCAGGCAGAGCGGCCACGTGCTGGCTCGAGATCGTGTGCAGCCAGGTGAGCCGTTCGGGGCCGCTGATCGCGATGACGTAGCGGTGGGAACGATCGATCACCACCGCGCTGCGCTCGGCACTGCGTTGTTCACCGAGAGGATCGCCATGATGCCAGGCGACGCCGTGATCGGGGGAATCCTCGGGCGCCGGGACCGCACCTGCGGCGTTGAGTAGCGGACTTGGCGGGACGGGCTGTTTGTCGACCACGAACATCAGTCTAGGGACCGGTGACAAAGGCTGCCGCCATGCATGGTGGATAGGCTTGCGGTATGGCTGTCGACGAGGTGTCTGATCGAGTGCTGGTAACGCTGGACCACGAGGTGCGGGACCCGGATGCGCCGCTGTTGTACGCAGACGATCTGGCGGTGGTTCGCGGCGACGGAGTCTTCGAGACCTTGCTGGTGCGTAAGGGACGCGCCCTGAAACTCGAACCGCATCTCACCCGCCTGGTGGCTTCGGCCCGCGCTCTCGATCTGCCGATCCAGGATTTGGACGAATGGCGGCTGGCCATCGAACTGGCCGTCGAGGAGTGGGGTTCGGAACGGGAGGGTGCGATGCGGCTCGTACTCAGTCGCGGCCGGGAGTCGGGTGGCGGCGCCACCGCATTCGTCACTGTCGGCCCCGTCTCGGACCGGATTCTGCAGGCTCGCCGCGACGGTGTGTCCGTTCTCACGCTCGCGCGGGGGTATTCGGTGGACCTCTCGGCGAGCGCGCCGTGGCAGTTGCTGGGCGCAAAGACGCTGTCCTACGCCACTAATATGGCGGCTCTGCGGTATGCGGCCACACTCGGTGCCGACGATGTGATCTTCGTCAGCAGTGAGGGGAATGTGTTGGAAGGCCCACGTTCTACCGTTCTGATCGCCCGGGACAAGACGCTCCTCACACCGCCGCCCGAGCACGGAATCCTGCCCGGCACCACGCAGCAGGCGCTCTACGAGGTGGCATCCACCAAGGGGTTCCGTTGTGAATACGCCTCGCTTCGTCCTGCCGATCTTATTACGGCAGAAGGTGTTTGGCTGATCTCGAGCATTACCATGGCGGCCCGTGTGCGCAAGATCGACGGCCTCGTGCTGCCCGATGCCCCGCTCGCCGATCGGATCGTGAAGCTGGTCGACCTTGCGGTCGAGACCACGGGGACCGAGGTCGCGCAGGTCTGACCGAGCTACTACATTCCGTAGTAACAAAGTGCTGCGGCGAAACAGGCCGGACAGTACGGTGTTACAGGGATCGAGCGGAAGCCCACGCCTCGGTTCCGAAGCCTTTCCTACGGGCCCAGTTTCGGAAGTAGTGCCATGGATGCCTTGGATGTCTCACGGTGGCAGTTCGGTATCACCACCGTGTACCACTTCATTCTCGTTCCACTGACCATCGGGCTAGCCCCGCTCATCGCCGTCATGCAGACGATGTGGGTCGTCACCAAGAAAGATCACTGGTACCGGCTCACCAAGTTCTTCGGCAAGCTCTTCCTCATCAACTTCGCGCTCGGCGTCGCCACCGGCATCGTTCAGGAGTTCCAGTTCGGCATGAACTGGAGCGAGTACTCGCGATTCGTCGGTGACGTGTTCGGAGCGCCGCTCGCGCTCGAGGGACTCGTCGCCTTCTTCCTCGAGTCCACGTTCCTCGGACTCTGGATCTTCGGCTGGGGCCGGCTGCCCAAACTCGTCCACCTCGCCACCATCTGGATGGTGGCGATCGGGGTGAACGCGTCCGCATACTTCATCATCTCGGCCAACTCGTTCATGCAGCATCCGGTCGGAGCCGTCTACAACCCCGACACCGGACGTGCCGAGCTCACCAGCATCTGGGCGCTGCTCACGAACAACACCGCGCTGGCCGCGTTCCCGCACACGGTGGCCGGATCGTTCCTCACGGCAGCCACGTTCGTCGCGGGAATCGCCGGCTGGTGGATGGTCCGGAACATGCGACGGGCACGTACCGCTCCCGCAGCCGAGGCTGCAGCGTTCCGAGACGACGCCCGGACAATGTTCCGTCCCGCCGCACGGCTGTCGCTGTTCGTCATGATCGCGTCGGGTGTGGCTCTCATCTACACCGGAGACGTTCAGGGCAAGCTGATGTTCGAGCAGCAGCCCATGAAGATGGCCTCCGCCGAATCGTTGTGTCACACCGAGACGGATCCGAATTTCTCGATTCTCACCGTCGGTACGCACAACAACTGCGACGGTGTCACCCATGTCCTCGAGGTTCCCTTCGTGCTTCCCTATCTCGCAGAAGGGCAGTTTTCTGATGTGACGTTGAAGGGCGTGGAGGATCTGCAGGCGCAGTACGAGGAGCAGTTCGGACCCGGCAACTACCGTCCCAACCTGTTCGTCACGTACTGGTCGTTCCGCGCGATGATCGGGCTGGCTGCCGGTTCGGCGCTCCTCGCCGTGGTCGGTCTGTGGCTCACCCGCCGCGGCCGGGTCCCCGACCAGAGGTGGTTCGGCTGGCTGAGCATCGCCGCGATTCCCACTCCGTTCCTCGCCAACAGTGCGGGCTGGATTTTCACCGAGATGGGCCGTCAGCCCTGGGTGGTGGCGCCCAATCCCACCGGTGTCGACATGATCCGGCTGACGGTGGACCAGGGCGTCTCCAATCACTCCGTGTGGACGGTCGCGACATCCCTGACGGTGTTCACGCTGGTGTATGGCGCGCTCGGCGTGGTCTGGTTCATGCTGATCCGCCGCTTCACCATCGAGGGACCGCAGGAGCACGACGCGCATCCACCGGGTGAGGAATCCGAACAGCCGGAAGATTCGGGCAAGCCCGAACAACTCTCGTTCGCGTACTAGGAGAGACCGTCATGGGACTTCAAGAAGTGTGGTTCATCCTGATCGGGGTGCTCTTCACCGGATACTTCGTACTCGAGGGTTTCGATTTCGGCGTCGGGATGCTGATGCCGGTGCTGGGCCGGCGTAAGGACGAAGCCGGAGACACCCGACGGCGCGTCGTGCTCAACACGATCGGCCCGGTCTGGGACGGAAACGAGGTGTGGCTCCTCACCGCGGGTGGCGCTCTGTTCGCGGCCTTCCCCGAGTGGTACGCCACCCTGTTTTCCGGTTTCTACCTACCGCTGCTACTGATTCTCGTCGCCCTCATCGTGCGCATCTGTGCGATCGAGTACCGCGGCAAGATCGACGACGACACCTGGCGCAGGCGCTGCGACTGGGGCATCGTCTTCGGCTCCTGGGTCCCGGCGGTGCTGTGGGGTGTGGCCTTCGCCAACATCGTCCGCGGTGTCGACATCAACGGGGAAAAGGAAGTCACGTCGGGCTTCTTCGACCTGCTGAACCCGTACGCGCTGCTCGGCGGTCTCACGACCGCCCTGGTGTTCGCGTTGCACGGTGCGGTGTTCCTGGCACTGAAGACGGCGGACGAAGTACGCAGCGACGCGGTGGAGCTCGCATCCAGGCTGGCCGTGCCGGCGATTCCGGTGGCCGGTGCGTTCGTGCTCTGGACCCAGTTGGCGTACGGCAAGGGATGGACCTGGATACTGGTCGTCGTCGCTGCCGGCGCACTCCTCGGGGTGGTCGCCTTCACCCGGGCCGAACGTGAGGGCTGGGCGTTTCTGCTCACCTCGATCGCCATCGTCGGCACCATCGTGCTTCTCTTCGGCTCGTTGTTCCCCAACGTCATGCCGTCCACCCTCGACGCCGTCTACAGTCTGACCATCGACAACGCGTCGTCGAGTCCGTACACGCTGAAGGTGATGACGTGGGCGGCCGCGTTCCTGACACCGGTGGTTCTGATCTACCAGGGCTGGACGTACTGGGTGTTCCGGAAGCGGATCTCCACCAGCCACATTCCGCCGTCGATCGGTTTGTCGTACGCGCGCAAATGAGTATCGAGGTAGGTGACGCTCCTCGCCCCGAGCTACGGCAGGGCGAGGAGCGGGTCTCCCGCCGTCCCGTGGACCCCCGTCTGTGGCGCTACTCGGCGTCCGCCCGCGGTTATCTCGTTCTCACGGTCGGGTTGTCGATCCTGAACGTGGCGATGGTTATCGTCTCGGCACTCGCGATCGGACAAATCCTCGCCGGCGTCATCGTCGACGGCGTCACCGATATCGGGCAGTGGACGACGGAGTTGTCGGTGCTGGCGGCCGCGATCGGAATCCGCGTTGCCGGTACCTGGGTGCAGTCCCGTTACGCTCACCGCTCTGCCTCCCGGGTTGTAGCCGAACTCAAAGGCGAGGTGCTCGGTGTCGCCACCCGGATGCGCCCACGCGAACTCGACCCACGGCGGGACGAGATCGCGACGGTCCTCACCCGCGGGATCGACGGGCTGGGACCGTACCTGACGGGTTACCTGCCCGCCCTGGTCCTTGCCTCCACGCTCACCCCGGCGACTCTCCTGGTGATCGCTCTACAGGATCTGACGTCGGCGGTGATCATCTTCGTCACCCTGCCCCTCGTTCCCATTTTCATGATCCTCATCGGGCTGCTGACCAAGGGTAAAGCCGCACGAACGTTGACCGCGATGACCACGCTGTCCGCCCAGCTACTGGATCTACTGGCAGGGTTGCCCACCCTCCGGGCGCTCGGCCGTGAGCAGGGGCCGGCGGCGCGGGTGCGGGAACTCGGCGACGCCCATCGCCGAACCACCATGTCGGCCCTGCGCGTGGCGTTCCTCTCGTCGATGGTGCTCGAACTGCTGGCGACTCTCTGCGTCGCACTCGTGGCCGTCAGCATCGGTCTGCGCCTGGTGTACGGAGAAATGGGCCTGGAGGCGGGAATCGTCGCGCTCATCCTGGCACCCGAGGTGTACCTCCCGCTGCGGATGGTCGGAACACAGTTCCACGCCGCGGAGGACGGAATGGCCGCGGCGAGCAAGGCCTTCGGGCTGATCGACACCGAGCCGCCGGCGGCCACCGAGGGGAGCATCGTCGTCGATGCGGCCGGGTCGCGTATCGAATTCGACGGCGTCGGTGTGCGTTCGCGTGGGGTACTCGCCCCCCACGACCTCACCGGGGTCGTGGAGCCGGCACAGGTCACCGTGTTGACCGGACCCAACGGTTCCGGAAAATCGACGGCGGTCCTTACCCTTCTGGGGCTGGTGGAGCCGGATCGCGGCGAAATGCGGGTCGCGGATGTTCCTGTCGGGAAGCTTGACCGTCCGGCCTGGTGGGATCAGGTCGCGTGGCTTCCGCAGCACCCGGTTCTCGTCCCGGGGACTCTCGACGAGAACCTGCGTCTCACGGGTGACGTGACGGACCTCGAAAAGACTTGCTCTGCAACCGGGTTCGACTCGGTGCTGACAGAGCTTCCGGAGGGGTGGAACACCCGGGTGGGGGCTGGGGGAGTGGGGTTGTCGCTCGGGCAGCGTCAGCGACTGGCGCTGACTCGGGTCCTCGGCACCACGCGAGCCGTGCTGATACTCGACGAACCCACCGCACATCTCGACGAGCACTCGGAACGGACCGTCCTGGAATCGCTGCGCAGACTCGCCGATTCGGGCCGGACCGTCATCGTCATCGGCCACCGGCCGACCGTGTTGGCGGCCGCCGACCATGTGCTGGAGGTGCGCGCCGATGTCGAATGATCCCCTCGTCCGGGCGTTGCCGCTTCTCGACCTCCAGCCCGGCCGTGTGTTGCGCGCTGTCGCCGCCGGTGTCGCCACGCTGGGCAGCGCCCTTGCGCTCGCTGCCATCTCCGCATGGCTGATCACCCGGGCCTGGCAGATGCCGCCCGTCCTCGACCTCAGCGTGGCCGTTGTGGCGGTGCGGGCCCTCGGCATCTCCCGCGGGGTTTTCCGGTACCTCGAACGGCTCGCCACTCACGACACCGCCCTGCGGGGGACGACGTCCGCGCGCACTCAGCTCTATCAACGGCTGGCCGACGGAGATCCCGCGGCGTCCGCAGGTCTGCGCCGCGGGGAATTGCTCGCCCGTACCGGCGCCGACGTGGACGCCCTCGGTGACGTCGTGGTGCGGGCACTCGTCCCCATTGCCGTCTCCGCAGTCCTGGCAGTCGCCGCGGTCGGCATCCTCGCGGTGATCTCACCTGTTGCCGCCCTGATCCTCGCGGTCGCGCTGGCCGTATCGGGAGTGGCCGCGCCCGCTCTCTCGGCTCGCGCCGCCCGCACCGCAGAGGCCGACAGCGCCGACGCGCGGTCCCGATTCAGTGAGGACACGGTGACAGCGCTGGACCACGCAGCGGAACTGCGGGTGGCCGGACGGCTCGAGCAGACCGTGGCCCGGGCCGTCGAGGCGGAGGAGACCGCCGTCCGGTCTACCGACCGTGCCGCCGCACCCAGCGCGTTTGCGGACGCCGCCACCCCGCTGGCAGTCGGAGCGGGTGTCATCGGGTCGCTGCTCGTCGGAACGACCCTGTATTCGTCCGGGACCATGAGCCCGATGGCCCTCGGAATTCTGGTGTTGCTGCCGCTGTCCGCTTTCGAAGCGACAACCGCGCTGCCCGCAGCGGCCATCGCGCTGACACGGGCGAGGATCGCCTCGCGCAGGATCCTCGCGCTACTCGACGCCGCAGCAGCGGTGACAGAGCGTGGAGACCGGACCCTGGACGGCCCCGCGCACCTGCGCGCGAGCGGACTGCGCTGCGGCTGGCCCGGCGGTGCGGCCACGCCGGCGCTCGACCTGGACCTACCACCCGGGGCACGGGTCGCGATCGTCGGTGGCAGCGGCGCCGGCAAGACCACCACGCTCATGACGGTCGCCGGGCTCCTTCCCCCGGTGTCGGGGACGGTGTGTGCCGATGGCGTAGAACTACGCCGGGTGACACCTGCCGACTTGCGGCGGAAGGTCGGTTTCTTCGCGGAGGATGCCCACCTGTTCGACACCTCCGTGCTCGAGAATCTACGGGTGGCGCGGGGCGACGTGCAGGAGCCCGAGGCGCTGGACGTACTGATATCCGTGGGACTCGCCGACTGGGTGTCGGGGCTGCCGGAAGGGCTCAACACAAGCCTCGACGGCGGTGCCCGGGCGGTGTCGGGCGGGCAGCGTCGCCGCCTGCTGCTGGCGCGCGCTCTGCTGTCGCCCGCCCGCGTGCTGCTCCTCGACGAGCCGACCGAACACCTCGACGCCGACGCGGGCGCCGAGCTGCTGCGGAGCCTGCTCGCGAGGGATGGCGGACTGGTCTCGCCGGATCGAACCGTGGTGGTGGTCACGCACCAATTGCCCGATGATACCGATGCCGACCAGGTGATACGCGTCGAGATCGCTGCTGGCGAAAATGCGTTGCCGACTCTCTGACGCCGGCGTACTTTCTTCTGTACACGAGGAAGGAGGTGGTCTGAAATTGAATGACAAACGGACACGTGAGGTGGCTGCCAGCTAGCCGCTACCGCTGACGGAATTCACAGACCGCGCGAGCGGCCGGCGAATCCCAGGCAGCTACCCGGCCCCCGAGCCCCCGGTCGAGTCCAGACCGGGTCCGGTGCAAGCACCGGAAGGCTCGGGGGCCGCCCGCGTTCTCCACCCGTGAGTACTTGTTAACACTCCACTGTTGATATGTGCTCACAGCTCGGGCAAGGGTTCGGTCCGCTCCACCCGCCCCGCTCGAGTACCGTTCGGACCTCGGCTGCACTCGCGCAAGCCCGGCCTGTGACCTCCTCCCAGCCATAGACGAGTGTGGGTCTGCCGGCGAGTTCGGCCGCATTGCCCCGGCGTCGATCGCGCAACGCCACCGCGCGCGACGAGTGGTAGCGCAACCCGTCGAGCCGGACCAGAAGAGGAACTCCGCAGTCCGAGTAGTCGACGTCCTCGAACAGGACTCGGCCGTCGACGATGACCGGTGACTGTCTACGGGCGTTCGGAAGCCCGTGAGCGGCCTCGACGTCGACGGCGTAGCGGTGCTCGAGGATCGACTGGACACCACCCGACACAAGGGCCAGCGCGTCCGTCAACGCCTTGCCGTACCGCCACGGTGGGCGCTGCTCGATCCGTCCGAGGAGTTCGTGTACGGGCACGCCGGCGGAAGTGGCAGCCGAGACGAGCAGAGTCGCCGCGGCGTGAGCGTCCGGCTCGAGCACCGCAAGATCGACGACGGTGTCCGCCCGGGACGTGCGGGGCGGATACGTCGGCACGGTGATGTGTTTGTGGGCTCGCGAACGATGGACCACGACTCCGGGATGCAGGAGATCCCCCAGTCGGGGCACCGGACGGTCCGATCTGCTGCCTGCGCTTCGATATGTCGCGGGCTGCGATTCGGCCGACAGACCGTACGGGACCGTCACGTGAATCGGCTCTGCGGGATCGGCAGGTTCGAACGACCACTCTTCGGCGGCCGTCCGATGACTCAGTATCGCGCTGGGACCACCGAACAACAGGGCAGCCCATAACGTCATCGGCCTGTTGAGTGGGCCGTTGGTCACCGAATACACGCCGTGCAGCACGGCAAGCCACTGCCCGGATTCCACGCGGTGCTGTATCTGCCGGGTGGAAACGCCGAGATCGTGGAGTTGTCGAGTGGTGACGGTCCCGTGCTGGTAGTCCAGCAGGCGTTGGAACCCTGTGTGTGAATCGGTCGTCCCAGGCAGCATGGTCCGGAACGTGCCGTGATGCACCGACAGAAACAGGCGGAAAACGCGCGGATCGATGCAGCCTGTGGATAACTCCCAGCTCTGGGGAATTCGAGCTGTGAGTATATATTCACCGCCCGGTGTTAATAAGTACTCACGGGTCGATCAGCCGATGTAGCGGGAGAGGCGCGCGGAGAGGCGGGGGAGGAGTTCGCCGTCGGCGATGACGCGTTCTTCGACGTACGCGAGATCACCGCCCTCGACGATGCCGTAGAGACGCTTGGCGCCGCCGACGAGTGCGCCGGACGTACTCCGAATCACGACGTCGGTGGTGAGTTCCCAGGAGGACGGGGTGAGCGCCTGCCCGTAGAACAGTTCGACGATGCCGGAGCTGTGGGTGAGGAGCAGTTCGACGACCTCTTCGTTCTCGCTGCCGGGAACGCCGTCGCCGCTCATGCGCCAGAATCCTGATTCATGGAGATCCGGGCGGACGTAAGTACCTTCGCTGTCGAGGACCCACGACTGCGATTCCCACTTGAGGTAGGCGCCGCCGCTGTGCGACACGACGATCTGCTGGCCGAAGCGGTAGTCGCCGATGGCGGGATCGTGGCCTTCGCCCTCACCGCGCCACACGCCCACGAGAGGCAGCAGCGCGAGGAGTTCGGGGTTCAGATCGGGCCCGAGCCGTAAGTTCGCGGTGTCGTCGGGCAACGGAAGGTCCGGAAGCAGGGGGATGTTGCGCGCCGATGTCGACTTTGCGCGCGCCACAGCCTCCGCCACGGCGGCGTCTCCGCTACCTCGGCGAACGGTCGGGGAGTCCGCAGCCTGCTCGTCGGAGACGGGAGGTTCCGGCGACGGATGGGCGCCTGCGTCCGGGGTCTGACTCACGACTCGTCGGTGACCAGGCGGTAGATGGTGTACAGCGTGAACCACGTGATCAGCAACGCGGCCAGGACCAGGAGTACCTCGAAGAAGATAACCACGGTGCCATCCTAAACCGAAGCCTTCGGACGGTCGAAACGGGAGCACCTTTCCCGGTCTCTCGAGGATGATTCCGTGTCGATTTCCCCACCTGTTCGATACGTTGATCCTGTCCGACATGCTGTCCGCTCCATCTTCGGGGGATTCATGCTGCGTTCGATGTCTGCTCGCGCTCGTCAGTCGGGCGGAACGGTCGCGGCGGCGGCATTGCTGATCGTCATGTCGGGCCCCGGGTTCGCGGTGGCCGCCCCGGACACCGACCGTGTGGATCCCAATAATTTCGCCGCCAGCTGCCCCGACCTCCTGATTGTCGCCGTTCCGGGAGCATCCGACACGACGGAGGACCGCAACCCTCTGGACGACGGTGAGCGGAAGCAAGGGTCCGATTGGGTGGCGAACGTGACGGTCCCGGCCGGGGAGCGTTATGCGGACGAACCGGGGACGGTGGGGTGGATGTACGTGCCCTACCCGGCCACGTACGGTGTCGATTTGTTCGAAGAGGTTCCGACCTACGAGGAGTCGATGGCGGCAGGGGTTGCGTCGATGAACAAGATCCTCGACGACAACAAGAGTAAATGTGGCGACGCCACCGGGTACGTGCTGTTGGGGTACAGCGTCGGTGCGGAGGTGGTCGAACGAGTGGCGCGGGATCTCGGACACCGTGACAGCAGTGCTCTGGTGACCGCTGACGACATTGCCGGGGTCGCCTTGATCGGCGATCCTCTCCGTCCTGCAGGCACTCCGTCGATGGGTGAGCCGGGTCCCTCCGGTGGCGGCTTCGTGTCCTCGGAGCCGGCCGACTACGGGGCGCTTGCGGACGAGATTGTCTACGCGTGCCGTCCAACCGACATCTCCTGCGACGCCCCACAGGAGATCGCTGTGCTCGAGTTGGCGGTCGCGGTGCTGGGCCGCATGCACTTCACGTTGCTGAACCCGAGTCGGACCGTCTCAGACTTCGAGGAGGCGGTTGCGAGGATGGCATCGCGGGCGATCGCGCACATCGTCACCCGCCACGACTGGTTCGCCTCCGACGAGTCTTTTCTCGACGTACTGCGCAAGGTGTCCGACGAGACCTACGACCCCGACGGGCCGGATGAAGACACACAGGTGTCCCGGGAGCAGATGATCGAGGCCCTGAACTGGGCTATGGGACCCGGTTCGGATGTGGTGCAGGCGAAGCTACGGGACGAGGGCCGGGGTTTCGTCGAGGACAACAGTGACATCTTCGAGTTCGTCACCAAGCCGTATGTCTTTCTCGGCTACATGCAGCACCTCTCCTACTGGAACAACGATCCGAATGACTCGTCGTACTGGGAGAGCGAAAGGATCGTCGATTGGATCACCGATCTGGCCCGGGCAGAGAAGGCGCATGGCGCGGGAGGTCCGCCCCCCGACAGGTAGGCGGACGACGGGTGGGGAGGGGCGACGCAGAAAGGCCCCGCTCCGATACCGGAGAGGGGCCTTTCGAGCTCTGACGAGTATTACTTGCCGACGGTGACGTCGAGGTTGTGCACGCCGGCGCCGGTGGGGCTCACCGTGGCGGTGCCGTTGCCCGAGCTGGACAGTGCACGCACGGTCCACTCGCCGGGAGCGGCGAAGAAACGGAAGTCGCCGGTGCCGGAGGCCACGACCTCGGCCGTGAACTCTCCGCTGCCGTCGAGCAGGCGAACGAATGCTCCGCCGATGGGCTGGCCGTCAGCGGCGAGGACGCGGCCGGTGATGACCGTTTCCTTCTCGGTGTCGACTCCCGCGGGCAGGGTCTGGGTCTGGACGGGTGCTCCACACATGATCAGTGAACCTCCAACTCGATCGGGGCGCCGACGAGAGAGCCGTATTCGACCCAGCTGCCGTCGTAGTTCTTGACATCGGACTTGCCGAGGATTTCCTTGAGCACGAACCAGGTATGGCTGGAACGCTCGCCGATGCGGCAGTACGCGATGGTGGGCTTGGACTCGTCGTAGCCCTTCTCCGCGTACAGCTTCTCCAGGTCGTCGTCGGCCTTGAAGGTGCCGTCCTCGTTGGCGGTGGTGCTCCACGGGATGTTGATCGCGGAGGGGACGTGACCACGCTGCTGCGCCTGCTCCTGCGGCAGGTGGGCGGGGGCGAGGATCTTGCCGGAGAACTCGTCGGGAGAACGCACGTCGATCAGGTTCTTTTTGCCGATGGCGTCGATGACCTCGTCGCGGAACGCACGGATCGAGAGGTCGGGGGCCTCGGCCTTGTACTGAGTGGCCTCGCGGGCGACGGTCTCCTTGGAGAGCGGACGTCCGTCGAGCTCCCACTTCTTGCGGCCGCCGTCGATCAGCTTGACGTCCTGGTGGCCGTACAGCTTGAAGTACCAGTACGCGTAGGCGGCGAACCAGTTGTTGTTGCCACCGTAGAGAACGACGGTGTCGTCGTTGGCAACGCCCTTGGCGGACAGGAGATCGGAGAACTGCTGCTGGTTCAGGAAGTCACGACGGACACCGTCCTGCAGGTCCTTCCGCCAGTCGAGGCGGATGGCACCTTCGATGTGGCCGCCGTCGTATGCGCTGGTGTCCTCATCCACCTCGACGAAAACGGTCTTGGGGGCATTGAGGTTCTGCTCAGCCCAGTCGGCGGAGACTAGGACATCGGAGCGAGCCATGGTGTTCCTTTCGATGTGTTGTTGCTCGGGATCGGTGATTCAGACGGTGGTGCGCAGGCGGGCCACCAGCGGATAGATCTGGCAGCCGAGGCAGAAGCCGAAGGCGGCGTTGAGGAACGCCGCGAACAGAGCGAAACCGGTGGCCACAGCGCCCACGGTCCCGAGGCCGGACACGAAACCGACGGTGCCGAGAGCCGCGAAGACGAAGCCGACGAGCTGCGCGAATCGGAGCGGCGCGACGGGTTCCCGCTCGGTCACCGGGGACAGCCGAGGCGCCACGAGCGTGCCGAAGATCTGGCCGTAGGGGCTGCGCCGGGGACCGTTGGCAGCGCCGACGGCGAAGACGACGGCCTGCAGTGCCAGCAGGATCCCGGCGGCGACCAGGGAGAACGTGGATACGACGAGTACGGCGACGAGTACGACGGTGGTTACCCACGCGGCGAAACGCGGACCCCGGACGTCGACCTGCGGGGATTCGAGTGTTGTGGACATGAGAAGTGCTCCTGCGATGGGTTGCCGAGTGCTTTGAAGTGCGCCGAGGTACGACAGAAGACGTCGTCGTCGGGTTTCGATCACGTGCGCGGAATGCGCGGCGTCAGAAGGAAGTGACAGCCCTGGTGATCAGCAGCAGGTACAGCAACAAGCCCCGAGGCGGCACAGGTCGACTGCGCGGCGGCGGGTGAGCATGAGCTCCTGGCTGGTTTGCACGTCGGCGAGTTTACCCGGTTCTTCAGGAAAATGAAGCGGGGGGTCGGGTGAGGGGTTCCAGGGCGGCCCGCAGGTCGCTTGCGGACGGTACTCCGGACACCCGGAAACGCTCATGGAGATCGGCGTCGAGAATGAAGGTGGTGGGCAAGGAGAGAACCCCGAGTTCTTTTGCCAGTGAGGGGAATTCATCGATATCCAGCTCGACGTCCACGGGCGGACGGGGTGCGTCCTCGAGGCCCGAAACGACCTGGGTGACCACGCGCCGCACTGCGGCGCAGGGCCCGCACCAGTCCGCGGAGAAGTGCAGAACCGTGGGAGAAGGGAGGCGATCGGAAGCAACCGAGCCGATCCCCACGGCCTCGAGTTGCAGCCGGCGGTCGTCGGGGACGTCGGCGGCCGGGGCCGGTCCTGTGGCGCGCACCGCACCTTGCCGCCGCTGCCACACGAGTCCGAAGACAACCGCCGCGACCAGCGCGACCCCCAGAAGTGTGATTCCCGTCATCTGCTCTGCAATTCCTCGAGATCGATCGTGACGTGGTCGCCGACGCCCTCGATGACGATATTCGATCCCTCCGCGTACACCTCGGTGGGACGTACACCGAACGGGAGTTCCCGGGCGTCGATGGTTCGGGTGAACAGCCCGAGAACGGACGGCGCAAGGGCCTCGGGGATGGTGAAGTCGGCGTTGCCCTCGGGCCCGAAGTAGAAGTCGCTCGCGAGGATCTGCACCTGCTCGCCGTCGAGGACCAGATCGGCCTGCACGCTCACGCTCATCTCGATCGGCCCGACCGGCACGGTGCCCGTGAGCACCACGCCACCCGCTGTCGGCATCCCGGAACCGCCGGAACCGCCGGTGCCGTCCGACTTGCTGGCCGGCGGTGCGGACACCTGAAGATCCGGGATCTCGAGGAAACGTCCCAGGTCAGTGGCATCGATCAGCATGCGTCCGGACAGATGGTCGACGGGAATCGACTTGACGGAGCCGTCGACGAGGGTCGACAGCGGGGCCGCAGCACCCAGGAGAGTGGACTCGATCGTCATCTCGCCGACGAAGTCGGACTGCACGCCCTGGGCGCGGATCTCGATGTTCTCGTACTTGCCGTCCCACGCCTGGGGCAGGAACGGAAAGCCGTGCACCGTGACCTCAGGGTCGGCGTCGAGCGACGCACCCGCCCGCAGCTCCCTCGACACCCGGTACTCGGCATACGCCGCCGAACCGAAGTCGATGACGAGACCGAGTGCCACGAGGAAGACGAGTCCGATGATGAGTTTCCGCACCGCTCCATTGTGACGGACATCGGATCGAGGACGCCGGGGCAGTCGTTACCATCGCTTGCCGGGGGTTCGGTGCATCGTGCTGGGACAACGGCGCGCTAGTCTGTCACCGACAGATATGTCGATCACTTTCAGTGTCGATCTGCCTGGACTGCCCGGCTCGAGGCTCGGTCGGACGGTCGGGGCGCGACGGCGACGAGACAGGAGGCTGTGTGGAGCTGCTGCTTCTTACCTCCGACCCCAATCCCGAGGCGGTCCTGCCCGCTCTTTCCCTGCTGGCGCATTCGGTGAAGCCTGCGCCGACAGAGGTGTCCTCACTCCTGGAAGCCGGCTCTGCGGATGTTGCGCTGGTCGATGCCCGCACCGATCTCGCCGCTGCACGCGGACTCTGCCGCTTGCTCGGCAGCACCGGTTCCGCGGTTCCGGTTGTCGCGGTGCTGACAGAGGGTGGGCTGGTGGCGGTCAACTCCGATTGGGGCCTGGACGACATCCTCCTTCCCGGCACGGGGCCCGCAGAGGTCGATGCCAGGCTTCGACTGCTGGTCGGACGCTCCGGTGGCGTCGCCAGCCCCGAGGCCTCGGGGAAGATCACGCTGGGCGAACTGGTGATCGACGAGGGCACGTACACGGCTCGGCTGCGGGGCCGTCCGCTCGACCTCACCTACAAGGAATTCGAGCTCCTCAAGTACCTCGCCCAGCACGCCGGACGGGTCTTCACCCGCGCGCAGCTGTTGCAGGAGGTGTGGGGGTACGACTTCTTCGGTGGCACACGCACCGTCGACGTCCACGTCCGGCGCTTGCGGGCGAAGCTGGGCACCGAGTACGAATCTCTGATCGGAACCGTCCGCAACGTGGGATACAAAGCAGTTCGCCCCACCCGGAACAAGTCGGGAACCACCGTGCTGCCGGTCGACACCGACGTGGCCGACGTCGATTTCGAGGCTGCCGACGGCCCGGTGATCTGAATGAGCGCCTCGGTTCGATCCTGGGTGGATCGCCTCGAAGCCGTGGAGGCGGCCGATGTCGGCGCCATGTTGGCCCGGGTGGCAGCGGTCGACGGTGTGGAACCGGTCTCGGAGCGGGGGCGGCATGCCGTCTCCGCTCACGCAGATGCGGACGGTGTTCGCCATCTGGTGTGGACCGACGCGGATCGGATCGTCGGATACGCGCAGCTGCAGCCGGGACACGGCGAGCACCCGGCGATGGCGGAGCTTGCCGTCGATCCCGAGGCGCGTGGCCGGGGGATCGGTGCTCAGCTGGTAACCGCGGCGCTGTCCGAGGGTGGCGCCGATTCCCGGATCTGGGCGCACGGCGACCTCCCGGCGGCTCGCGCTCTCGCGATGCGACTCGAACTGACCGTCGCACGCGAACTCCTGCAACTCCGCCGACCACTCGTGGGTACCGAGCTTCCGGAGCTGGTTGTTCCGGAAGGGATTTCGCTGCGAACCTATCGGGGACCGGCCGATGACGCCGAGCTGTTGCGCGTCAACGGCGCGGCGTTCGTGTGGCATCCGGAGCAGGGATCGTGGACCGAGCGTGACCTCTCGGAACGTCGTGCGGAACCGTGGTTCGATCCTGCCGGCCTCTTCATGGTGTTCGCCGAGTCGGACGGGACGAGATTGCTGGGATTCCACTGGACCAAGGTTCATCCGCCGCTGGGCGACGATCAGGCTCTCGGCGAGGTATACGTGGTCGCGATCGCTCCCGAAGCGCAGGGGCGCGGCCTGGGCCGGTTGCTGACACTCGCCGGTCTGCACCATCTGCGCGACCGCGGACTGGGTGCCGTTCTGCTGTACGTCGAGGGCGACAACGCCTCGGCACTGCACACGTACGAGCGGCTCGGGTTCGACAGGTTTCACGCAGATGTGGCCTACGCGCGAGGTTGACAGCTGTCACGAAAAATCGGACAAATGTGCGGGCTGTTCACCTTCCGTTCACCGGTCGTGGGCCAACCGGACATTAGCCACCCCTACTTTTCTTCATGGGCGGCGGCGTGCCGCCTGGTGCAGGTTCGAACAGGCCGCGCCTCATGTCGTTGCCCGATCGCGGGCGAGACGGTATTTCCGGAGGACTTAGGTGAACTTCAAGCGCAATGGTGCCCTGCTCGGTGCAGTGGCCCTGGGTGCAATGACTCTGGCGGCGTGCGGAAGCGACAACAACGCGGCCTCAGGCGGCGCCGACGTATCGGCGTCGAACGCGACGTGTGAGGGCAAGGCAAATCTCTCGGCCGCCGGTTCCTCGGCGCAGAAGAACGCAATGGACCAGTTCGTCTCCACCTACATCTCCGTCTGCCAGGAAAAGGGCAAGACTGTCAACCTGGCCTACAACCCCAGCGGCTCCGGTGACGGTCGCACCCAGTTCATCGCCGGCCAGATCGATTTCGCCGGATCCGACTCGGCCATCAAGGCCGAGCAGGCCGAGGCAGCCAAGGCGCGCTGCGTCGGTGGCGAGGCATGGAACCTGCCCCTCGTCTTCGGACCTGTCGCTGTTGCCTACAACCTCGACGGCGTGGACGGGCTCGTTCTGAACGGTGAGGTCATCGCCAAGATCTTCAACGGCACCATCAAGAAGTGGAACGACCCGGCGATCGCCGCTCTCAACGAGGGCGCGAAGCTCCCGGACCAGGACATCACCGCGGTCATCCGTTCGGATTCGTCGGGTACCACCGACAACTTCCAGAAGTACCTCGAGGCCGCGTCGAACGGTGCCTGGACCACCGGCGCGGGCTCCGACTTCACCGGCGGTATCGGTGAGGGCGCGAAGGGTTCGGCAGGCGTCGCGCAGGCTGTGTCCTCGGCTCCGGGCTCCATCACCTACGTCGAGAAATCCTTCGCCGACCAGAACAAGCTGTCGGTCGCGCAGATCGACAACGGATCCGGCCCGATCGAGCTCGGCAACGAGACCGCTGCGAAGGCAATCGAGGGCGCGAAGTTCAAGAGCGCCGGTGCCGGTGACCTGACGCTGGACCTCAACTCGATCTTCGGTTCGAAGGAAGCAGGTGCGTACCCACTGGTACTCGCCACCTATGAGATCGTGTGCTCCAAGGGCTACGACGCCGATACCTCGGCCGCCGTCAAGTCTTTCCTGACGAGTGCCGCGAACGAAGGCCAGGAGAACCTGGCCGAGCAGGGTTACGTGCCGCTGCCCGAATCCTTCAAGGCGAAGCTGAACGAGTCGATCACCGCCATCGGCTGATTTCGTGCAGTTCGTTCGGACCGCCCCATGTCCTTATATCCTGACCAGCCTTATATCCTGACCAGAAGGAATGCGAGCGCAGATGAGTGACGCGCCCACCGAATCAGCACCTCGCACCTCCGGTTCCGCGTCACGCGGAGCCGGGGTGGGCGGTCCGAACGGCACCCCGGAGGCCGAGTTGAGTACCACGAAGGCCGAGATCGCCACCTCGACGCCACCGGGCGCCTCGCACGGCAAGCCGGTGACCAGGCCTGGAGATCGGATCTTCCAGACTCTCGCCTCCGGTTCGGCAATCTTCATCTCCGTGGTCATCGCGGCCATCGGCATCTTTCTCGTCTGGCGTGCGGTTCCGGCCTTGAGCCGGAACGAGGTCAACTTCCTGACCAGCCGCGAATGGGTCACCGTCGATATCAACAAGATGGCTTTCGGCGTTCTCGACCTCTTCCAGGTGACGGTGCTGGTCTCGCTCTTCGCCTTGGTTCTGGCGATGCCGGTGTCCCTCGGCATCGCGATCTTCCTCAGCGCATACTCGCCGGCCTGGCTCAAACGCCCGCTGGCATACGTGATCGACCTGCTCGCCGCGGTGCCGTCCATCGTCTACGGACTGTGGGGGTTGCTCGTATTCGCTCCGGCCATCAAGCCATTTGCCGTCTGGCTCAACGAGAACCTCGGCTGGTTCCCGCTGTTCGCGACGGGCAGCGGTTCGATTCTCGGCGGCGGGACCATCTTCACCGCCGGCATCGTGCTCGGCGTCATGATTCTGCCGGTGATCACCGCCGTCACTCGCGAAGTGTTCGTGCAGACGCCCAGGGAGCACATCGAGGCTGCGTTAGCCCTCGGCGCCACCCGGTGGGAGGTTGTACGCACCACGATCATCCCGTTCGGCAAGTCCGGCTACATCAGCGGTTCGATGCTCGGTCTCGGCCGCGCACTCGGCGAGACGATGGCGCTGTATCTGATCCTGCGGACCACGTCCCAGGCATTCTCCTGGTCGCTGTTCGACGGCGGAGCCACGATCGCTTCCAAGATCGCCCTCGGCTACGCCGAGTTCAACAACGACATCCAGGCCGGCGCCTATATCGCCGCAGGTCTGGTGCTCTTCGTGCTCACCTTCGTGGTGAACGCGGCAGCGCGCGCCGTGATCGCAGGAAAGAAGGACTGATCGATGACCGTCACACTCGACAAGCCGGTCAAGGCCCCCACCTTCCAGGGTGTCGGTGCCCGCCGCCGCCTCACCGATCTCACCGCCACCGTGCTTGTGTCGCTGGCAGTCCTGATCGCCCTGATTCCGCTCGTATGGGTACTGGCGACGGCAATCATCAAGGGACTTCCCGCGCTGACGTCGGCCACCTGGTTCACGAACTCGCTCAGTGGGCTGACCGCCTCCGCGGAGGGCGGCGGCATCTACCACGCACTCATCGGAACCCTGCTGCAGGGGCTCGTGTGCGCGCTGTTCTCCATTCCGTTCGGCATCTTCGTCGCGATCTATCTCGTCGAGTACGCCGACCGTTCTTCGCGCCTCGGCAAGATCACCACGTTCATGGTGGACATCCTCAGCGGTGTCCCGTCGATCGTGGCGGCCCTGTTCATCTACGCACTGTGGATCGCGACGTTCGGCTTCCCCAAATCGGGCTTCGCAGTGGCGCTGGCCCTGGTTCTGCTGATGGTCCCGGTCGTCGTCCGCAGCACCGAGGAAATGCTTCGCATCGTTCCTCAGGATCTGCGGGAAGCCTCCTACGCGCTCGGGGTGCCCAAGTGGAAGACGATTGCCCGGATCGTGATCCCCACGGCCTTGCCCGGCATCATCACCGGCGTGATGCTGGCTCTCGCCCGGGTAATGGGTGAGACCGCACCGTTGCTGATCCTCGTCGGCTACGCGCCTTTCATCAACTTCGACCTGTTCGGCGGCGAGATGGGCACCCTGCCCGGCGTCATGGTCTCGGAGATGAACAACCCCACGGATGCGGGCACCAACCGGATCTGGGGTGCGGCACTCACGCTGATCCTGCTCATCGCCATCCTCAACATTCTGGCCAAGATCGTCGGCCACTTCTCACAGGTTCGCAGCAAGTGAGCCACACATTCGATCTTGATCATCAACCAGTAGGGAGCCGGTAATGGCCAAGCGTCTGGATCTCAAGGACGTCAACATCTTCTACGGCAAGTTTCAAGCCGTCGCCGATGTCGGGCTGTCCGTTCCCCCGCGGAATGTCACCGCCTTGATCGGGCCGTCCGGTTGCGGCAAATCCACTGTCCTGCGTTCGCTCAACCGCATGCACGAGGTCACTCCCGGCGCTCGCGTCGAGGGCTCCATCCTGCTCGACGGTGAAGACATTTACGGGAACGGTGTCGACCCGGTGGGCGTCCGCAAGACGATCGGTATGGTGTTCCAGCGCCCCAACCCGTTCCCCACGATGTCGATCAAGGACAACGTGGTGGCAGGCCTCAAGCTTCAGGGTGAACGCAACAAGAAGACGCTCGACGAGGTCGCCGAGCGTTCCCTGCGCGGAGCGAACCTGTGGACCGAGGTGAAGGATCGTCTCGACACGCCGGGCGGTGGGCTCTCCGGTGGCCAGCAGCAGCGACTGTGCATCGCCCGTGCGATTGCCGTCCAGCCAGACGTGCTCCTCATGGACGAGCCGTGCTCGGCGCTCGACCCCATCTCGACGCTCGCCATCGAAGATCTGATCGCGGAGCTGAAGAAGGACTTCACGATCGTCATCGTCACCCACAACATGCAGCAGGCTGCGCGGGTGAGTGACCAGACGGCGTTCTTCAATCTCGAGGCCACCGGCAAGCCGGGACGCCTCGTGGAGGTCGACGACACGGAGAAGATCTTCT
>NZ_JBAQEO010000130.1:0-31557 GCF_049286785.1 Rhodococcus sp. (in: high G+C Gram-positive bacteria) | reverse complement strand
CGCCGCCGCGGCCGGGCTGCTGGCCCGCCACCCGAATCTGCGGACCGCGTTCGTCTACGACGACCACGGGGTCCCGGCGCAGCTGGTGGTCGACGAGGTGGAGCTACCGTGGCGTGAGGTGGATCTGACCTCGCATGGGGACGTGGAGAGCGAGCTCGGGCAGCTCTTGGACGAGGACCGCAGCACACGGTTCGACCTCGAAACACCCCCGCTGCTGCGGATGACGCTGCTGCGGACTGCACCGCAGCAGTACGTCCTCGCCATCACGAACCATCACATCATTCTCGACGGCTGGTCGATACCATTGCTGGTGCGGGAGTTGCTGCTGCGTTACGCCGCCGACGGCGCTCCGGCCGGAATGGCCACTGACGGCGCTCCGGCCGGTCTACTGGAGCCGCCTTCGTACCGCACCTATCTGGAATGGTTGGCGAGCCGTGACAGATTCGCGTCGGCTCGGGCCTGGGAACGGGCACTGGAGGGCTTCGAGGAGCCGACGCTGGTGGCTCCGAAGGCGTCGGCGGCACACTACGGTGTTCCCGGCGAGGTCGACATCACTCTGCCCGCCCGGGTGGTCGACGGGCTCATGGCGGTGACGCGGCGCCTCGGCACCACGATGAACACGGTGATTCAGGCCGCATGGGGAGTGTTCCTGTCCCGGTATCTCTCCCGCGACGACGTGGTCTTCGGTGCCACCGTGTCCGGTCGTCCGCCGCAGCTGTCCGGTGTGGAGAACATGCTGGGGCTCTTCATCAACACCCTGCCGGTGCGGGTGCGGATGGACCCGGACGAGAGTTTCACGCAGTTGCTCACCCGCCTGCAGGAGGAGCAGGCGTCCTTGCTCGACCACCATCACCTCGGGCTCGGCGAGATCCAGTCACACGCGGGTCTGGGCAACCTGTTCGACACGTTGTCGGTGTTCGAGTCCTATCCCGTCGACACCTCCGGATTGGACGAGAACACCGACATCGCCGGGATGCGGGTGGCCGCCCTCGACGCCCGCGACGCCACCCACTATCCCCTCACGCTGCTGTCGATCCTCGAACCCCGACTGCGGCTCGGCCTGCGTTACCAGCCGGGAGTCTTCGACCACGAGACGGTCACCCGGTTCGCCGAGCGACTGACCGTAATCCTCGAGACCGTCGCTGCGGACCCGGACACCGCGGTCGGTGATGTGGAGGTTCTTGCTCGGGGTGAGCGGGAGCTGGTGGTGGGGTCGTGGAATGCGACGGTGCGTTCGGTGCCGTGTGTGGGTGTGGGTGATTTGTTGGATGCGCAGGTGGTGCGGAGTCCGGGTGCGGTGGCTGTGTCGTTCGGGGCGGTGGTGCTGTCGTATGCGGAGTTCGACGTACGGGTGAATCGGTTGGCGCGGTATTTGATTTCGGTCGGGGTGGGTCCGGAGTCGTTGGTGGGTATCGGGGTGCGTCGGTCGGTGGAATTGGTGGTGGGGATCTTTGCGGTGATCAAGGCGGGTGGGGCGTATGTTCCGATCGATCCGGATCTGCCTGCGGAGCGGATCGGGTATGTGGTGGCGACGGCGGATCCGGTGTTGGTGTTGGTGAGTGCGGCGGATCGGGGGGTGTGGGCCGGTGTGGATGTTGTGGAGTTGGACGGGGCGGATGTGTCCGGGTTCTCCGGTGATCGGGTGCGGGACGGGGAGCGGTTGGCGCCGTTCGATTCCCGGCATCCGGCGTATGTGATGTTCACGTCGGGTTCGACGGGGCGGCCCAAGGGGGTGGTGGTGCCGCATGAGGGGATCGTGAATCGGTTGTTGTGGATGCAGGGGGAGTATGGGCTGGGTTCGGATGATGTGGTGTTGCAGAAGACGCCGGTGACGTTCGATGTGTCGGTGTGGGAGTTGTTCTGGCCGTTGATGTGCGGGGCTCGGTTGGTGATTGCGGTGCCGGATGGGCATCGTGATCCGGTGTATCTGGAGCGGGTGATTCGTGAGGAGTCGGTGACGACGGTGCATTTCGTGCCGTCGATGCTCGAGGTGTTCTTGGCGGGGGCGGATGTGGGTGGGTGTGGTTCGTTGCGCCGGGTGTTGACCAGTGGTGAGGCGTTGGCGCCGGCCACGGTGGGGCGGTGGTGTGGGGTGAGTGGGGCAGGGCTGCACAATTTGTATGGGCCGACCGAGGCGTCGGTGGACGTGACGTTCCATGAGGTGGGGTTGGGGGATGCCGGTGGTGTGACGGTGCCGATCGGGGTGCCGGTGTGGAACACGCAGACGTATGTGCTCGATGGGCGGTTGCGTCCGGTGCCGGTCGGGGTGGCGGGGGAGTTGTATCTCGGGGGTGTGCAGTTGGCGCGGGGGTATCAGGGTCGGGTGGATCTGACGGCGGATCGGTTCGTGGCGAATCCGTTCGGGGTGGCGGGTTCGCGGTTGTATCGGACCGGGGATCTGGTGCGGTGGTTGCCGTCCGGGGAGTTGGAGTATTTGGGGCGGACGGATTTTCAGGTCAAGTTGCGGGGTCAGCGGGTGGAGTTGGGGGAGGTGGAGGCGGCGTTGTTGCGGCATGAGGATGTCGCGCAGGCGGTGGTGGTGCTTCGTGGGGGGTCGGCGGGCGATTATCTGGCCGGGTATGTGGTGCCGGTGAGTGGGGAGGTCGACGAGGGGGAGGTCCTCGCTGCTGCTGCGGCGGGGCTTCCGGGGTACATGGTGCCGTCGGTGTTGGTGGTGCTGTCGGAGTTGCCGGTGACCGCGAACGGCAAACTCGATCGTAAAGCGCTACCGGAACCCGACTTCGGCACCGCAACGTTCCGCGCTCCGGCCACCCCCGTGGAAGAGGCGGTCGCGACGGCTTTCGCCGAGGTCCTCGGTGTCGACCGCGTCGGAGCCGATGACAGTTTCTTCGCCCTCGGTGGAGACTCGCTCAGCGCCACCCGTGCGGTGGCACGTATCAACAGCGTGCTGGAGACGAGTCTGGGTGTCGCGACACTGTTCGACGCGCCAGTGGTGTCCGCTCTGGCAAGCCGGATCGAGTCGACCGTGATGACGGGTTCCGCCGCTCCGCCGCTCACCGCGAGGCCGCGGCCCGATCGGATTCCCCTTTCGCTTGCGCAGCAGCGCATGTGGTTTGTCAACCAGTTCGACACCTCCTCGCCGGCCTACAACATTCCGGTCGCCCTGCAGCTGGACGGAGTGATGGACCCGGGGACACTGCGAACGGCCCTCGGCGACCTCATCGAGCGCCACGAGTCGCTGCGGACCGTGTTTCCCGGCTCGGCCGACGGCCCCCGCCAAGTCATCGTCGATTCGGCGCTCGCCACTCCCGACCTCGATCCGCATCCGGTGTCCGACCGGGAGCTTCGAGACTCGCTCACCGCGTTCTTCGGTGCGGGATTCGATGTCGCCGAGGAGCTTCCGCTCCGGGTGAGGCTTTTCAGGCTCTCTCCCGAGCGGCACGTCCTCGCGATCGTCGTCCACCACATCGCTGCCGACGGCTTCTCGATGACACCCTTGGCGCGGGACGTGATGCTCGCCTACACCGCACGCACGCAGCAGCAGGCGCCCGGCTGGGCACCGCTGCCCGTGCAGTACGCAGACTACAGCCTGTGGCAACGGGAGGTTCTGGGCGCCGAGGAGCAGTCCGACTCGGTGATCTCGGAGCAGCTCGGCTACTGGACCCGGACCCTGTCAGGCATCGCGGAGGTGCTGCCGTTGCCGCTGGACCGGCCGCGACCCGCGCAGCGATCCCTCCGTGGCGACGTCGTCTCGTTCGACATTCCACCTGCCGTCCATCACACTCTGACCGACCTTGCACACCAGAGTAATTCGACATTGTTCATGGTGGTGCACGCGGCACTGGCCGTGCTGTTGGAGAGATTGTCGGGGTCGAAGGACGTGGCGGTGGGCACGCCGGTCGCGGGCCGGGGCCACGCGGCTCTCGACGATGTAGTGGGGATGTTCGTCAACACGCTGGTGCTTCGCACGCCGGTGGCGGCGGGATCGTCGTTCGCGGAGGTGCTCACCGAGGTGCGGTCGGTGGACCTCGGCGCGTTCGAGCGCGCGGACATTCCCTTCGAGCGGCTGGTGGACGAACTCGCCCCCGAACGGTCCACTGCGCACGCACCCCTGTTCCAGGTGCTGCTCGAGTTCCAGGGCGCCGCCCGTATACACCTGGAACTGCCCGGGCTGACCGTCCGGTCTCTCGACGCCGACCTGGACGTGGCGAAGTTCGATCTGCAGCTCAGCCTTGCGGAGCGGATCGACGAGCATGGGGCGCCGGCCGGGATCGGTGCCGGATTCCGCTACGCGACCGACGTGTTCGACCGGAAGTCGGTGGAGGCTCTCGCGGGCCGCTTCGTGCGCGTGGTCGATGCCGTGACCGCGAACCCGACGGCGCCGGTGGGAGACATCGACATCCTGCACCCGGCCGAAAGTGAGCTCGTGCTCGGCCGTCGACCGGGAACCGACGTCCCGCCGATAACGTTGGCGGAGCTGTTCGACCAGGCGGTGGCATCCGCGGGCGATGCCGTCGCGGTGCGCTGCGACGGCTCGTCGGTGACGTACCGGGAACTCGACGAGCGGGCGAACCGACTCGCGAGACTGCTGGTGACGCAGGGAGTGGGACCGGAAACCCTGGTGGCGGTGGGGATGACGCGCTCGATCGATTTGGTGGCGGCGCTCTTGGCAGTGGTGAAGTCGGGTGCCGGTTACCTACCGGTGGACGCGGCATCGCCGACGGAACGGCTGGCCTTGATACTCGGTGACGCCCGGCCGATGTGTGCGCTCACCACCGCCGCGGATGCGCACCTTCTCCACAGCACCGACGTCCCGGTGCTCGTCGTCGACGACCCGGAGACACTGAAGGCGGTGCAACGGTTCTCGCCCCTGCCGGTGACCGATGACGACCGCCGTCGTCCGCTGCACCCGGACTCGGTGGCGTACGTGATCTACACCTCGGGTTCCACCGGGCGGCCGAAGGGCGTGCAGGTCTCGCATCGCAACGTCGTCACGTTGCTCACGAACACCCGGATGCTGTTCGGTTTCGGGCCGGCGGATGTGTGGACCATGTTCCATTCCGCCGCATTCGACTTCTCGGTGTGGGAAATGTGGGGCGCGCTCGCGCACGGGGGACGACTGGTGCTGGTGGACTACTACACCGCGCGCTCACCCGAGAAGTTCCTCGAACTGCTGCGCGACGAACGCGTGACGGTCGTCAATCAGACCCCCACCGCCTTCTACCAGTTGGCGGAGGCGGATCGCCTCGCCGGTGCTCCCGGACTGTCTCTGCGGTATGTGATCTTCGGCGGCGAGGCCCTCGAATTCGGGCAACTGGGGCGCTGGTATGCGCGCCGGGACGACGCGGCGCCCACGTTGGTCAACATGTACGGCATCACGGAGACGACTGTGCATGTCAGCCATCTGCCGCTCGACCGAGACCTGGTGAAGGAACCCGCATCGGTGATCGGCCGGGGCCTGCCCGGTCTGCGCGTGTACGTGCTCGACGAACGACTGCATCCGGTGCCACCGGGCGTGGTCGGGGAGATGTACATCTCCGGTGCGCAGGTCTCACGCGGATATCTCGGCCGCTCCGCACTTACCTCCACCCGTTTCGTTGCCGACCCGTTCACCCCGGGGTCGCGGATGTACCGGTCCGGTGATCTGGGCAGGTGGAACGGCAACGGGCAGCTGGAATACCTCGGCCGCAACGATCTCCAGGTGCAGGTGAAGGGCTACCGTATCGAG
This sequence comes from Rhodococcus sp. (in: high G+C Gram-positive bacteria), assembly GCF_049286785.1. Taxonomy (GTDB): domain Bacteria; phylum Actinomycetota; class Actinomycetes; order Mycobacteriales; family Mycobacteriaceae; genus Rhodococcus_F. Next base: position 25,868 of record NZ_JBAQEO010000130.1, on the reverse strand, counting down.
CTCGGTGAGGTGGAATCGGCCCTGCTCGCATGCGAGGGAGTGGCGCAGTCGGCGGTGACGGCACGCCGGGATCGGCTGGTGGGGTACGTGGTGCCGGAAGCCGGTGTCGCAATCGAACCGGCGGCGGTCATCGACGAAGCTGCGGAGCGACTGGCGTCGCACATGGTTCCTGCAGCAGTGGTGGTTCTGGGCGAGATGCCGCTGACGGTGAACGGCAAACTCGACCGGAAAGCGCTGCCCGAACCGGACTTCGGGCAGCGGGTGACCGCGAGCCGAAGCCCGGTCACCGCGAACGAACGTATCCTCGCCGACCTGTTCGCCGAGGTACTGGGCCTCGACTCGGTGGGCGTCGACGACTCGTTCTTCACCATCGGCGGGGACTCGATCATGTCCATCCAGCTGGTCACCCGCGCCAAGGCCGCCGGGGTGCTGATCTCCCCCCGAGATGTGTTCGAGCGAAAAACCGTTGCCGGACTCGCCGAGATAGCCGGGAACGGTGACGAGACGGTGGTTCTCGACGAGCTGCCGGGAGGCGGCATCGGCGAGATTCCGCTCACGCCGATCGTGCGATGGATGCTGAGCCGGGGCGGGGACTTCCGCCGTTACTCGCAGACCGCACTGTTCACGGTTCCCGCTGCAGTCGACGAAGACACCCTGACGCGGGCCGTGCAGGCCGTGCTGGACCGGCACGACGTGCTGCGGTCACGGTTGTACCGCACCTCCCGCACCGAATCGGGCTGGTCGATGGAGGTGCAACCCGAAGGGTCGGTGCGGGCGGCCACGGTGGTCCGCCGGGTGCCGGTGGACGGCGGATTCTCCGCCCTCTCGGCGCAGGAACTCGACGCGGCGCTCGATCGGCTCGACCCGGAGTCGGGCGTGATGATCCAGGTGGTGTGGCTCGACGCGGGCTCGGAGGGACGGTTGCTCATCACCGTCCACCATCTGGCGATGGACGGTGTGTCCTGGCGAATCCTGATCCCCGACCTCGCGACCGCGTGCACGCAGCTGCAGTCCGGTGCGGCACCCACGCTGGAGCCGCCGAGGACCTCGATGCGCCGGTGGGCGTACGCCCTCGTCGACGCCGCGCACGAACCCCACCGCACAGCGGAGCTCGAACTGTGGCAACGGATATCGGACGGCCCCGATCCGCTGTTGGGGGCACGCCGGGTGGCCGCATCGGACACCGCCGTCACCGCCGAGGACGTGGAGGTACGCGTTCCGGCCCCGTTGACCGAAACACTCCTGACGTCGGTGCCGCAGGCTTTTCACGGCAGTGTGGGAGATGCATTGCTGACGGCGCTGACCATGGCACTGATCCGATGGCGGCGCCGCCGGGAGATCGAGGTGGCAGACGCGTTGGTGAACCTCGAGGGTCACGGTCGTGAAGAGCAGGTGGTGCCGGGGGCGGACCTCGCACGGACGATCGGATGGTTCACCACGATCTTCCCTGTGCGACTCGACCTGAGCGGCGTGGACCTGGGCGACGCGTTCGCCGGAGGCCCGTCCTCGGGGGCCGCGATCAAGGCTGTGAAGGAGCAGCTCCTCGCCGTTCCCGACCACGGCATCGGTTTCGGACTTCTCCGGTTCCTGAACGGCGAGACAGCCCAGGCTCTTTCGCAGCTGTCTCCACCTCAGGTCAGCTTCAACTATCTCGGTAGATTGGGCCCGACCGCGGCGGAGACCGGCGACGGGTGGATGCCGGTCGACCGATCCGGACTGCGCGAAAGATCGACTTTGCCGGTCGCGGCCGCCGTCGACGTCAACGCGATGACCGTCGACTCGGGCGAAGGGCCCCAGCTGGACTCCACGTGGACCTATCCGCCGGGCGTCCTGACCCGCGAGGAGGTGGACGAACTCGCGCAGCTGTGGATGCAGGCACTCGCCGCCCTCGGCGCGCACGTGGAGGCGGGCGGCGGAGGATTCACGCCGTCGGATTTCGATCTCGTCGAACTCCGGCAGGATGCGATCGAAGCGCTCGAAAGCCGGTACCCGGACCTGAGCGACGTGTGGTCGCTCTCGCCCCTGCAGTCCGGCATGCTCTTCCACTCCGAACTCGCCGACGAGTCCGTCGACGCCTATCTCGTGCAGGTGAGTCTCGACCTTCGGGGCGAGGTGGATTCGAACCGCCTGCGTCGCGCGGCCGACACCCTGCTGGGCAGACATGCCAACCTGCGCACCGCCTTCCTGCACGACGCCGAGGGCAACATGGTTCAAGTTGTCCGGCAACGGGTCCGGGCGTCCTGGCGCGAGGTGGATCTGACGGATCGGGGCGAGAGCGCGGCTGCGTCCGAGATCGAGCGACTGCTGGCCGAAGACCGGTTCCTCCCCTTCGACATGACGAGTGCGCCGCTGATCCGGTTCATGCTGATCGCGACCGCGCCGAACAGGTACCGGCTGGTGTCGACCAACCACCACATCCTTCTCGACGGCTGGTCGATGCCGTTGCTGGTCACGGAGTTGCTGACGCTCTACGCCACCGAAGCCGACCCGTCGTCGCTGCCCCGCGTGCGGGGGTACCGCGACTATCTGACGTGGATGAACCACCGGGACACCGACGCTTCCCGGGCGGTATGGGCGCGGGCTCTCGCCGGGGTGGAGGGGCCGACGTTACTCGCGGCCGGGGCGAGCGGAGCGACGGGGAATGCTCCGGCGGACCGGGGACGGCGACTGTCCACCATGGGCCAGGAGTGGGTGTTCGACCTCGACGAGGACCGCACCACCCGGCTGCGTGAGGTCGCGCGCGGGCGGGGACTGACCATGAACACACTCGTTCAGGTGTCCTGGGGGATTGTGCTCGGAACGTTGACCGCCCGCGACGACGTGCTGTTCGGCGCCACCGTCTCGGGGCGGCCTCCCGAGTTGGCGGGCATCGAGACGATGATCGGACTGTTCATCAACACACTGCCCGTCCGGATCAGGCTGCGGCCAGGCGAAACGGTGGGTGCTCTGCTGGAACGGGTCCAGGCCGAGCAGGCGGCGTTGCTGGATCACCACTACATCGGCCTGGCCGAGATTCAGCGCGCCGCAGGGCCGGAGGCCGGATTCGACACGTTGACCGTGTTCGAGTCCTATCCGGTGGACCGCGCCGCGCTGACGACGGACACCGATATCGCCGGAATGCGCGTCACCGGGGTGGACGCGCGCGATGCCGCCCACTACCCGCTGAGCCTGGTGGCGTCCGTCGACGATCGTGTGCACCTGAAATTCGAGTACCTCCCCGAACTGTTCGACGCGGACACAGTGGAAGGCATCGCCGGGCGCGTGCTGCGGGTGCTCGACGCCTGTACCCGTCCGGACCGGCCGCTGGCCGCCCTGTCGCTGCTGACCGACCGGGAGCACGCCGACCTGATGCCGGTCCGTGGCCGTCCGGGCGGGTCGACTCGCACCCTGCCGCAGATTCTCGGAGAGGCGGCCGCGCTCGATCCGAATGCGATCGCACTGTGCTATCACGACCCGAGCTATCACGACCCGAGCTATCACGACCCGAGCGCCTACGAGGACCGGAACGTGAGCTACGGCGATCTGGACGAGCGGTCGAATCGTCTGGCCCGGGCACTCGTCGCGCGGGGTGTGGGCCCGGAGACGTTCGTGGCCATCGGGATTCCGCGATCGATCGACTCGATGGTGTCGGTGTGGGCGGTGGCAAAGACCGGAGCGGCGTTCGTGCCGATCGACCCGAACTACCCGGATGAGCGCATCACCCACATGCTCACCGATTCCGGAGCCACCATCGGCGTGACCACGACCGAGCATCGAGACCGGCTGCCGGGCACCGCGCTCTGGCTGACTCTCGACGATCCCGGCTTCGCGACCGAATGCGCAGAGCAAGCTGCAGCCTCCGTGACCGATGCCGATCGAACCGGTCCGGTCTCGCTGGACACGGCCGCGTACGTCGTCTACACGTCGGGTTCCACCGGCCTGCCCAAGGGTGTGGTGGTCACCCATCGCGGACTCGACAACTTCGCCCTCGACCAGCTCGAACGCTTCGGGGCGACACAGCAGTCCCGCACCCTGCACTTCTCCACGCCGAGTTTCGACGGGTCGGTTTTCGAGTATCTGCAGGCCTTCGGTGCCGGCGCGACAATGGTGATCGCAGCGCCCACCGTGTTCGGCGGAGAGGAACTCGCGCGGCTCCTGGCGGACCGGAAGGTCACCCACGCGTTCGTCACCACCGCGGCGCTTGCATCACTCGATCCTGCCGGGCTGGAGCATCTCGCGGACCTGGTGTTCGGCGGCGAGGCGTGCCCACCCGAACTCGTCGCACGCTGGGCGCCGGGCCGGCGGCTGTACAACGCGTACGGACCGACCGAGACGACGATCATGTCCAACATCAGCCAACCGATGGTTCCCGGTGAACCGATCACCATCGGCGGGCCCATCCGCGGTGTGACGGAACTGGTGCTCGACTCCAGACTGCAACCGGTCCCCGTGGGAGTTCCGGGCGAGCTGTATCTCGCCGGAGCGGGCCTGGCCCGCGGTTACCACCGCCGACCGGCACTCACGGCGGAAAGGTTCGTTGCCGATCCCTCCCGGGCCGGCGAGAGGATGTACCGCACCGGAGACATCGTGCGGTGGACGGCCGACCACAGCATCGAGTACGTGGGCCGCAGTGACTTCCAGGTCAAGGTGCGCGGTTTCCGCATCGAACCCGGCGAGATCGACGGCGCGCTCATGTCGGAGCCGAACGTCGGGTTCGCGGCCACGGTCCCGCACCGCGGTCCCGTGGGGGACACCGTGCTGGTGTCCTACGTCGTGCCGGCGGCGGGCTGTTCCCTCGACACCGCCGCACTCCTCCGGCGTCTGGCGGACCGCCTGCCGTCCTACATGGTGCCCTCCTCGATCATGGTATTGGAGCGCATCCCGCTGACGGCCGTCGGCAAGCTCGACCGCGCGGCACTGCCGGAGCCCGACTTGCTCTCCGGGACAGCGCAATACCGGGAGCCGTCCGGGCCCATCGAGCAAACGGTGGCCGAAGTCTTCGCGGACGTACTCGGACTCGGTCGTGTCGGGGCCGACGCCGGTTTCTTCGACATCGGAGGCAACTCCCTGAGCGCGACCCGGGTGATGGCCCGGTTGAGGGCGTCGCTCGGTACCGACAGTGGGGTGCGTGATCTGTTCGAGGCGCCGACGGTGGCCGCACTGGCCGCGCGGATCGCGCATGCCGGCTCGGCGTCGCCCGGCCGGCCGGTGCTCGCACCCCGCTCCCGGCCCGAAGATATTCCGTTGTCGTTCGCTCAGCAGCGGATCTGGTTCATCAACCAGTTCGACACCACCTCGGCTGCCTACAACATCCCGATCGTGGTGCGGCTCAGCGGTGAACTCGACGTGCAAGCGTTGAACTCGGCGTTGACCGACGTCGCCGGCAGGCACGAGTCGCTGCGAACGATGTACCCGGTCCGTGGGAGCGGGCCGGTTCAGCAGATACTGCCCGTGGAGACTGCGGTGCCGTCGCTGACCCCCGTCGGCGTCGGGGACGAGCATCACCTACACGAGGAAATCGCCCGGCTGGTCTCGGCGGGTTTCGATGTCACGGAGCGAATTCCGCTGCGGGTCGGACTGTTCACGCTCGCCGCCACCGAACACGTACTCGCCGTCGTGGTGCATCACATCTCGGCAGACGGTTTCTCGATGGTCCCGCTGGTGCGCGACGTGATGACCGCGTATGAGGCCCGCGTCCGTGGCGGCGCGCCCGAGTGGGCACCGCTGCGGGTCCAGTACGCCGACTTCACCCTGTGGCAACGGGAGTTACTGGGTTCGGACGACGACACCCGCTCGCTGATCTCGACCCAGCTCGACTACTGGCGGACCGCGCTGGCGGGCGTGCCCGACCTGCTGGAACTACCCACCGATCGTGACCGGCCGTCCCAGCAATCCTTCCACGGCGCACGCGTCCGCTTCGCCGTCGACCGCGACCTTCACCGACGCATCAAGGAGCTGTCGCGACGACTTCGCTGCACCGAATTCATGACCGTGCATGCCGCGCTCGCCATCCTCCTGGCACGGCTCGGCAGCACCGACGACGTCCTGATCGGAACACCGATCGCAGGCCGGGGAGAACCGGAACTCGACGATCTGGTCGGTATGTTCGTGGGCACGCTCGCCCTGCGCGCCCGGGTGGATGCGGCGGAGTCGTTCACCGCCCTGTCGTCGCACTGTCGCGACGTCGACCTCGGTGCCTTCGCGCATGCCGACGTACCCTTCGAGCGGGTGGTGGAGGCGGTCGGGCCGACACGATCGACGGCCTATTCGCCGATCGTCCAAGTCTCGCTGGAATTCCAGAACAACGAGCGGCCGAACCTGACATTGGCGGGATTGGACGTCCGTGGAATCGATCCCGAACTCGACGTCGTCAAGATGGATCTCGAGTTTCTCCTGTCCGAGGAGTTCGACGCGAACGGTGCGCCGGCCGGGATGAACGGCGCCATCGACTTTGCGACGGATCTCTTCGATGCCGCGACCGTCCGCAGCTTCGCCGACCGCTTCGTACGGATTCTCGACGCTGTCACCGAGAACCCCGACCAGCCTGTCGGCGACCTCCCCCTCCTCGACGAGGTGGAGATGCGGGCGATGGTGCCGGCGCGCGGCGCACCGGACGTGCGTCCGGAGCTGTGGCCCGACCTGCTGACGGCCGCCGCCGCGCTCGACCCGGACTCCGTGGCCCTGTCGTGCGACGACCGGCAGATCAGTTACCGGGAACTCGACGAGTGGTCCAACCGGGTCGCACGCGTCCTGTGCGGACGCGGGGTGGGACCGGAGACGTTCGTGGCAGTCGGAATGTCCCGCTCGATCGAGACGGTGATCTCGATCTGGTCGGTCACAAAGGCAGGCGCGGCGTTCGTGCCCGTCGATCCCGTCTACCCGCGCGAACGCATCGACTACATGCTCACCGATTGCCGGGCTTCGGTCGGACTCACAGTGAAAGACCACAGGCGCCACCTGCCCGACACTGTTCCCTGGCTGGTGCTCGACGACGAGGACTTCGCCGAGCGGGTGGCGAGGGTGTCGGCGGTACCGGTCACGGACGCGGACCGGACGAGTCCGTTGTCTCTCGCTCACGCGGCGTACCTCATCTACACATCCGGGTCGACCGGAAAACCGAAGGGGGTAACCGTCACTCACCGCGGCTTCGCCAACTTCACCGCGGAAACGAGCGAGCGCTTCCAAGTGACGCACGAGTCCCGGGTGTCGAATCTGGCTTCCCCCAGTTTCGACGCCTCGCTGTTCGAGTTGATGATGGCGTTCAGCGCCTCGGCACGGGTCGTCATCGTTCCGCCCACCGTCTACGGCGGCAACGAACTGGCAGATCTGTTCCGGCGTGAACAGGTCACCCATGCCACCATCACACCCACGGCGCTGGCGTCCCTCGACAGCGCGGGACTCGATTCACTCCGTGTCCTCGACGTGGTGGGTGAGGCGTGCCCACCGGAGGTGGTCGCGTTGTGGGCTCCGGGGCGGCGCCTGCACAGTGGATACGGACCCACGGAGACCACCATCCAGGCGAGTATCAGCGCACCGATGCGTCCCGGTGAGGGTGTGAACATCGGCCGGCCGGCCCGGGGATTCGCGTTCCTGGTCCTCGACGAACGACTGCAGCCCGTTCCGGTCGGTGTGCACGGTGAGTTGTACATCGCCGGGCCGGGTGTGGCCCGCGGCTACCACAACCGGACGGTGCTCACCTCGGAACGATTCGTGGCGTGCCCCTTCGGGGAGCCGGGCGGCCGGATGTACCGGACCGGAGACGTGGTGCGCTGGCGCGCCGACCACACCGTCGAGTACATCGGGCGCAGTGACTTCCAGATCAAGGTTCGTGGTTTCCGCATCGAACTCGGGGAGATCGACGCCGTCCTCGCCCGCCATCCGGCGGTTGCCTTTGCGGCCACCATCGGTCACACCGGTCCGTCGGGCGACTCGGTGCTCGCATCGTATGTGCGGGCCCAGGACGGGCAGGAAGTGGAGCCCGCGGAACTGCGCACCTACGCGTCCGAACGCCTTCCCGCGCACATGGTGCCGTCCACGGTGGTCGTGCTCGACGAGATTCCGATGACCCCGGTGGGCAAGCTCGACCGAAAGGCGTTGCCCGTTCCGGAGTTCGGCTCGGCTGCTGCCGAATATCGCGCGCCGACCACGGAAACCGAACGCATCGTGGTGGAAGCGTTCGCAGAGGTTCTCGGGGTGGACCGGGTGGGGAGTGCAGACAGCTTCTTCGACCTCGGCGGAAACTCCCTCCTCGCCACCAGGATCGTCAGCGCCCTGCAGGCCGCGCTGGGACGGAGGGTGCCGCTTCAGTGGATGTTCCTCGATCCGACCCCGGCGGGGATCGCCCGTCGTCTCGAGCTCCCGGCCCTGAGTTCCGGTGTGGAAGATGCTCTCGCCGTGGTGATTCCGCTGCGCGCGCAGGGAAGCGGCACACCATTGTTCTGTGTGCATCCGGGAATCGGACTGTCCTGGGGTTACGCCGGTCTGGTGCAGTATGTACCTGCCGACCGGCCCGTATACGGACTGCAGCTGCCCGCGATCAGCGCAGACGGCGACTACCGTTCGATCGAACAACTGGCACACCGCTATGTCGAGGAAATGCAGGCCGTCCAGCCCACCGGACCGTACAACCTGCTGGGTTGGTCACTCGGTGGGGTCATCGCGCACGCCATGGCCGTCGACCTACAGAGGTCGGGCGAGAAAGTTGCCACCCTCGCCGTCATGGACAGCTATCCCGCGGGGGTCGACGACCCGATGCCGGGCGAGTTCGACCTGCGGGAACTGCTCAGGGGGCTGGGCGTCGGCGACACCGAGGTGCCGGACGGCGAGTTGACCTACGATCGGGCGGCCGACCTCCTGAACGCGATGTTCGGCACCGAGACAGGCGTGACGGCCGTTCACCTCGCGCGGATCGGCGCGGGATACGAGCTCTCCAGGCGGATCGGGCGCCAGTTCGTCCCCCAGGTCTATGACGGCGATCTGCTCATCTTCCCCGCCACGCGTGAGGACGGCGCCACCCGTACACGGTCACCGGAGGAGTGGCGTCCGATCGTGACCGGCCGGATCGACGAGCACCCGGTGGACTGCAGTCACAACGAGATGATCGAGCCGCAATCGCTGTCCGTTATCGGGCCTGTGCTGGCCCGCCTTCTCTCAGCTCGTACTTGAGGACCTTGCCGGTGGGTGTGCGCGGAAGTTGGAGGGGAAAGACGATCTCCTCGGGAACCTTGTAGCGTGCCAGCAGTTTCCGGGTGTGGTCGATGATGTCCTCGGCGGTGGCCGTCCGGTCCTTGCCGAGAATGACGAACGCCTTGGGGCGCTCGCCCCACTTGGGATGCGGCACACCGATGACGGCGACGTCGATGACCGCCGGGTGGGTCATGATCGCCTGCTCCACCTCCACCGTCGAGATGTTCTCGCCGCCGGAGATCACAATGTCCTTGGCGCGGTCCTTCAGCTGGATGTAGCCGTCCGGATGCATCACCCCGAGATCGCCGGTGTGGAACCAGCCACCGGCGAAGGCCTCGGCGGTGGCCGCAGGATCCTTGTAGTAGCCGAGCATCACGTTGTTGCCGCGCAGCACGATCTCACCCATCGTCTCGCCGTCGGCGAGGACGTCGTTCATCCGCTCGTCGACGATGCGGGCGTTCTCCGCCTGCACCATCCCGACTCCTTGCCGGGAGAGCAGGGCCGCGCGTTCGTCGGGCGTGCGGTCGTCCCACGACTCCTGGTATTCGCAGATCGTGTACGGCCCGTACACCTCGGTGAGACCGTAGACATGGACCACGCTGATACCGATCGCCTCGAGTTGTGCGATGACGGTGGGCGACGGCGGAGCGCCCGCTGTCGTGATGCGCAGGGCGTCGACGGGGTGCGCCTGTGGGGCGCCGGCGATGGTCGAACAGACGGCGGGCGCACCGCACAGGTTGGTGACGCCGAGGGTATCGATGGCGTCCCAGATCGCGTCGGCCCGCACCGCGCGCAGGCAGATGTGGGTGCCGCCGGCCTGCGTGACGGCCCACGGCGTGCACCAGCCGTTGCAGTGGAACATCGGTAGCGTCCACAGGTACTTCGTGGACCCGGTGAAACCGTTGTGGAACGTCTCGCCCAGCGAGTTGAGGTAGGCGCCGCGGTGCGTGTACAGCACGCCCTTCGGCTTGCCGGTGGTCCCGGACGTGTAGTTGATCGCGATCACCTGCTGCTCGTCCTCCACACCCCAGTGCAGCGGGGTGTCGTCCAGGCCGTCGGCTGCCGCGAGGAAGTCGGCATACAGCCCGGTGACGATGCCGTCCGGAACGACCGGTGGCTCGATGGTGGAGTCGGGGATCTCGATGACGTCCCGCAGGCTCGGCACGTTGTCGCGCGCGGTGGCCACCGAGCCGACCAGTTCGGAGTCGACGAACAGCAGGCTCGTCTCGGAGTGGTTCAGGATGTACTCGAGTTCGGGGCCCGCCAGCCGTGAGTTCAGGGCGATCAGTACGCCGCCCGCGAGCGGCACCGCGAAGTGCGCGAACAGCAGTTCCGGCACGTTGGGGGCAAGGTAGGCGACGCGGTCTCCGGGGCTGATCCGGCTGCGCAGCACTCGTGCGAGGCGGGTGACCTCGTCTCCGAACTCCTGGTAGGTGTAGCGACGGTCGCCGTGGATGACGGCCGTGCGGTCCGGGAACACGCTCGCCGACCGCTCCAGGAACCGCAGCGGGCTCAGCGGTGTGTTATTCGCGGCCGAGAGGGTGGGCACTGAAACCTCCGAGAATTGCGTTATCGATGTGACCGGCGCTACACGCCTCACCTGACGTTAGAGCCACCCGGTTTCGCCCCGCTACCCTCTGAAGTGGGTAATCAGCGAGACGAGAGTGTCAGTGGACAAGACCTTCAGACCGAGCGACCAGGACGCGTTGCGCGCGGAACTGCGTTCCCTGCGGCAGAAGACCGCGCTTCCCGTTCTGTTCGGCGGAACCGTCGAAGGCAGCACACTCACCCTGTCGGGGTTCGTGGGCACCCGCAGCACAATCCTGCGTGACCTGGTGATCGACGCCGAACGCGGCGCGGGTGGCCGGGCCGTCGTCGAGCAGCGGCCGGTGGGCGTGCAGGACTATTCGAACTCCCGCCACATCACGCACGAGTACGACTACGAGGTGGGCAAGGAGGGGATCGAAACCCTGCTCGCGGTCCCGGTGGTGGTGAAGGGACGCACCCGCGGCACCCTGTACGGAGGATTGCGCGCCAACCTTCCCCTCGGTGATGTCGTCACGGATACCGTCGTCCGATCCGCCGCGGCGCTCGCGCGGGAGGTCGAGATTCGCGACGAAGTGGACCGCCGGCTCGGGCTGCTCGATACCGCGGACGTGCACCGGGACGCCCGTATCTCGGAGGGAATCACCGAGAGCTATCTGGCACTCCGGGTAATCGCCGACCGACTCGGCGACGACGCCCTCGGCGCGCAAGTGCAGGCGGTGGAAAAGAAGCTGCGAAGCCTGGCGACACGAGAAGGCACAACCGAGGCGACGGTCACGCTGTCCCGCCGCGAACGCGACGTGCTGGCCTACGCTGCTCTCGGCTGCCGCAACGCCGAAATCGCGGAACGCCTCTCGCTCAGTGTCGAAACCATCAAGTCGTACATGCGCAACGTGATGGGCAAACTCGACGCCGCCAGCCGACACGAAGCGGTCGTCGAGGCGCGGCGGCAGGGATTGCTCCCGTAGTTTCACTCGCCGGTTCCCCAGCGCCGTTCGCCCAGTGCCCCAGCGCTGTTCGCCCAGTGTGACATCCGTTCGGTGTAAGTAGACCGATGTGACATCGGGTCAGGCCGCGGGGGGACGGGAGGATGGACGGTGCCGGCCAACCTCCACATGGCATCATCGCAGGTTGTCGGCGCAGATGGCGTGGAGTATTGTGTCGTGCGTTGTTGAACGAGGGAAGAGGAGGTGTGGCTTGCGATGAGTAGCCAACCTCCGAGTACCAGCTGAAATCTGGTCCACCCAGCGCCCGCTGCGCTGTTCACACTCTTCCCACGAAAGCACTGCCATGCCTGAGCTGCGTCAGATCCGTTCCCTCCGAAGTGCGTCCGAAGCGAGCCCCGCGGAAGCAACCGTGGTCGACAGCGCCGTATACCGGGACGGCGCGCGAATCACCACACCGGCAACCCTGTCCGATGCACTCGAGAGCCTGCCCGACACCTCGTCGATGGCCTGGATCGGGATGTACCGTCCCAATGCCGGCCAGTTGTATGCGGCTGCTGAACAATTCGATCTGCACGAACTGGCCGTCGAGGATGCCATCGCAGCCCATCAGCGGCCCAAGCTCGAGCGCTACGGCGACACCCTCTTCGTGGTGCTGCGCGCCGCCCGGTACTGCGACGACACCGAACGTGTCGAATTCGGTGAGCTGCATGTGTTCTGCGGTCCCACCTTCGTGCTCACGGTCCGGCACAGCGAATCCCCCGACCTGTCGGCGGTGCGCACACGCATGGAGGGCAACCCGGACCTGTTGAGGCTCGGACCCGAAGCCGTTCTCTACGCCATCCTCGACGCAGTGGTCGACGGGTATGCGCCGGTGGTGGCCGGGCTGCAGAACGACATCGACGAGATCGAGACCGAAGTGTTCAGCGGTGCGCCCGGGGTCTCGCGGCGCATCTACGAACTCACTCGCGAGGTCATCGAATTCCAGAGGGCGACAAGGCCACTACTCGGGATGCTGGACGGGTTGTCGGCGGGTTTCGAGAAGTACGACACCGACGAGGAGTTGCAGCGCTATCTCCGTGACGTCACCGACCACGCGACCGTCGTCGTCGAGCGCGCGGATGGATTCCGTCAGCTGCTCGGTAACATCCTGACTGTCAACGCGACGCTGGTGTCACAGGAACAGAACGAGGAGATGCGCAATCTCACCCACGCCAGCTACGCCCAGAACGAAGAAATCAAGAAGGTGTCGGCGTGGGCGGCGATCCTGTTCGCGCCCACACTGATCGGCACCGTGTACGGGATGAACTTCGATCACATCCCGGAACTGCATTGGGTGGGTGGCTACCCGTTCGCGTTGTCGCTCATGGTGCTCACCTGTGCGGGCCTGTACACGATTTTCAAACGTCGCGGCTGGCTGTGACCGGCCGTCACTGCTCGTCCACGCAGACCACGAACTGACGCTCTTCGTACTCGTAGGCCTTGACGGATGTGCTGCACGCGTCCACGGACGATGCGCCCTCCACGATCTGCGTCACCTTCACGGCGTCCACGGCGGTGGTGGCACCGCAGTCGATCCGCACCGGGTCTTCGCCTCCGAGGTCCATGCAGCCACCGACCACCCAGTCGACATCGAGGCAGATCGCACCCTGCTCGACGCCGCCGAACGTTTCGTAGTAGTACGAGTCGGCGTCCGTCACGCACTGGCTGTTCTGCGCTGCCTTGCCGATCACCTTGTAGTTGGACTCGGCGCTCCCACACGCGGCCTTCTCGATCTCGGCGTCGTCGACGGTGCCGCCGAGTTGGACGCACTGGCCGATCTCGACCTGGAAGTCGATGTCGCCGACATCCCGCTCGTCCCGGCTGTCGATCGCGGTGGGCGTGGCACCGGAAGACTCCGGGACCGCGGTCGGCGTGACGCTCGAACCGCATCCTGCGACGAGAACAGCCGCCGCGGACAGCGCCACCGCAGTGGTACACAGTCGCCGAACAAGTCCTGCCATGGTGAGCCCTCCGTCGTCTTCCCGCGATCGGCAGTCTTCCGCGATCGTCTGCCGCGCATCATTTGATTACATCGCCGCACCATTTACCAATTGCGGTGTCAATATGGACTGGTGGAACTCCCCGTCATGCCTCCGGTGCAGCCGATGCTGGCGAAGGCCGCGTCGGCCGTCCCCGTCCAGCCCGACTCCGGGCTCGTCTGGTCCTACGAACCGAAATGGGACGGCTTTCGGGTCATCATCTTCCGCGACGGTGACGACGTGGTTCTCGGATCCCGTGGTGGGAAGGATCTGGCCAGGTACTTTCCCGAGATGGTGCGCTCCGCGCGGGAGGAGTTACCGGATCGTTGTGTGGTGGACGGTGAACTCGTGGTGCCCCGCACGATCGACGGGCACACACGACTGGACTGGGATTCGCTGTCGGAGCGGATCCATCCTGCGGACAGCCGGGTGAAGCTGCTGTCGGACCGGACGCCGTCGCAGTTCGTCGCCTTCGGCCTGCTCGCCCTGGGTGACACGGACCTGACCCGGGAGCATTTCTCGGTACGGCGCGACAACCTGATCGAGCACGTAGGTGGCGGTCCCAGCTGCCATGTCACCGCGGCCACCGAATCGAGTGAGCAGGCCACCGAGTGGTTCCGGACCTTCGAGGGTGCGGGTCTCGACGGTGTGGTGGCGAAGAAACTCGCGGGACCGTACCTGCCGAACAAACGCGAGATGGTGAAGGTGAAGCACGCGCGCACCGCGGACTGTGTGGTGATCGGCTACCGGCCCCACAAGAGTCAGCCGGGTATCGGGTCGATGCTCCTCGGGTTGTACGACGGCGATCAGCTCGCGATGGTCGGCGGTGCCTCCGCCTTCACCGCGGCGAGGCGAATCGAATTGCTCGCCGAACTCGAACAACTCCGGGTCGGCGAGGACGTCGTCGCGGAGGGCGAACCCACCCGCTGGCGGTCGGGAAACGACCGGAGCTGGGTCCCGCTCCGGCCGGAACGCGTGGTGGAGGTGGCCTACGACCAGATGGAGGGCACCAGGTTCCGGCACGCCGCCCGCTTCCTGCGGTGGCGTCCCGACCGGGCACCCGATGAATGCACGTTCGAACAGTTGGAGGTTCCGGTGCGATACGACCTCGCCGACGTCCTGGCCGGAGGCTCCTAGATGGCAGGCAAAGCCGAAGAACTCGATGTCGACGGCGTCGCGGTGCGACTGTCGAATCCCGACAAGATCTACTATCCGGAACTCGGTGCCGACGGCGGCACCAAGAGGCACCTGGTCGAGTACTACCGATCGGTGGCGGCGAACGGTGCCCTGCTGCGCGCGCTCCACGACCGGCCGACTCACCTGCAACGATTCCCGGACGGAATCGCGGGCGAGGAGATCTATCAGAAGCGGGTCCCGGCGAAACGCCCCGACCATGTGGACTCGTGCGAGGTGGCCTTCCCGTCGGGAAGGAAAGCGGACGTGCTCCGCGTCCGCAGCGCCGCCGACATCGTGTGGGCCGCGAACCTCGGCAGCATCACCTTCCACCCCTGGGCTGTCCGCTGCCCCGACGTCGACCACCCCGACCAGCTGCGGATCGACCTCGACCCGCAACCCGGGACCGAATTCGACGACGCCCGTGCCGTCGCGCTCGAGGTGGTGCGCCCACTTCTCGACGAACTGGGACTGATCGGTTTCCCCAAGACGTCGGGTGGACGTGGACTGCACGTCTACCTCCACATCGAACCGCAGTGGGATTTCATCGAGGTGCGCCGCGCGGGGATCGCACTGGCCCGGGAGATCGAGCGGCGCAGCGGCGACCGCGCCACCACGTCGTGGTGGAAGGAGGAGCGCGGCGAACGCATCTTCCTCGACTACAACCAGAACGCACGGGACAAGACGATCGCCTCCGCCTACTCGGCGCGCAAGACCCCGATCGCCACGGTATCCACCCCGGTGACGTGGGAGGAACTGGCCGACGTCGAACCCGACGACCTGACCATCGCCACCGTTCCCGCCCTCCTCGAGCGGCGTGGCGATCCCATGTCCACGCTGGGAGATGTGGCGCACTCGCTGGACGTCCTACTGGACATGGCCGAACGCGACGCCGCGAACGGTCTCGCGGATCTGCCGTATCCCCCCAACTATCCGAAGATGCCGGGCGAACCCAAACGGGTCCAACCGAGTCGCGACCGTGACCGAAAGTAGCCGCCTTCCGAAGTAAGCTCGGACCGGTCCGGGGTCGAGTGAAAATGGTTGTGAGGTCAGCATGAAACGTTCGACAGCCGGTACCGTCGGACTGGTACTCGGTGTCGTCGCGACAGCTTTCGGAGCTGTATCGACGGCAACGCCGGCCGCGTCCGCTGCGTCGCTCTCCTGTGTGTCTCCGCCTGGCCGCGACCTGACGTCCATCGTTGCCCCTACCGCGTGCCGCGCGAAGGCCGATCCGAGCAGCAACTCCGCCGCTCACGGCGAGAACGGGGTCGGATTTGCCGAAGCGTCCCACTCGGGTGCGGCCTTCGGTGCGGGCCTTGGGGGAGGTGTCGGCGCGGCAGAAGCCCGCCGAGCCGAGGTCGCGGCCGTTGCGGTGGGGCAGGACAGCGTCGCGATCGCCACGAGCGACCACGCGGGGCCTGCGCTGGTACTGAGCGGACCGGACGGCTACGCACTCGCGGCCGATCCGGCGAATGTGGTGTGTGGCGGTGGACCGTCGCTGGCGATCCTCTTCTTCGCGGCCCGGGCCTGCATCACCGACGGTGTAACGGTGTTGCAGCTTCCGTGACCCCCGAACGACTCGGCATCGTATGGTGTCGTGAGTCACAGTCGAGGGCGTCGGAAGGAATCACATGAGTGATCACATCTACCGGATCGTGGAGATCGTCGGCTCGTCCCCCGAGGGCACCGATGCTGCCATCGTGAACGCCGTCACCCGTGCCAACCAGACGATTCGTAATCTCGAGTGGTTCGAGGTGGTGGGCACGAGGGGCCATATCGTGGATGGCGCGATCGCGCACTACCAGGTGACCCTGAAGGTAGGTTTCCGAGTGGAATCCGGTGACGAGATGTGAATCCGGGCCGGGGCTTCTCGCGCAGAATTGAAACGCGTAATACTCTGAGTCCACGTTTTTCGATGTCGTACTGTGCGTGCTCGAAGTAGGGGAGAACCGTGGCTTATGTGATTACGCAGCCGTGCTGCAACGATGCATCGTGCGTCGATGTGTGTCCGGTCAACTGCATTCATCCCACACCGGACGAGCCGCAGTTCGCGACGACGGAAATGCTGTACATCGATCCGGACACCTGCATCGACTGCGGCGCGTGCGTCGAGGAGTGCCCGGTGGAGGCAATCTACGCCGAGAACGATCTCGAAGAAGTCGACGCGCCCTATCTCGACATCAATGCGAGGTACTACACCAAGCATCCCATCGGTCCCGATTGGCCCGAACCCCGGAAGATGCCGTCGATCGATCCGGCACTCGGAACGCTGCACGTGGCGATCGTGGGCTCCGGCCCGGCGGCCTGCTATGCCGCGATGGAACTCACCGCGAAGCCACGCATCGAGGTCGACATGTTCGATCGTCTGCCTACCCCGTACGGCCTGGTTCGCGCGGGCGTCGCCCCTGATCATCCGGGGACGAAGGGCGTCACCGATCAGTTCCGCTCCGCGGTCGGCAAGCGCAGCGTGCACTGCCACTTCAACGTGGAGGTGGGCAGCGACGTCAGGCATGAGGAACTGCTCGCGCACCACCATGCCGTCATCTATGCCGTGGGTGCGGCCGGCGACCGGAAGCTGGGGATCCCCGGCGAAGATCTGGTCGGCAGCCATGCGGCCACCGAGTTCGTGGCCTGGTACAACGGGCATCCCGACTATGCGAACCGCACCTTCGATCTGTCCGGCGAGCGCGCCGTGATCGTCGGCAACGGCAACGTCGCACTCGACGTGGCACGGATCCTGGTTACCGATCCGGACGTCCTGGCGAAGACCGACATCGCGGACCATGCGCTCGAGGCGCTCCGGTCCAGCAACATCCGCGAGGTGGTCGTCCTGGGCCGTCGTGGCCCCGCGCAGGCGGCCTACACCAATCCCGAGCTCATGGCTCTCGGCAGGCTGCCGGGGGTGGATGTCGTGGTCGATCCAGAAGAAGCGGTACTCGATCCCGCCAGCAGGGCTTTCATCGACGGTGATTCGGCGGAACCGTGGGAGCGTCTCAAGGTCGAACAGGTGGAGGGATTCGCGAAGCACGCCCCTGATCCGGCGAACAAGCGCATCGTGCTGCGTTTTCTGGCGTCACCGGTGGAGATTCTCGGCGACGGGCAGGTCGAGTCCATCCGGATCTCGCACAACGAGATGGTCGCCGACGCGTCGGGTGTGTTGAGTGCAAAGCCGTCCGGCGTGGTCGAGACGCTCGACACCGGGCTGGTACTGCGGTCGATCGGGTATCGCGGTCAGCCGGTGGCCGACCTTCCGTTCGATGCCGGGCGCGGAGTGATCCCCAACGAGAACGGCCGGGTGATCGATCCGGAGACCGGCGCCCCGGTTCCCGGTGTCTATGTGGCCGGCTGGATCAAGCGTGGGCCCACCGGTGTGATCGGCACCAACAAGTACTGCTCCGCCGAGACGGTGACGATGCTGATCGACGACTTCTGCGCAGGCAGACTGCAGGCGCCTGCCGATCGTGGCGGTCTCGACACTCTGCTGAGTGAGCGTGTTCCGGACGCGGTCGACTTCCAGGGGTGGCAGCGGATCGACAAGACCGAACGGGCTGCCGGCAAGGAGAGCGGCCGCACCCGGACCAAACTCATCAGCATCGAAAGCATGCTGGCCGCGGTCCGCGCAACCGATTCGTGACCCTCAGGCCGCAGACCGGCAACGATAGCCGGGAAATTGCTCCCTGCTCGATGATGTGTGTTAATGGCTAGGCGCGATTGGTAGTCCGTCGGGGACGCGCGTCAGATACACGTCGTCGAACGAGAGTAGTGATATGGGCAAGTCAGGAATCTGTACTGCGAGGAGAAAGCGCTGGTCTTCGCGCTTCGCAATCTCCGTCGCCGGGGCCGTTCTCACCGGAACGGCGCTCGTGGGACCTGTGCAGGCCGTGCCGCTCTTCCCCGGTGGACCGGAGATTCCGAGCCTTTCGACCCCGGGCACCGAGAACGTCCCTGTTCCCGAACCGTTGCCTGCACCGGCAAACTTCTCCGCGCCGTCCGTGAACCCCGGCCAAGGCGAGGTCGTGGGTGTCGCGCAGCCGATCATCATCCGATTCAACGAGTCGATCGGTGACCGCGCCGCCGCGGAACGTGCCATCGACATCACGAGCAACCCTCCGGTCGAGGGCGGTTTCTACTGGATCAGTGACAGCCAGGTGCGGTGGAAGCCCACCGAGTTCTGGCCGGCCGATACCCAGGTCACCGTCGATGCGGGGGACTCGCACTCGACGTTCACCATCGGCGATGCCCTGGTGGCCACCGCGGATGACAACACCAAGCAGATCACGGTCACCCGCAACGGTGAGGTGGTGAGGACGATGCCCACTTCGATGGGCAAGGTCGATCACGAGACGCCTAACGGCACCTACATCGTCGGCGAGAAGTTCCGTGACATGTACATGGACTCCTCCACCTACGGCGTCCCGGTCGACTCTCCCGAGGGTTACCGAACCTACGTGGAGTACGCGACGCGGATGTCGTACAGCGGCATCTTCGTCCACGCCGCGCCGTGGTCGGTGAACCAGCAGGGGTACAGCAACGTCAGCCATGGCTGCCTCAACGTCAGCACGGAAGACGCCAAGTGGTTCTACGAGAACTCCAAGAAGGGTGATCCGGTGATCGTCCAGAATACCGCCGGTGGTGTTCTGAGCGGCTCCGACGGTCTCGGAGACTGGAACCGCTGACATCAGCCCTACCGTAGCCCGCACAGTTCAATGTGCGGGCTACGGCTATTTACCGACCATTCGTAATCGGTCGTCAGACTGCCGCAGTGAGATCGAGTCCGGAACGAACCCTGCCCCGAGCGGACGCCAAAGGGTTATTCGGGCGACCGTGGCGGGACTACGCGCTGTTTCTGGCGCTGGTGGGTCCCAACCTGGTCCTGCTGGTCCTGTTCACCTACCGTCCCCTGGTCGACAACATTCGACTGTCGTTCTTCGACTGGAATATCGCCGACCCCGTCGCCACTTACATCGGCTTCGACAACTACCGCGAATGGTGGAGTCGCAGCGATACTTTGCAGATCGTCGGCAACACGGTGGTGTTCACGATCGCGACGGTCCTCGGATCGATGGTGATCGGTCTCGCTCTGGCGCTGTTGCTCGACCGTAAGCTGCACGGACGCAACCTGGTTCGATCGGCGATCTTCGCACCGTTCGTCATCTCCGGTGCCGCGGTGGGCGTGGCGTTCCAGTTCGTGTTCGATCCCAGCTTCGGACTGATCCAGGACCTGCTGCACCGAGTCGGCATCGACGAGGCGCCTGACTTCTACCAGGATCCGCACTGGGCACTCTTCATGGTGACGGTCACCTACATGTGGAAGAACATCGGCTACACCTTCGTCATCTACCTTGCGGCGCTGCAGGGTACGCGCAAGGAGTTGTCGGAGGCCGCAGAGATCGACGGGGCGAGTGGATGGACGGCATTCCGACGGGTGGTGTTTCCCCAGCTTCGGCCCACCACCTACTTTCTCTCGATCACGGTGATGCTGAATTCCTTTCAGGTGTTCGACATCATCAATGTGATGACGCGGGGCGGTCCGCTCGGCGCCGGTACGACGACCATGGTGTACCAGGTCTACAACGAGTCGTTCCGGAATTTCCGTGCCGGCTACGGCGCCACGGTGGCCACCATCATGTTCCTGGTCCTGCTGGGCATCACCGTCTACCAGGTACGGATCATGGATCGAGGGGACGCACGGTGAAGGCAGTGGTACCGGTGGTCCCGCACACCGCCCGCGACCACCGGCGGCGGCAACTGCTGGTCAAGGCGCTCGGGTACCTCGCCATGGCAGGTGTCCTGTTGATGGTGGCATTGCCGCTGTACTGGATCGTGATGACGTCGTTCAAGGCGCGTCCGGACATCTACACCCTGCCGGTCACCTGGTGGCCGAGTGTCTTTCACCCGGAGAACTATGCGGAAGCCACCACTTCGGTGCCGTTCTGGACCTTTCTTCGGAATTCCCTGATCATCACCGGCGCGCTGGCGGCCGTCAAATTCACACTCGGTGTCCTCAGTGCCTACGGTCTGGTGTTCCTGCGCTTCCCCGGCAAGAACCTCGTGTTCCTCGGTATCATCGCCGCCCTGATGGTGCCGAATCAAATCACGGTGATCTCCAACTACGCGCTCGTTGCCGAATGGGGATGGCGAAACTCGTTCCAGGGCATCATTATTCCTCTGGCCGGGGTTGCATTCGGAACATTCTTGATGCGCAACCATTTTCTGTCCATCCCCGCGGAAATCATCGAGGCGGCACGGATGGACGGCGCCGGCCACTTCACGTTGCTGTGGCGAGTGGTGCTACCGGTATCGGGACCCACGATGGTGGCGTTCGCGATCATCACAGTGGTCAACGAGTGGAACGAATACCTCTGGCCCTTCCTCATGTCGGACGATTCCTCGGTGGCACCGTTACCGATCGGTCTGACTCAACTGCAGAACAACGACGGGCTCACCAACTGGGGCCCGGTCATGGCGGGGACGGTGCTCACCATGCTGCCGATCCTCGTGGTTTTCCTTGTGCTGCAAAAGCACATGATCAAGGGCCTCACATCGGGTGCGGTCAAGGGATAGTCCGGATACAGGAGAACAAATGGTCCACATCAATCGTCGAGGGTTCCTCGGACTGGCCGGAGCCGTGGCTGCCGGTGCGGCCCTCACGGCGTGTGCAGGCTCGGGTTCCGGTTCGTCCTCGGGAACCTCGAGCGCGTCCGGTGATGCGAATACCATCACGTTCTGGTCCAACCACCCCGGCAAGTCGCAGGAGGTGGAGAGGGAACTGATCAAGCGGTTCCAGGTCGAATACCCCGATCTCAGAGTCGATCTCGTCGACGGCGGCAAGAACTACGAGGAGGTGTCTCAGAAGTTCAATGCGGCACTGTCCGGAGGTGAGTTGCCGGACGTCGTGGTGCTCTCCGACGTGTGGTGGTTCAACTACGCACTGACCGGTGCCATCGAGCCCCTCGATTCTCTGTTCGCCGAGGTGGGGGTCGACTCGTCCGACTACGTCGACTCGCTCCTTGCCGATTACCTGTTCCAGGACAAGCACTTCGCGCTTCCGTACGCGCGGTCCACCCCGCTGTTCTACTACAACAAGCAGGTCTGGTCGCAGGCGGGCCTGCCCGACCGCGGTCCGGCCACCTGGCAGGAGTTCGACGAGTGGGGACCGGAACTGCAGCGCGTGATGGGAAGCGGCAAGCTGGCTCACGGCTGGGGCGACGCGAAGAACTACCTGGGGTGGACCTTCGAAGGTCCCGTCTGGACTTTCGGTGGAGCATATTCCGACCGGTGGGATCTGAAGTTCGACGACGAGAAGACCATCGCTGCAGGCAATTTCCTGAAGAGCATGATCTTCGGCAAGAAGTACGCGGCTGTCTCGAGCGACATCGCCAACGAGTTCGGGGCGGGAATTCTCGCCTCCACCATTGCGTCGACCGGCGACCTCTCGGGCATCACCAAGAACGCCACGTTCGACTTCGGGACCGCCTTCCTGCCCACATCGGGTGCACCGGGCTGCCCTACGGGCGGCGCTGGACTGGCCATTCCGTCGAAGATCTCGGACGAGCGCAAGAAGAACGCGCTGAAGTTCATCGACTTCATCACCAACGGTGAGAACACGGCCTACTTCTCGCAGAACGTCGGCTACATGCCGGTGCGCAAGTCTGCGGTGGAGGACCCGAGCATGAAGGCGTTCCTCGAGGCGAATCCCCACGCGCGCACCGCAGTCGATCAGCTGGCGAAGACCCGGTCGCAGGACTATGCCCGGGTCTTCGTGCCCGGCGGCGACCAGATCATCGGCACCGGGCTCGAGCAGATCGCGCTGCAGAACGCCGACGTCACCACAGCGTTCGCCGGTGTCAACACCCAACTCCAGCAGATCATCGACCGACAGATCTCGCCGAAATTGCCCCAGTAGGCGTCTCAGTAGAAATAGGGAACCTCTCATGGCCAACGTGCAATTCGCGGGTGTGACCCACCGATATCCCGGAGATGATCGGCCTGCGGTCGACCGCTTGGACCTCGATATCGCCGATGGCGAGTTCATCGTCCTCGTCGGCCCGTCCGGATGCGGAAAGTCGACCAGCCTGCGGATGCTGGCCGGTCTCGAATCGGTCGAGGCCGGCCGGATCGAGATCGGCGGCGCCGATGTGACCACGCTGCCGCCGAGAGCACGCGACGTGGCCATGGTGTTCCAGAGTTACGCGCTGTATCCCAACATGACGGTGGCCGACAACATGAGCTTCGCGCTCCGGAACGCCGGGGTCGGAAAGGCCGAGCGCACCGAACGGGTTCTCGTGGCCGCCCGGATGCTCGAACTCGAACCGCTGCTCGACCGCAAGCCGTCCACACTGTCCGGCGGTCAGCGGCAGCGGGTGGCGATGGGACGCGCGATCGTGCGCCGGCCCGCCGTGTTCTGCATGGATGAACCGCTCAGCAATCTCGACGCCACGCTGCGGGTGAGCACGCGCTCGCAGATCGCGGGTCTGCAGCGCCGGCTCGGCACCACCACCGTCTACGTCACCCACGATCAGGTGGAGGCCATGACGATGGGCGACCGGGTCGCGGTCATGAAGGACGGGCAGCTGCAGCAGATCGCCCCGCCCCGTGACCTCTACGATGACCCGGTCAACACGTTCGTGGCTGGGTTCATCGGTTCGCCCGGAATGAATCTGATGGAGGTTCCGGTCCGGGAGGGTGCCGCGGAGTTGGGTGATCTGCGAATCCCGTTGCCGCTGTCCGCAACCAACGAGAGCCATGTGGTTGTCGGGGTGCGTCCGGAGTCGTGGACGCTGGTGGGGGCGTGGCGCAACGATTCCTATACGGTCACTGCAGACATACTCGAGGAACTCGGCGCGGAGTCGTTCGTGTACGCGGCAGGACCGACGGGCAGGGTGGTGGTACGGGTGGACCGTACACGCAGCGTCGCCGCGGGAGAGGAACTGCACCTGCGACCCGAACCGGGTGCGGTGTATTTCTTCTCCGCGGCGACGGGTGTCCGTCTGCGTTAGCGGCTACCAGATCCTGACGCGCTGGTCGGGGTCCAGGTAGAGCGCGTCACCGGGCTGGACGTCGAAGGCTTCGTGGAACGTATCGAGGTTGCGGACCACACCGTTGCACCGGAACTCCGGCGGCGAGTGCGGGTCCACCGCCAGCCGGCGTAGGGCCTCGGCGTCCCGCGCCTTCGCCCGCCACACCTGCGACCATCCGAAAAACACCCGCTGAAGTCCGGTGAGACCGTCGAGAACCGGCGGTTCCTTGTCCCCGGTGGCGATCCGGTACGCGACGAGTGCAATGGACAACCCGCCGAGATCCCCGATGTTTTCCCCGATGGTGAACTCGCCGTTGACCTTGTGCCCAGGCAGAGCCTTCGGCTCGAACTCGTTGTACTGCTCGATGAGAGCCTTGGTGCGTTTGCCGAACTCGCTGCGGTCGTCGTCGGTCCACCAATCGACCATGTTGCCGTCCCCGTCGTACTTGGCGCCCTGGTCGTCGAACCCGTGTCCGATCTCATGGCCGATGACCGCACCGATCCCGCCGTAGTTGGCGGCGTCGTCGGCTGCAGCATCGAAGAACGGGGGCTGCAGAATGGCTGCGGGAAAGACGATTTCGTTCATTCCCGGGTTGTAGTACGCGTTGACCGTCTGCGGCGTCATGAACCACTCGTCACGATCGACAGGACCACCGAGCTTGGCGAGATCGCGGTCGTACTCGGCCGCGTAGCCACTCCGGTAGTTGCCGATCAGATCGCCACGGGAGATGGTGACGGCCGAGTAGTCGCGCCACTTGTCGGGGTAGCCGATCTTCGGCGTGAACTTCTCGAGCTTCCGCAGCGCCGCTTCCCGGGTCGCGGGGCTCATCCATTCGAGGTCCGCGATATTGCGCCGGTACGCCTCCTGCAGGTTGGCGACGAGCTCCTGCATGCGGGCCTTCGCGTCCGCGGGGAAGTGGCGTTCGACGTAGAGTCTGCCGACAGCCTCACCCAGGAGGTCCTGCACCAGCGACACGCCGCGCTTCCACCGCTCACGGTTCTCTTCGGCGCCCGTCAGCGTCTTTCCGTAGAACTCGAAGTTCTGGTCGACGAGCGCCGCAGTCAGATACGGCGCCCGTGACCGAACGACGTTCCATGTGGCCCACGCCTTCCACGTGTCCAGGTCTTCCGATGTCCACAAACCGGTGAGGGTGGTGAGGAAGTCGGGCTGACGGACCACGATCTCCGCGAACTGCTCCGTGGTACCGCCCAGCGCCTCGATCCACGCCGGCCAGTCGAGGCCGGTGGGCAGCTCGTCGAGAGTCACCAGGTTGTAGCTGAGTTCGGCATCGCGGCGTTTGACCACGTCCCAGTGGCCGGCCGCGATCTTCGTCTCGAGATCGAAGACCTTCGCCGCGTCGTACGAAATATCGGCCAGCTCGAACATCTTCGCGATGTGCGCCCGGTACGCCGCGCGGATCTCCGCGTGCTCGTCCTGGCGGTAGTACGACTCGTCCGGCAGGCCGATTCCCGACTGGGTGAAGTGCACCAGGTACCGCTCGGAATTCTTGGCGTCCGTATCCACATAGTGGCCGACGGCGCCGCCGACACCCGTCCGCTGCAGCCTGCCGAGTACCGCAGCGAGGGCAGACCGGTCGGCGGCCCCGGCGACGGCGGCGAGTTCCTCCGCGATCGGTGTCAGGCCCGCGTTCTCCACAGACTCCGCGTCCATGAAGCCGGCGTACAGATCACCGATTTTCTGCGCATCCGTGCCTTCTGCGGCACCGGACTCGGCAGCCTCCTCGATGATGTTCTGGACATCGACCTCCGCCCTGTCGTAAAGCGTCCGGAACGCGCCGTCGATGGCCCGGTCGGCGGGAATCTCGTAAGTGTCGATCCAGCCGCCGTTGACGTGGACGAACAGGTCGTCCTGCGGACGGGTGCCGGTGTCGAGGTGGGTGAGGTCGATGCCTGAGCGCTGAGCCGTCGTCATTTCTCCATGATTACACCCTTCAGACGTCGATACCCAGATTGATCGCCGCCAGATAGCCGTCCGACTGC
>NZ_JBAQEO010000129.1:0-2119 GCF_049286785.1 Rhodococcus sp. (in: high G+C Gram-positive bacteria) | reverse complement strand
GGCTTCGATCGTGGGGAAACGGCAGGGAGGGAAGACGTACTACTACCTGGTCGAGTCCGCCCGGGTCGAGGGTAAACCGCGCATCGTCTCGCAACAGTACCTGGGCAGCGCGGAGGAGGTGACGGCCAAACTCGCCGGCGCGCAAGCGGGTGCGCCGGTGCGCAGTGCACACAAGAAGTTCGGGGATGTCGCCGCGGTGTGGTCGGTGCTCGAACGTCTCGGCGTGGCCGAGGCGATCGATGGGGTGGCTCCGCGCCGCTCGGACGCGGCGGTATCGGTGGGCACCTATATTGCGCTGGCCACGCTGAACCGGATCGTCGCTCCGTGCTCGAAGGCGGCGTTCGCGTCCTGGTGGGATTCCACCGCCGCACCGCGGTGGTGCCCACTGCCGGCCGGGTCTCTCGATCACCGCAAGTTCTGGTCGGCGATGGACCGTCTCGACCGCGACGATCTGGCGCGGATCGAGGGAGCGTTGTCGGCGCGGATGGTCACCGAGTTCGGTCTCGACCTGACCGCGTTGGTGCTGGACATGACGAATTTCGCCACCTACATCGACTCCGGCAACGAGGCCGCCCCGATCGCGCAGCGGGGCAAGGCGAAACAAAAACGCGTCGACCTGCGCCTGGTCGGGTTGGCGTTGGTGATCACCTCCGACGGCGGTATCCCGCTGCTCTCGCACCCCTACCCCGGCGATCGCCCCGACGTGACCCAGTTCCCCGGGGTGATCGACGATCTCGTCGACCGCTACCGCAGCGTCGCCGCCGGCATCGAGGGGGCCACGATCGTCTACGACGCCGGGCAGAACTCGGCCGCGAACCACGCCCACATCGAGGCGGCGCGGATCGGGTTCGTCGGCTCCCTGCCGCCCTCGGATCACCCGGCCCTGCTGACCGTGCCCGTTGAGGCCTACCACCGGGTCGACGATCCCCGACTGCCCGGGATGCGCGCCTACGACACCGAGGTCGACGCCCTCGGGGTCCGGCGGCGGGCGATTGTGACCCACTCGGCGTCGCTGCACGCCGCCCAGTCCCGCGGATTCGACCAGACCCTCGACAAGGCCCGCGACCGGCTCGGCGCCCTGCAGGTGCGCCTGGCCCGCGGGCGCACCCGCCGCGACCGGGCGGCCGTGGAGCGCGAGATCGAGCAGATCTGCGCGCCGCGGTGGGTCGCCGAGGTGCTCACCGTCACCCTCACCGGCACCACCGCGGCGGAGCTGCGGTTGCGGTACCGCACCGACCGCCACGCCCGCCGACAACTCGAGGACCGGATGTTCGGCAAGCGGATCCTGTTCACCAACCGCACCGACTGGCCGGTCGCCCGCGTGATCGCCGCCTACCGATCCCAGTCCGACATCGAGTCCGGGTTCCGGCAGCTCAAAGACCCCCAGGTGATTTCGTTCTCCCCGATGCACCACTGGACCGACCAGAAGATCCGCGTCCATGTCTTCTACAGCGTCCTTGCCCTGACCATCGCGCACCTGATGCGCCGCGACGCCGCCGATGCCGGATTGCAGCTGTCGGTGCGTGAGTTGCTCGCCGAGCTGGCCGGCATCGAGGAAACGGTGTTGCTCTACCACGACGGCACCAAAGGTCGCCCCCGCGCCCAACGAATGCTCACCGACCACAGCGACACCGCCGAACAACTGGCCCGGCTGTTCGGCATCGACCGCTACGCACCCACCCGATGACCGGCCGCCACCGACTTAGGTAATACACCCCGACCACACCAAAACCAGCTCCCACCAGCGCTAATCGCACCGAAGCCACAGCTATCTAGGAAACTCCCGCTAGGGTCACCCGCGTTTCGTTCTCCCATCGCCTACTCCGCGATGGACGGCAGCACGATGCCCATCCCCAACGGGGCATCCGGCCCGAAACTCGGAATCTATCAGCGGACCGCCCAACGGGACGGCGCTGGTCAGGAAGTGTTTATGCGCAGCACTTCTGACCACTCGCCGATCAGAAGGCCGCTGCACTAGGCGCAATACCGTTCGGTTAGAGGGTTGTGCGGTATCGTGTCGGCGTGCCGCGTAGTGGATGGGTGAAGCCGGAGTCGGATCGTCGGCTGTCGGATCTAGTGTCGGTAGGGTTGCTGACCAGGGTGTTTCCCGCCGACGTCG
>NZ_JBAQEO010000128.1:0-34333 GCF_049286785.1 Rhodococcus sp. (in: high G+C Gram-positive bacteria) | reverse complement strand
TACCGCACCGGCGACCTCGTCCGGTGGGGCCCGGACTTGACGTTGGAAGACCTGGGACGCAGCGACTTCCAGGTGAAGATCCGCGGGCAGCGGATCGAACTCGGCGAAGTGGAAGCCGCACTGCGGGGATGTGCCGGCATCGCGCAGGCGGTGGCGGCGGTGCGCACGGACCGCCTCGTCGCCTATGCGGTTCCGGAGGCGGGGTGCATTCTCGAGCCCGCGGAGATCACCCGGTGTCTCGGTGCGGTCCTCCCGAGCCACATGGTGCCGTCGGCCGTACTCGTTCTGGACTCTTTGCCGCGGACAGCGAGCGGCAAGATCGATCGCGCGGCACTCCCTGCGCCGGCCGCGTCACCGGCACGGTTCCGGGCACCGAGTACGCCGTTCGAGACCACCGTCGCCGAAGTGTTCGCGCAGGTGCTGGGCCGAGACCGGGTGAGCGTCGACGACGACTTCTTCGCACTGGGTGGTAACTCCCTCACAGCGACCCGTGTGGTGGCACGGGTCGGCGCGGCACTCGGTACGGATGTGGGAGTGCGAGACCTGTTCGACGCCTCCACGGTGGGCGCATTCGCGGCACGGGCCGCACGTCCCGCCGCTCGAGGCCGGCCCCGGCTGGTGCCGAGGACACCACGTCCCGAGCGAGTCCCGCTGTCGGCGGCGCAGACGCGCATCTGGTTCCTCAACCGGTTCGACCCGTCGTCGCCCGCCTACAACATCGCCATGGCCTTCCGCCTGGCCGGCGCGCTCGACGAGGACGCGCTCCGAGCCGCCTTCCTCGACGTGGTGCGCCGGCACGAATCGTTACGCACCATTTTTCCGGTGGCGGACGGTGAACCGATCCAGCGGGTAACGTCCGCTCAGGATGTGCCGGGCTTGACCGTCGTGCAGATCCCGGAGCCCGAACTCGCCTCGCAGATACACGGTTTCACCGCCGCCCGCATCGACCTGACCAAGCAGGTGCCGCTGCGGGCGCGGATCTTCGCGCTGGGTGGAGAGCAGTGGGTGCTGTGCGTCGTGGTGCACCACATCGCGGCGGACGGCGCGTCGATGATGCCATTGGCGCGGGACGTGATGGCCGCGTACTCCGCGCGGATCGGTGGGCGAGCACCGAGGTGGCGTCCGCAGTTGCAGTACACCGACTACACCCTCTGGCAACGGGAGATGCTCGGGTCCGAGACCGACCCGGATTCCGTTCTCTCTCGGC
This sequence comes from Rhodococcus sp. (in: high G+C Gram-positive bacteria), assembly GCF_049286785.1. Taxonomy (GTDB): domain Bacteria; phylum Actinomycetota; class Actinomycetes; order Mycobacteriales; family Mycobacteriaceae; genus Rhodococcus_F. The sequence continues at coordinate 33,126 of NZ_JBAQEO010000128.1, read as the reverse complement.
AGCTGGGCTACTGGCGTGGAACTCTCGCGGGTCTTCCCGCGGTACTGGAACTTCCGGTCGATCGGGCGCGGCAGCAGGAGCGCTCACCTTCCGGTGCCCGTGTGGCATTCGCGATCGACGCCGATCTGCATCGGCGAGTAACGGAGGTGGCGTCCGAACATCGTGCGACCGTATTCATGGTGGCGCATGCTGCCTTCGCGACTCTTCTGGCCATGATCTCCGGGTCGGACGACATCGCCGTCGGCACTCCGGTGGGGGGACGGGGTGAGGCCGCACTCGACAACGTCGTGGGGATGTTCGTCAATACGGTGGTGCTGCGCCTGCGGGTGTCTCCGCGACTCTCGTTCGTCGACCTGCTCGAACAGGCGCGAGAGGTGGACCTGGGCGCCTATACGCACGCGGACGTGCCGTTCGAGAAAGTAGTCGAACTGCTGGACCCGCCGCGTTCGACGGCGCATGCACCGCTCTTCCAGGTCATGCTCGAGTTCCAGAACACCGAGCTACCGTCACTGCGACTCCCGGGTCTGACGATCGAGGGCGTCGATCTCGGACCGACGACCTCTATTTTCGATCTGCAGCTGACGTTGTCGGAGGACTACGGGGACGACGGCACCCCGGCCGGAATGAGCGCCGGAATCGCCTACGCGACAGACCTGTTCGATACAGGAACGGTCGAGCGGATTGCGGAGCGCTTTCTGAAGGTCCTCGAAGTGGCAGTGGCCGACCCGTCCCTTCGCGTCGCAGATTTCGACATACTCGATCGTGTCGAGCGCGCCGGGCTGGCCCCGGTCCGTGGACTCCCGGCCGTGCCCATCCGATTGCTCCCGGAGATCCTCGAATCGGGAGTCGCGTGCGATCCTGATGCGAGCGCTCTGTCCTTCGCGGGTACCGAACTGTCCTACCGCGAACTCGACAAGCGGTCGAATCGGCTTGCCCGGCTGCTGATCAGCCGCGGCGCTGGCCCGGACACTTTTGTCGCAGTGGCAATACCCCGTTCGATCGAGTCGGTCCTCGCGGTGTGGGCGGTTGCCAAGTCGGGTGCCGCGTTCCTGCCCGTCGACCCGAATCTTCCGGTTTCCCGCATGTCCGCGATGATCACCGATTCGGGGCCGGTACTCGGCCTCACGGTCCGCGGCCATGAGGACCACCTGCCGGATACCGCCGACTGGGTACTGCTCGACGATCCTGCACTCGGCCGGGAACTCTCTGCTGATCCCGTACGCGATACCGACCGCCTCACCCCGCTGCGCGGTGAGCATCCGGCATATCTGATGTACACGTCGGGAACGACGGGAGCTCCGAAAGGCGTGGTGGTGACCCATACCGGGCTGGCCGACCTGGTTGCAGAGCAGATAGGCCGCTTCGACTCGTCGCCGCGCGCCAGGGTGTCCCATGCGACGTCACCGAGTTTCGATGCGTCCGTGTTCGAACTCCTGCTGGCGTTCGGGGTGGGTGCGACCCTCGTGATCGTCCCACCGTCCGTGTACGGCGGGGCCGAGCTGGCGGCGCTGCTGGAGGCCGAGCGCGTCACCCACGCCTTCATGACACCGTCCGTGTTGGACACACTCGAACCGGACGGTCTCGGCTCCCTACGGGTGCTGGTGGTCGCAGGGGAGCGGTTCCCGCCCGCGCTCGCCGCACGCTGGGCGAACCACTGTCGGGTGTTCGATGCCTACGGTCCCACCGAAGCAACAGTGCAGGTGACGGTCAGCGCTCCGCTGTCGCCGGATGGGGCGGTGACTCTCGGCGGCCCGGCGATCGGGTTCGACCTTCTCGTTCTCGACAGCGCGTTGCGGCCGGTGCCGGAAGGGGTGCTCGGTGAACTGTTCATCGCAGGACCCGGGTTGGCGCGGGGTTCTCACCGTCGTGCGGCAACCACCGCGGCACGCTTCGTCGCGAATCCCGTCGGCCCGCAGGCGTCGCGGATGTATCGAACCGGCGATCTCGTCCGCTGGACCCGGAGCGGTGAACTCGAGTTCTGGGGGCGCAACGATCTTCAGGTCAAGATCCGCGGGCAGCGCGTGGAACTCGGTGACATCGAGACGGTCCTCGCCCGATGTGACGGTGTGGTGCGGGCCGCGGTGGCCGTGCGGGAAGGCGCCGGCGGGCCCGTCCTGGTGGGATACGTGGTCCCGGAGGTCGCTGTGAGTCCCCACACCGGCAGCGTGATGAAAGACAGTGTGATGAAAGACAGTGTGTTGAAAGACAGTGTGATGCGATGGGCCCGAGACCAACTCCCGCCGTCCATGGTTCCCGCACAGATCGTGGTGATGAACCGACTACCGCTCGATCCGAGTGGCAAGCTCGATCGCGCCGGTTTGCCCGCTCCGGTGATCGCAGATCGCGAGTTCCACGCTCCCCGCACCGAGTTCGAGGTAGCGGTCGCGGAAACGTTCGGTGCGGTCCTGTCTGTCGACCGGGTGGGCGTGGACGACAACTTCTTCGATCTGGGGGGCAGTTCGCTCGCCGCCACGACAGTGGCGGCTGCCCTCCGCGACCGTTTCGGTCAGGACATCCCGGTCCAGTGGATCTTCCGTCATCCCACGGCCGCCGCGCTGGCCCGTCGCATCGCGAAACCGGGCAATGACGGCACTGACACGGACGAGACCCTCAGTGTCGTGTTCCCCTTCCGGACCGGCGGTGATGTGCCCGCGCTGTTCTGCATCCACCCGGCCGGTGGTCTGGCGCTCGGATACTCGGGACTGATCCGGTACCTGGCGCCCGACCGTCCCGCCTACGGTCTGCAATTGCCGATTCTGAGCGGCGGACCCTCGTTCGACTCCGTCGAGCAGCTGGCGCGGCACTACGCGGACGAGATCCGCCGGATCCAACCGGACGGCCCCTACCACCTCCTCGGCTGGTCGTTCGGCGGCGTCCTGGCCCACGCCATGGGCGTCGAACTACGTCGAGCAGGTCAGGACGTGGCCACCGTCGCGATGATGGACAGCTACGTGGCGGAAGGTGTGCACGACGACACCGAGGTCGACGCCGAGAGCTGGCTGCGCGGGCTGGGCGTCGAATTCGACGAGGGTCGGCTCGATCGAGTGCTGGCCGAGTCGTTCGGCGGCGACACCGCGCTGCTGCTCGATCGGATCGGCAAGGGCCTGCGCAACCTGACTTCCATGTCGGCCGGGTACCACCCCGGTGTCTTCGACGGCGACCTCCTGTTCTTCCGCGCCGGGGAGTCTGCCCCCGGGGAGGAGGAGAGGCCGTCACCGAGTGTGTGGCAAACCGGCATCACGGGCACCATCACCGAGTACACGGTGGACTGCGACCACCTCCGGATGACGGGCCCGGGGGCATGTGCCTTCATCGGCCCGATACTGGACCGGTACCTCAGGCGCCGATCGCCTCACTGATCACCGGCCACGAATCGCGGAGCTCGGTCTCGAACAGTCCCCACGAGTGGGTGCCCTGGGACACGTAGCTGAAGGTGGCGGGAATGCCCAGCGTGTGCAGTCGTGACTGGAACGCGACCGCACACACGTTGGTGACCATCTCGACCACGCTGCCGCCGAGGGTCTGGGGAACCACCAGGATCGGATCATGGTTGTCGATCGGGCCGGGTAGACCGTTGCCACTCGACACGAAGAGCGCTGTGCCACGCAATCGTTCGGCGTTCGCCATCGGGTCGTGGGCGCGCCACAGTGGATCCGCGACCGATCCCCACATGTTGGCGGCGTTGCCACCCCCGCGTAGTTCCACCATGGAGCGCACCATCGTCTGCCCGAGTACCCCGCTCGTTGCCGCGCATCCGCTGTACGACCCGACCGCGCGGTAGAAACCGGGGGCCTGGACGGCGAGATCGAGCACCGCGCTACCGGCCATCGACACCCCGCCGATCGCGTTGACGCCCGTCGTCCCGAACCGGCTGTTGATGACCGCGGGCAACTCCTGCGTCAGATACGTCTGCCACCGGTTGCGGCCGAGCACCGGATCGTCCGAACGCCAGTCGGTGTACATGCTGTACTGGCCGCCGATCGGCATCACCACATTGACGTGTTTGTCGGCGAAGAAACCGCGCACACCCGTGTTGTTGAACCACGAGATACCGTCCGAACCGCCACCTATCCCGGTGAGGAGAAAGAAGGTGGGTGCGGGCCCGCCCGATGCCGGCGAGATGACGTCGTTGGCCACCCAGCGGTCCATCGACGGCGAGTACACGTCGATGCGGGTGATGCGTGACTCGGCGGAGGCGGGGCCGGGCTGTAACAGCACCGTCGACGTGACACTCGCCGAGAGAAGGAAGAACACCACTCCCAGTGCCCGCAGCACGGTGGCCCATCGCAGAACTTCGAACGGTCGCATATCGCCCCCTGGCTGTGGCCGGTGTTCCCAATGTAGGACGGACGGATACCTGACTGCTGCGGTTCCGTCGAACCGGTGTCAAGATGATTCGGTGACGGACAGCGACCGGCCCGACGAGCGCTTCACCCTCGCCAGCGAACGGACGTTTCTCGCCTGGATGCGAAGTTCGCTCGCCCTGCTCGCGGGCGGGATCGCGATCATCAATCTCGTTCCCGACTTCAGTACGGAATGGGTGCGAGTCACGCTCGGGTTGACCCTCATCGGTCTCGCGGCTGCCGCCTCTCTGGTCGGAATGAGGCGGTGGATGCAGGTGGAACGGGCACTCAGAGACGGGTCGTCGATGCCGCCCCCGCGCGAACTGTGGATCTTCGCGGTCGTGCTGGCGGGCGTGGCATGTGCGGCGGCTGTCGCCAGTGTGGTGGCCGCGCTCTAGTGTGCAGGAAAGAATGTGCAGGAAAGGTTTGCATGTCGCGAACCGGACGTGAAGACGAAGGAGTGCACGGTGGCCCACGAACTCAAGCTCGGTTACAAGGCGTCTGCGGAGCAGTTCGGTCCGCGGGAGTTGGTGGAGCTGGGTGTGTTGGCAGAGGCACACGGCATGGACTCGGCGACGGTGTCGGATCATTTTCAGCCGTGGCGGCACGAGGGTGGTCATGCGCCGTTCTCGCTTGCGTGGATGACGGCGGTCGGTGAGCGCACGGAGCGGTTGCAGCTGGGCACGTCGGTGCTCACCCCGACGTTCCGGTACAACCCGGCGGTGATCGCGCAGGCCTTCGCCACGATGGGGTGCCTGTACCCGGGTCGGGTGATGCTGGGTGTGGGTACCGGTGAGGCACTCAACGAGATCGCCACCGGGTACGCGGGTGAGTGGCCGGAGTTCAAGGAGCGATTCGCCCGGTTGCGGGAATCCGTGCGGTTGATGCGGGAACTCTGGCTGGGCGACCGGGTCGACTTCGAGGGGGAGTATTTCACCACCAAGGGAGCATCGATCTACGACGTGCCCGAGGGTGGCATTCCGGTGTACATCGCGGCGGGCGGTCCGGTGGTGGCCCGGTACGCCGGTCGCAGTGGCGACGGATTCATCTGCACGTCCGGCAAGGGGATGGAACTGTATACCGACAAGCTCATGCCCGCGGTCGCCGAGGGTGCCGGCAAGGCCGAGCGTGACGTGGCGGACATCGACAAGATGATCGAGATCAAGATTTCGTACGACACCGACCCCGACCTGGCCTTGGAGAACACCCGGTTCTGGGCACCGTTGTCGCTCACGCCGGAGCAGAAGCATTCGATCGATGACCCGATCGAGATGGAGAAAGCAGCGGATGCGTTGCCGATCGAACAGGTCGCGAAGCGGTGGATCGTGGCGTCGGATCCGGATGCGGTGCTCGAGCAAGTGAAGCCGTACGTGGATGCGGGGCTGAACCATCTCGTCTTCCACGCACCCGGTCATGATCAGAAGCGGTTCCTGGAACTGTTCGAGCGCGACCTCGCACCGCGGCTGCGCGCATTGGCCTGAGCCGACGACGGCGGCGAGGAAGTCCTTACCGAAACCATGAATCAATCGACAACTGGGGGTTGACGATCCCACTGTCGTCAACCTATGGTTGACTCATGCCGGAACCTACCCGTATGAGCAACCCCGTTCGCCTCGACGATCTCATCGACGCCATCAACAAGGCGCGCACCGACCCGCTCGAGCAACTGACCGATGCCGTGGTGGCAGCGGGTCACCTGGGCGATGTGGCCGATCATCTGATCGGACATTTCGTCGACCAGGCGCGACGATCGGGCGCGTCCTGGACGGACATCGGCAAGAGCATGGGGGTCACCAAACAGGCAGTGCAGAAACGTTTCGTACCCAAGGCGTCGGGTGAAGCTCCAGACCTCGATCCCAGCCAGGGATTCGCCCGATTCACCCAGCGGGCCAGGAATGCCGTGATGGCTGCTCAGAACGAGGCCCGGGCGGCGGGCAACGCGACGATCCAACCCGAACATCTCCTGCTGGGTCTACTCGGCGAGCCCGATTCGCTGGGCGCGAAAGCCATCGTCGCCCAGGGGGTCCTGCTCACCACGGTCCGGGACGCCGTGCTCGAGACGCTGGCGCCGGCGGTGCCCGCACTACCCGACCTCATTCCGTACGACCCACAGGCACGCAAAGTTCTGGAACTCACGTTCCGCGAGGCGTTGAGATTGGGGCACAACTACATCGGTACCGAGCACATCCTGCTCGCCCTCCTGGAATTCGAGGCCGGCACCGGCGTGCTCTCCGACCTCGGCATCGACAAACCCGCAGCCGAAACCGACATCGTCGCCGCAGTTCTCGCCGTTCTCGAAGAGCAGTGAGCCCGCGGTGAGGTTAGGTTTCACGCATGGACACGGTCAGGTTCTTCGTATTGGTCACCGACTTCCTCGAGGTACTCGGGGTCGTGGCAATCGTGGTGGGTTTCATTCTTGCGTTCGTGCTCGCCGGACGTGCATGGAAGAACTCTCGTGACGGCACCCGAGCATTCAAGACGTTGCGGGAGTCGCTCGGCGGGGTGATCCTGCTCGGCCTGGAGATTCTGGTCGCCGCGGACCTGGTGAAGACCGTGACCTCCGAACCGTCGCTGACGGATGCGGCGGTCCTCGGAATGATCGTGTTGATCCGGACCGTGCTGAGTCTGTCGATTCAGGTGGAGATCGATGGCGTGGCGCCTTGGAAGAGGGCGCTGGTCACCGGCCCGCAGGTGCTTGCGCAGGCGTCGCGACGTTCTGCCGTCACCGAGGCCTGAACGGGCCCGTACCGTGCCGCGGACTCACGAGGAATGCCCGTCACCTCATCGCATACGCTGAGGTCCATGGCTGCGCCTGCGACCCCTTCATCAGTGAACCCGCCCGCCCGCTCCGCACCCTCGAGCATCTACATCGCCTCACCCGAGGGGGACACCGGCAAATCCACCATCGCCCTCGGCGTCCTGCAGATGCTGTGCGCGTCGGCGGCCAGGGTGGGGGTGTTCCGCCCCATCGCACGGTCCACCGACGAGACGGATTACATCCTCGAACTGCTGCTCGATCACACCACCGCGGACGTCGGCTACGAGGAATCACTCGGCGTCTCCTACGAGCAGGTGCACGCCGACCCGGACGAGGCGCTCAGTGAGATCGTCGCGAAGTACCACGAGATGGCCGACCGGTGCGATGCGGTCGTCGTCATCGGCAGCGACTACACCGACATCGCCAGCCCCAGCGAGCTCGGCTACAACGCGAGGATCGCCGCCAACCTGGGCGCGCCCGTTCTGCTCGCGCTCCGCGGGGCACGTCGCACCCCCGAGGAGATCAGGCAACTCGCCGGGGTCTGTATCGCAGAACTGGGCGCCCACCATGCGCACCTGCTCGCCATCGTCGCCAACAGGTGCGCCGCCGACGATCTCGAGGAGATCGCCGCGAGCCTGGCGGGCACCGGCGTACCGGCGTGGAGCCTGCCGGAGGTCCCCATCCTCGGTGCCCCCACGATGGCGGAACTCCTCCACGCCATCGGCGGCTCCCTCTACAGCGGCGATCCCGAACTGCTCCATCGTGAGGCGCTGCGTGTGATGGTGGGCGGCATGACGGCCGAGCACTGCCTGGAACGAGTGACCGAAGGGGTGGTGGTGATCGCGCCGGGAGATCGATCCGACGTCCTCCTGGCTATGGTCAATGCGCATGAGGCCGAAGGGTTTCCGTCGTTGACCGGCATCATCATGAATGGTGGGCTACTGCCGCACACGGCAATCGCCGATCTCATGGACGGCCTCAAACCCAGCCTGCCGATTCTCACCACCGAGATGGGAACCTTCGATACGGCCAGCGCTGCCGCGCAGACGAGGGGCCGGGTGGCGGTGGGCTCCCAGCGCAAGATCGACACCGCCCTCGGCCTCATGGAACAGCACGTGGACGGCAGCGCCCTACTGGCCCGATTGAAGCTTCCCATTCCCTCGGTGGTCACTCCGCAGATGTTCGAGTATCAGCTCATCGAGCGCGCACGGGCCGATCGCAAGCACATCGTTCTTCCCGAGGGTGACGACGATCGCATCCTTCGGGCGGCGGGGCGCCTGCTGCAGCGCCGGGTGGCCGACCTGACCATCCTCGGGGACGAGGCGCAGGTGCGTCGCCGTGCGGCCGAACTCGGGGTCGACCTGGGCGATACCCAGGTGCTCGAACCTCGAACCTCCGAGTACACAGCAGCTTTCGCCGAGGAGTATGCCCGGCTGAGGGCGCACAAGGGTGTGACCGTCGATCGGGCCCGCGAGGTGCTTGCCGACATTTCGTACTTCGGAACGATGATGGTACACACGGGAATTGCGGACGGCATGGTGTCCGGCGCGGCCCACACCACCGCCCACACCATTCGGCCGTCGCTGGAGATCATCAAGACGCAGCCCGGGGTGTCCACGGTGTCGAGTATCTTCCTCATGTGCCTGTCCGATCGTGTGCTCGCCTACGGCGACTGCGCGGTGGTGCCCGACCCCAGCGCGGAACAGTTGGCGGATATCGCGATCTCCTCGGCGCAGACGGCCGCACAGTTCGGCATCGAGCCGCGCATCGCGATGTTGTCGTACTCCACCGGCGATTCGGGCAGCGGCGCCGACGTCGACAAGGTGCGGACGGCGACCGCTCTGGTCCGTGAACGACGACCGGACCTGTTGGTGGAGGGCCCCATTCAATACGATGCCGCCGTCGAGCAGAGTGTTGCGGACAAGAAGATGCCCTACTCCGAGGTGGCGGGAAAGGCTACGGTCTTCATCTTCCCCGACCTCAATACCGGCAACAACACATACAAGGCTGTGCAGCGCAGTGCCGGTGCGGTAGCGGTCGGCCCGGTGCTGCAGGGGCTGAACAGGCCGGTCAACGATCTCTCCCGCGGGGCGCTGGTCGAGGACATCGTGAACACCGTGGCGATCACAGCCATCCAGGCGCAGGCGCCTCGAGAGGGAGGGGCATGACGATGAGTATGGGCACCGTAAGCACCGGCACCGAGGGGAGCGCCGGCACCGAGGGTTCGGTGCTGGTCATCAATTCGGGTTCGTCCTCGATCAAGTTCCAGCTGATTCATCCCGTCACCGGGGAATCCTTCGTCACCGGGCTTATCGAGCGAATCGCGGAACCCGAGGGGCGCATCGTCTACCACCACCGCACCGGCGACGAGGAACGTCATGTCACCATTCCCGATCACCGCGCGGGGCTGAAGATGGTGACGGAGATCGTCGAGGAGGTCGGCCGCCCCATGCACGAGGCCGGTATCGTCGCGGTCGGACATCGCATCGTGCACGGCGGAAAGATCTTCTATCAGCCCACCCTCATCGACGATGCTGTTGCACAGGCAATTTCGGATCTTTCGAGCCTCGCTCCGCTGCACAATCCGGCCAACGTGATCGGCATCGAGGTGGCCCGGGAGGAACTGCCCGACATCCCGCACGTGGGTGTCTTCGACACCGCGTTCTTCCACACGCTCCCCGCCGAAGCGGCTACCTATGCCATCGACCGGCAGGTGGCGGACGACTACGACATCCGGCGGTACGGCTTTCACGGCACCTCCCACCAGTACGTGTCCGAACGGGCGGCCGAGTTCCTCGGGCGTGACCTGTCGGAACTGAACCAGATCGTGCTGCATCTCGGGAACGGCGCCTCCGCGTCCGCGATTCGTGGTGGCCGGGCAATCGATACGAGCATGGGTCTCACACCGCTCGAGGGCCTGGTGATGGGCACGCGGTGCGGCGACATCGACCCCGGAGTCCTGCTGCACCTCAGCCGCAGCGGGGACATGAGCGTCGACCGGATCGACGACCTCCTGAACCGGCACTCCGGGCTGAAGGGCATGTCCGGCGTCAACGACTTCCGGGCTCTGCTCGAGCTCGTCGCGGAAGGGGACCGGGACGCTGCCCTCGCCTACGATGTGTACGTCCATCGGCTGCGCAAATACATCGGCGCGTACCTGCTGGAATTGGGCGGAGTCGATGTCATCACTTTCACCGGTGGGGTGGGCGAGAACAACATCGACGTCCGGCGCGACAGCCTGGCAGGGTTGAGACGACTCGGAATCGTCGTGGACGAGGTGCGCAACGAGTCGCCGGAGCGTGGCGCCCGCCGGATCTCCGCGGCCGATTCCGACGTCGAGGTTCTCGTCGTTCCCACCAACGAGGAACTCGCGATCGCCCGCGCCGCCGCCCAATTGGTGGATGCCGGAATCTGAGTCGGCATGCGACCAACCCTAGATCAGGCTCTTCGGCCGGATCATGTTGGCGAGATCCACCAACGTGTAGCGGTGGGTGCGTTCGGGGGCGCTGCGCGCGAGAGCCCGCAATCCGGCCTCGGTTCCCTTCCGCAGACCCCGCTCGGTGAACGGGACTCCCAGGATGGGCAGGAGTTCCGTCGTCGACCGGTGCCCGGTGCGCAACCAGTCGAGTGCGGTGCCGAGAACGAGTGTCCGCATCTGGAGGGCCCGGCTCTCATCGGGGCCGAGTGCCTCGACGCGCCGAGCCGCCTCCCGTAACGCCGCCTCGTCGATTTCCTCGATCGGCCGACCGGACAGCAGGATGAGCACGCTGGTCATGCGCGCCATCGAGAAGTGCCGTGAACTGGCGGGAACCTGATCGAGGGCCGCGGTGGCACCGGGCAGATCCCGACGGTGCGTGAGTTGCCGGGCCAGCCCGAACGCCGCACTCACCGTGGTGTGGTCGGTGCGCCACACCGTCCGGTAGTAGTTCTCGGCGAACGACCGCCACTGGTGGGGATCGGAACTTTCCCAGTGCTGCAGGATCAGCTCGGCGGTGACGGCCAGGGCGAGCTTCGGGGCGCTCTCACCGGGCAGGGCCTGCAGCACCGCCTCGAAATGGGAGAAGGACGCCTCGAACTCGCCGGTCTGCAAGGTCGCGAGGCCCGCGTACCAGTCGATCCGCCAGTGCGTGTCCCCGTCCTTCTCCAGCTTCCCCAGCAGGTCGACCGCGGTGTCCGCGTCACCCAGATCGAGGTGGGCCTTGACCTCGGCGAGCGCGAGTTCACGCGAGAACGACACGTCCGGGCTGGAGTCCGTCCGCTCGATGCCACCCGCCCGCGCATGCCGGATCGATTCCAGGGTCTGCTGCGGCTCGCTGTGCACCGCCGCTGCGAGCAGAGGAGCGCTCGGGTCGGTCGGATCGATCAGCGGGACGGCCAGTGCCTGCGCCACCGACCGCGGATCCAGATCCATGTCGCGTTCGATGCCGTCGACGTAGACGTCGGTCTGGTCCACGGCCTCATCGGTGCCGAAAGTGGTTCGCTGCCTGCTGAACACCGTGGACAGGCCGGGATGCTCCTCGCCGGTCTGCTGGGCCAGGATCTCCCGTAACACGCCGGTGAGCTGTCCGGACATCTCCTCCGCGGAGCTGAAGCGCTGCGTGGGATCAGGGTGGGTGGCGCGCAACAGCAGCCGATGGAAGAACTCGTATTCACCGAGCAGTGGAGCCTGTTCCGGGTCGGGCAGACCGTCGAGGTAGCGGCCTCGCTCCGAGGGCATGTCCAGGGCCAGAACTGCCAGTGTGCGTCCCACCGTGTAGATATCGGATGCGACGGTCGGTCCGGTCTTGATGATCTCCGGTGCCTGGTAGCCGGGCGTGCCGTACAGATAGCCGTAGTCCTCGATCCCCGAGACCGCCCCGAGGTCGATCAGTTTCAGCGCGTCCTCGGTCACCATCACGTTGTCGGGCTTCAGATCGTTGTAGACCAGCCCGGTGGAATGGAGATAGGCCAGCGCGGGAAGGATCTCGAGTACGTACCCGATGGCCTGTTCGATCGGCAACCGCTCGGGTCGTGCGTGGGTCGACAGGATGTCGCGGAGCGAATGACCGCCCACGTACTCCATGACGATGTAGCCCATCGGGGTGCCGTCGGCCCCGGGATGCTCCACGAAGTTGTAGATCTTCACGATGCTCGGGTGGGACATCTCGGCGAGGAACTGGCGTTCGGCCACCGCCACCGCCTGTGCCTCGGCGTCCCCGAAGTGCAGCAACCCCTTGAGGACCACCCATCGATCGCTGACGTTACGGTCGATGGCCAGATAGATCCAACCGAGCCCGCCGTGTGCGATGCACCCTTGCACCTCATACTGCCTGGCTACCAGATCGCCGCGTTCGAGGAGCGGACGGAAGTCGAACATCGTTCCGCAGTTGGGGCATGCGCCGAACTCGGTTCCCTCGGAGGTGGCGCTGGTACGTCCCACCGGGTTGCCACATTTCCAGCAGAAGCGCTTGGCCTCCGGAACGGTGGGATCGGTCATGACGGCCGACGTCGGATCCAGTGTCTCCACGACCGGGACCTCGACGAGACCGCCGCCCAGACGAAGACGCCGTCCGGACCGGCTCAGTGGGGCGCGGGTGGAGCGACCGGTACCGGAACCCACCGAAGGCCGGGACGTCTGCCCCTCCTCCCCGCTCTTGCCCGCGGGTACCGCCTGCGTGGCCTGATCCTCGTCCCCGGAATCGGGGGGTTCGCTGTGCCGTGACATCACTCCCCCTCAGTCCCGGTAGACGGCGGTCGGCGGAGCGGGGGCCGGCCCCAGCATCGACAACCACCGATCGTAGAGACGGGTCCAGGTTCCGTCGCGGCGGATCCGTTCGAGTGTTCCGTTGACGAACCGGACGAGATCGTCCTTCGTCTTGGTGATTCCGATCCCGTACGGTTCCGAGCCCATCCCGGGCCCGACGATCTCGAGGTAGGGGTCCTGGGAGACGAGACCGGCCAGGATGGTGTCATCGGTGCTCACCGCATCGACCTGCCGTTGCTGGAGCACCACCAGGCAGTCCGACCACATGGGCACGGTGAGGATGCTCGCGGTGGGCACCGTCTGCTGCAACCGCATCAGCGACGTGGTGCCGCGCGCAGCGCACACACGTTTGCCGCCGAGGTCCGCGGCGCTGCGGATGGGCGATCCCTTGACGACGAGGACCCGTTGCCGCGCCTCGAGATACTCGGAGGAGAACGCCACATGTTCACGTCGATCGCAGGTGATGGTCATGGTCTTCGCCACGATGTCCACCGACGACTTCTCGAGAGCCTTCTGACGATCGGCCGACGTGAGGACGTGGTACTCGATTCGGTCCGGATCGCCGAACAGATCACGTGCGACTTCCCGGGCGATGTCGACGTCGAAGCCCGTGATCGCTCCGGAGGTGGGGTCACGGAAACTCATGAGGTTGCTGCCCGTGTCGAGACCGACGACGAGCCGGCCCCGCGCGCGGATCTCGTCGACCCCGGGCATCGGCGGAGGAGGCTCGGTATCCGGGAAGGGACGCAAGCTGGCCGTGGGATCGCCGCAGTCGTTCCCGGGCGCCGGAGACGTCGTCCCGCCCGTCGCGGGCGCCATGGTGGCAGCGGCCGGCAGTGGAGGCTCGGTATACGAGATGCTGGGCGCGCCCACGTGTTCCGGTGCCGGCTCCTGGGCGCACCCGCCGAGCACCGTCACGACCGCGAGTAAGAGCAACGCGGTTCGCAGGCGCCTCACTGGTACTCCCGCAGTCGAGGCCACAAGCCGATGATAATTCCGGCGAACGCGATCAAGGTGAGCGCGAGCGCACCCGCACCGAGCGCGGTGAGTACCGCGGACGCCGACGAGACGTCCGAACGCAGATGGTCCCGGGCGGCACCGATACCCTCGGTGAGCGCGTCGTCGACGGCGGTGAACTGGGCCGCCGAATCCGACGGTCCCGGACCGATCGCGATCGTCGCCGCCCCAACGAAATCACCGGTGCCGAGGACGGTGTTCATCCGCTCATGGGCGGCCGACCAGCGCTCGCCTGCTTCGCGGGCCAGCGCCGCCTGCTCGACTCCCACCTCGTGGTTCCTGTCCCGGGGATAATTCGCGAGGAGTTCGGCGAGGCGCCCGGACTTGTCTGCGAACACCATGTCGTAGTCACCGTTGGAGTCGCGGCGCACGAGCTCGAGGGTCTCCACCGTGCGGGCCTGCTGCGCCACGATGCGCGCGGTCGTCAGCTCGTGCATCGGCTGGGCGCCCTGCGCAAGTGCCCGGGACGTCTCGCGAGACGAGATCAACCCAGCCGCCAGCATCCACGCCAGAAGAATCGCCGTGGACGCCGAGGCCAGTATGAGCCCGAGGTTGAGGGTGCGCCGGCTCAGCCTGGCGATCATGAACTGCGCGAAGAGCAGGGCGAGCAGAGAGAGAAGTATCAGGATCAGCGACAACCACGGTGGCCGCGAATAGCCCTGCTGCGTGGACGCGACGTACGCCTCCTGCTGGGAGTGCAGTCGCTGCGCCATCGGCAGCAGGTTGTTCTGCATCAGCGTGGAGGCCTCGCTGAGGTAGGCCGCCCCCACCGGGTTGCCCGTCCGATTGTTGGCGCGCGCGGTCTCGACGATTCCGGCATACACGGTGAGATCCGTGGAGATGGAGGCGAGCAGGCGCCTGCTTTCGGCATCGCTGGGGTCGAGTCCCCCCGAGGCATAGACGATGTCGGCCGATGCCATGCCGACAGCCTGGGTGTACCTGTCGCGGAGTTCGGCCGGTTCCAGTCCACCGGAGATGAAGGCGCTCGTGGCAGCCGCGTCCGCCACCGACAGTGCGCTGTAGAGGTCCTGCGCGGAGTAGGACAGCGGCTCGGTCTCGGCCAGGATCCGGTCGAGTGTGGCCTGCCTCGAATTCGCTGTGGAGGCCGCAACCAGCCCGGCTGTGAGAGCGAGAAGAACGAGTACGGCGCCCAGGCCGGTGAGCTTGGCGGGAGTGGAAACCAGGAACGCGTGCAGCTCCCTCCGGCGCGCCACCGAGGGATCGACATCGCCGCCCGTGACGGCGGACAACGCCGGGCTACCCTGGGGTTCGATCGACGGCGTGTCACGGACCACCACGTCGCACCCCCTCGTTGATAGAGCCGTACCCAGTGGGGAGCATATAAGCAGGCATCGGGTACTGCTGCGAACCGGAGGGCCGCCGGGGCGAACCCGTGTACTGGGCGGGTCCGGCGCGCGTCAAACGGATAGTGTGAAAGGACTGCAGGTGACCGATCAGGTCGGACAGGGGTAGTCGATGCGTGGTGACGGTGACGGCTGGGCAACCGGGCCGGACGGAAGTCGTCATTGGGGCAAGCACGGTGCGGCCGGGCTGCTGCTGCGTGCACCACTGCCCGACGAGACACCGGCGGTTCTGCTGCAGCACCGGGCGGCGTGGAGCCACCAGGGTGGCACTTGGGCGTTGCCGGGCGGTGCCCGGGACAGCCATGAGAGCACCACCCACGCCGCGGTCCGGGAGGCGCACGAAGAGGCCGGCATCGACAGTGCCGCGATCCGGGTCCGTACCGAGATGGTGACCATGCGTGCCCCGAGCGGGTGGAGTTACACCACGGTGATCGCCGATGCCGAGCGGCCGCTCCCCACGGTCGCGAACGGCGAGAGCACCGAACTGCGGTGGGTGCGGGAGACCGATGTCGCCAGCCTGCCGCTCCACCCCGGGTTCGAGGCGGGGTGGCCACGGCTGCGCACCATCGAGGTCCGGTTACTGCTGGACTCGTCCGACGTGCTGGGGACGCACGAGGCGCTGGCGCAGTTGTCGAAGGCATTGCCGCGCACCGTCGCCCTTCCGGACGGAAGTTACGGATGGTTACCGCGAGTCGAAATACTTCACTCGCGGACCGCGGCCGGGCAGGCAGGGGAACCGGGTGGCGGAACGACGGTGGGGACCGTGACGGTCGTGGTCACCGATGATCGCGACCTGATCGACGAGTTGCCCGCCACCGTCCTCGCCGTGTCGGGTTCGACCGTGCACGGCTGGCTGGATCAGCGATAGCTCACGCGTTCGCTCGCAACATCTCGGCGAGCCTGCGGGCCGCCGCCTGCGGGTCGCGCGCCTCGGTGATGGCTCGCACCACCACGATCCGGGTGGCTCCCGCCTCCAAGACCTCGGGCACACGCGACGCGTCGATGCCGCCGATGGCGAACCAGGGGCGATTGGGCTGTGCTTCGGCGGTCGAGCGCACCAGGTCGATACCCGACGCGCTGCGCCCGGGCTTGGTGGGCGTGGCCCACACGGGGCCGGTGCAGAAGTAGTCGACGTCCTCTTCGATCGCCGCGAGGCTCGCCTGCGCGCGGTTGTGCGTGGAGCGTCCGAGGAGGACATTCGGCCCCACGACCTCACGGGCGTAATGAACCGGCAGATCACCCTGCCCGAGATGAAGCACGTCGGCGCCGGCGGCCAGTGCCAGGTCGGCGCGGTCGTTGACGGCGAGCAGGGCGCCGTGTCGTCGTGCGACAGGCGCCAGCACTGCCAGGGCCGTCAATTCGTCCTTTGCGTCCAGCGGACCGAACTCACGCTCTCCGGCCGATCCCTTGTCGCGTAACTGGATGATGTCGACGCCACCGGACAGGGCGGCCTCGGCGAACTGTGCCAGGTCGCCTTTCTCACGCCGCGCGTCGGTACACAGATACAAGCGCGCCGTGTCGAGCCGGCGGCGACGCTCGGTGAGGTTGCTGTGATGCGTGATGTTCACGGTCATGACGGTAGCCTCTACGGTGAAAGTGCAACACGGGAGTCCCGGGAACGTGGGGCTGAGAGGGGTTCACGCCGAACCCGACCGTCATACCTGACCCGGATCATGCCGGCGCAGGAAGTGAGGGAGTTTTCAGTGTCTGGATCACTATCCGTCGTCGGAGGCGGAGCGATAGGTCTGTCGATCGCCTGGCGCGCGGCCCGTGATGGCTGGTCCGTCCGCATCTACGATCCGTCGTTCGGTTCGGGAGCATCGTGGGTGGCAGGCGGAATGCTGGCACCGCTGTCCGAGGGATGGCCGGGGGAGGAGAGCGCCCTCGAACTCGGGAGCGCGTCGCTCGACCGATGGCCCGACTTCGGTAGCGAACTCGCGGCCGGCGCAGGTGTGGAGCTGTTCACGTCGACCAGTTCTCTGACGGTGGCACTCGACAGTGCCGACGCGCAGGATCTGCGCACGATCGCCGAGTGGGTGGGTGCACAGGGCCGTGACCTCGAGATCCTGGGACGCGCCGAGGTCCGCGAGCTCGAGCCGGTACTCGGCCGCGGCGTGCGGCTGGGGCTGCTGGCCCGGGACGAGCTGGCGGTCGACAACCGACTTCTGCTGCTGGCCCTTCGGACGTGTGCCGTGGATGCGGGGGTGGAGCTGATCGAGGAGGCCGTTCACGACCTGGGCGCGCTCGAGACGGATCAGATCGTCGTGACCGCGGGGATCGCCTCCCCGAAACTCTGGCCGGGTCTGCCGGTCCGCCCGGTGAAGGGGGAGATCCTGCGTCTGCGGGCCCGCCCCGGGGTGACGCCCGCGCCGGGCCGGACGATTCGCGGCAGTGTGCACGGCAGACCCGCGTACCTGGTGCCCCGGGCCGATGGCATCGTCGTGGGGGCCACCCAGCACGAGTCCGGGGAGGACACGCAGGTCACGGTGGCCGGAGTGCGGGATCTCATCGCGGATGCCGAAGAGTTGATGCCGGCCATCGGCGAGTACGAACTGCGCGAGGCCTCGGCTGGATTGCGTCCGATGACACCCGACAACCTGCCCCTCATCGGCCGGGTGTCCGACCGGGTGGTCGTGTCGACCGGGCACGGCCGCAACGGCATCCTGCTCGCCCCCGTCACGGCCGACGCCACCCTGGCACTGCTGGAGGGATCCTCCCTGGCGGAGGCGAAGACGGCCGACCCCGAACGTTTCGAGAGAGTAGTGAGGTAGCGATGACAGAGCAGCAGGCCGCGGTGCCCGTCGGCATCACCGTCAACGGCGAGGATCACGAGTTCGCGGAGCCGATCACCGTGTCACAACTTCTGGAAGAGCTGAGCCTTCCGGCCAAGGGCATCGCCGTCGCGGTGAACGGGGCGGTGTTCCCGCGGGCCCGGTGGGATGAAGCCGTCGGCCGCGGCTGGGAGATCGAGATCCTCACGGCGGTGCAGGGTGGCTGAGTCTGCGACCGGGACGACGGAAGGCCTGACCATCGCCGGCCGCACCTTCGGCTCACGGCTGATCATGGGCACCGGCGGGGCGGCCAACCTGGCGGTTCTGGAAGAGGCGCTGGTGGCCTCGGGCACCGAACTGACCACCGTCGCGATGCGCCGTGTGGATGCCGCGGGCGGAACGGGAGTGCTCGACCTGCTGAAGCGGCTCGACATCGCCCCTCTTCCCAACACTGCCGGCTGCCGGGGCGCCGCCGAGGCAGTCCTCACCGCCCAGCTGGCACGTGAGGCGCTCGAAACGGACTGGGTGAAGCTCGAGGTGATTGCCGACGAGCGGACGCTGATGCCCGATGCCATCGAATTGGTCAGCGCAGCAGAGCGGTTGGTCGACGACGGATTCATCGTCCTTCCGTACACCACGGACGATCCGGTGCTGGCCCGCAGGCTCGAGGACGTCGGGTGCGTGGCGGTGATGCCGCTCGGATCGCCGATCGGCACCGGTCTCGGCATCGCGAACCCGCACAACATCGAAATGATCGTGGACGGAGCCGGAGTGCCGGTCATTCTGGACGCCGGTATCGGTACCGCCAGCGACGCCACCCTCGCGATGGAACTGGGGTGCGACGCCGTGCTCCTGGCCACCGCGGTGACCAGGGCGAAGGACCCGGCCCTCATGGCGTCCGCGATGCGCAATGCCGTCGTGGCAGGCTACGAGGCGCGCCATGCCGGCCGCATTCCCAAGAGGTTCTGGGCACAGGCCTCGTCGTGACCTCGGGTCGCCCCGGACGTGGTAGTTGAGGCATCCTTCTCACCATGATTGAAGTGAAGGGACTCACCAAGACCTTCGGTGCCACGAGGGCGGTGGACGACCTGTCGTTCACCGTGAAGCCGGGCATGGTCACCGGCTTCCTCGGCCCGAACGGCGCGGGCAAGTCGACGACCATGCGGATGATCCTCGGATTGGACCGCCCCACCGCCGGTACCGCGCTCATCGAGGGAAAGCACTACCGCGACCTGGTGCAGCCGCTGAGGACGGTGGGCGCGCTGCTGGATGCGAAATGGGTACATCCCAACCGCTCGGCCCGCGCGCATCTGCAGTGGATGGCGGCGTCGAACTCCATTCCGAAGAGCCGGGTGGACGAGGTGCTGCATCTCGTCGGCCTCACCGAGGTGGCGGGCAAGAAGGCCGGCGGGTTCTCGCTCGGCATGTCCCAGCGTCTCGGTCTGGCCGCGACCCTGCTCGGCGACCCCCGGGTGCTCCTCTTCGACGAGCCGGTGAACGGCCTCGACCCGGAGGGCATCGTCTGGATCCGCAAATTCATGCAACGCCTTGCGGCCGAGGGCCGTACCGTGCTGGTGTCGAGCCATCTGCTGTCCGAGATGGCTGTGACCGCAGAACATCTCGTCGTGATCGGCCGAGGCCGGCTCATCGCCGACACCACCGTGTCGGAATTCGTGAGCAAGTCGTCGGAATCGACGGTGCGGGTCCGCAGTCCGCAGCTGGACGCGCTGCGCAGTGCCCTCACGTCGAACGGTCTCACCGTCCGCGAGGACGGGTCCGGCGGGCAGCAGGCGCTCGTGGTGGTGGATTCGACCACGGACGTGATCGGCACGATTGCCGGTTCGCAGGGAATCACCCTGCACGAGTTGGCATCTCAGCGCGGATCGCTCGAGGACGCATTCATGAAACTGACCGGCGACGACGTGCAGTACCACGCAGAGGGTGTCGACGATGTGATGAGGGGTGCACTGTAATGGCTGTTCTCGATGCGGAACGGATCAAGCTTACGTCGACGAGGTCGCCGTGGTGGTGCACCGCCATCATCATCGTGCTGGGCCTCGGTCTCGCGGCGGTGATCGGGGTGAGCGCGAAAACCAGTATGAATGCGTTCGACAACGAGTTGGCAGAGGGTGGGCGGCCGGACTTCGAGCCCTTCGTCCCGCAAGTGGCCGACGCCGTCGGCGGTGTTTCCGGGTTCGGGGTGCTGGTGCTGATGATCCTCGCGGCGCTCGCGGTGACCAGCGAATACCGGTTCGGCGTCATCCGGACCACGTTCCAGGCGATTCCGAATCGCTCGTCGGTCCTCGTCGCCAAGGCCGGCCTGATCGGCGTGTTCGGTGCGCTCCTCACCCTGGTCCTCAGCCTCGGTGCGTATGCCATCGCGAAGGCGACCGCAGGCGACGAGGCGGGCGCCGCCCTCACACTGTCGGGCAGCGACGCGTGGCGATCGATCTACGGGGTGGCGATCTACGCATTCCTGTGCGTGGTGCTCGCGGTCGGCGTGGGTGCGCTGCTGCGCCAGTCGGCAGGTGCCATCGCCCTGCTGCTGCTGTGGCCCCTGCTGATCGAGAGCCTGTTCAACCTGTTCGGGTCCTTCGGCCGGAACGTCATGCCGTTCCTGCCCTTCATGAATGCCAACCAGTTCCTCGGTGTGTCGCAGGGCGCCGATTTCCACTGGGGTCCCTGGGGGAGTCTCGTGTATTTCGCGGCGTTCGTGGCCGTGGTCTTCGCCGCCGGCCTCGTGCTCGTCAACAAGCGCGACGCCTGACGGTCTAAGGTACTTTCGCGCCCCGCTTCTCCGCCAGGCGATCGTCGGGAGGTCTGGCGTAGATCTCGGGTGGGGTGAGTGTTTGTGGGCCGGTGCGGAAACCATTCGCGCCGGTCCACAGGCGCTTCTGCGTTAGGCTCGCCGTCATGCGACTAGGTGCGGTTTTCACCCTGGGGGTTGCGGGGGCGCTGGCACTCACGGCGTGTTCGTCCACGAACGAACCCGACACCCCGCCTGTCGATGCGAACACCCTCTCGTCGGCGCTCACCGAAGCCGCACTGATCGGGCACCTCGAGGAGCTCGAGGCCATCGCCCGGACCAATGACGGCAATCGGGCCGCCGGTACCGCAGGCTACGACGCGAGTGTCGACTACGTGGCCCGGGCTCTGGAAGACAGTGGCTTCGACGTGGAGACACCGGAATTCGAGTTCCACAGGTTCGACGTCGCCGCCGAGAGCCTGAAGTCGGGCGATCGGGACTTCGACGTCCGGGCACTCACCTACTCCGCCACCACCGGGCCGCAGGGGCTGACCGCCCGGGTGGTGCCCGCACCCAAGGACGACACCCCGGGGTGCGAGCCCACCGACTACGACGGACTCGACGTCGAGGGGGCCGTCGTCCTCGTCGATCGCGGTGTCTGCCAGTTCGCGGTCAAACAGGAGGTCGCGGCGGCACGCGGCGCGGCCGCCGTCCTCGTCGTCAACAACGTGGAGGGTCCCGTGGCCGGAGGCACCCTCGGCGACCCCGACGCGGCGAAGATCCCGACCGGTGGAGTGAGCACGGCGGACGGCGCGGCGCTGGCACAGGCCGGCGGCGACATCACCCTCACCCTCGACACCAGCACCGAAACAGACACATCCCGCAACGTCATCGCCCAGACGAGGACCGGCTCCACCGACGACGTCGTGATGGTCGGCGCCCATCTCGACAGCGTGCCCGAGGGGCCCGGAATCAACGACAACGGAACCGGTGTCGCCGCCATCCTCGAGACCGCGGTGCAGCTCGGAGGATCTCCTGATATCGAGAATGCGGTGCGCTTTGCCTTCTGGGGCGCGGAGGAAGTGGGGCTGCTGGGGTCGGAGGCCTACGTGGACGGACTCACCGAGGACGAGCGAGCCCACATCGCCCTGTACCTGAACTTCGACATGCTCGGGTCGGAGAACGCCGGCTACCTGGCCTACGACGGCGACAACTCCGACGACGTCGGTGAAGGGCCCGGACCCGAGGGCTCGGCCGCGATCGAACGCACTTTCGTGGAATTCCTCCACGGACGCGGGATCGCGGTCGACGGCACCGACTTCGACGGACGCTCCGACTACGGGCCGTTCATCGCGCACCGGATTCCAGCGGGCGGCGTGTTCAGCGGCGCCGACGACCGGAAGACGCCCGAGCAGGCGCAGAAATGGGGCGGCGTGCCGGATGCGAACTTCGACAAGAACTACCACAGCCCGGACGACACCCTGGCCAATCTCGATCGCGCTGCGCTGACTCGGAACGCCGCCGCGGTGGCTTACGCGATCGGCGTGTACGCGCAGTCGCTGGACGGTCCCAACGGAGTCCCCAGTGGCGAGGAGCGGGAAAAGGCACGGGCGGCGGAGTGATGTCCGATTCGTCATGGGCTTGTGCATGTGACGTTGAGTTACTCTTACTCTCGTGAGCGACGACCCGGCCGAGGCGCACTGTGCCGGGCTGGACGCCGCTCCCGCACCGAAACGAGGCGACAAGCTCCTGAACTGGGTGGGGTCGGTGAACCGTCAGCCGCAGCTGATCGAAGGGCTGCGGAAGGTCCGTCGAGCGCTCCCCGGCGATCCCGCGTTCGGCGACCCGCTGTCGACGGCGGGCCCCGGAAGCGCACGGGCAATCGCCCGCGTCGCGGATCGCTTACTGGACCATCAGCCAGGCGCATCACGCGAGATGAGCCTGGGCGCGCTACAGGTGTGGCAGGCCCTGCTCGAGCGCACCGGACGCGGTCGTGGAACGCGCGAGGTGACCATCGTGTTCACCGACCTGGTCGGATTCTCCAGTTGGTCGCTGCCCGCGGGGGACACCGCCACCCTCGCTTTGCTGCGCGACGTAGCCCGAGCCGTCGAGACCCCCATCGTCGACCGCGGCGGGTACGTGGTGAAGCGACTGGGGGACGGCGTGATGGCCGTCTTCGCCAGCCCGGACCGTGCGATCGACGCCGTGTTCGCCGCGCAGGAAGCGCTCGCAGAGGTGGAAGTGGAAGGCTACCGCCCTCGTATGCGCGTCGGCATCCACACAGGTGTGCCCCGGCAGATCGGTAGCGACTGGCTCGGCGCCGACGTCACCATCGCGGCCCGGATGATGGAGTTGGGCGGTGACGGCAACGTCGTGGCGTCGTCCGCCACGCTCTCCGCACTGCAGCCGGGAACGCTCGACGAACAGGGCGTGAGCGTCAAGCCCTGGCGCCGGGCCTTCTTCGCGCCCCTGCCGAAGGGTGTGCCTCGTGACCTCGGAATCTGGCGGTTGCGGCTCCGCCGCCCGTGAGTACTTCTCAACCGCCGGACGTTAACAAGTACTCACGAGTGACGAAGTCGCCACAGCGGTGAGACAGGGCCGTGGCCGGCACCCAGGTCATAGGACGCCTCGAGGCACTTGGTGACCCACTCCTTGGCGAAACCGACGGCGTCGGGAACGGACCATCCATGGGCCAGGGCACAGGCGATGGCAGCAGCGAGAGTGTCACCACCGCCGTGATCGTTGCCCGTATCGATGCGAGGACTGGTGTACTCGAGGAACGCGTCACCGTCGAACAGCAGATCGGTGCTCGATGCCGAAGACCGCAGATGCCCGCCCTTGACGATCGACCACTGAGCGCCCAGTCCGTGGAGGGCCTCGGCCGCCCGGCGTGCGGTCGCGTCGTCCACCACCTCGATTCCGGTGATGAGCCGGATCTCGTCGAGATTGGGTGTCACGACGGTGGCGATGGGAATAAGGGTATTCCGCACGGCGTCCAGCGCCTCGGCGTGCAGGAGCGGATCGCCGTGCATCGACGCGCACACCGGGTCGACGACCAGCGGGACCGGTTGGTCGCGGCCGATCCCGACCTCGGTGCACACGGCGGCGACGGCCTCGATGATGGCCGTCGACGCGAGCATGCCCGTCTTCGCTGCCCCGACCCCGATGTCGTCGACGACGCACCGCACCTGTGCCGCCACCGTCTCGGGTGGAATCTCGTGGAAGCCGCTGACGCCCACGGAGTTCTGCACCGTCACCGCGGCGACCGCGACGCATGCGTGGACGCCGCACAACGCCATCGTCCGCGAGTCGGCCTGGATCCCGGCGCCACCGCCGGAATCGGTGCCGGCGATGGTGAGGACTCGGACGGGGGTCTGGCCGTCGGGGGTCAGGGGCAGCAGCTTCACGAAGGGGACCTTACCGATTCTCCGCCGGTGACGGATTCGACGGGCAGATACACGCGGCCACCTGCGTCGACGAACTCGCTCGACTTCTCTGCCATGCCCGCCTCGATGGCTTCGACCGAGTCGAGTCCGTGCTGCTGTGCGTACTCGCGCACGTCGGCGGAGATCCGCATCGAACAGAACTTCGGGCCGCACATCGAGCAGAAGTGGGCCGTCTTCGCCGGCTCGGCGGGCAGCGTCTCGTCGTGGAACTCCCGCGCGGTATCTGGGTCGAGGGACAGTGCGAACTGGTCGTGCCAGCGGAATTCGAACCGGGCCTTCGACAGCGCGTCGTCCCGCTCCTGCGCCCGCGGATGCTGTTTCGCGAGGTCCGCGGCGTGGGCCGCGATCTTGTACGTGATGACCCCGGTCTTGACGTCGTCCCGATTCGGCAGGCCCAGGTGTTCCTTGGGGGTCACGTAGCAGAGCATGGCGGTGCCGGCCTGCGCGATCATCGCCGCACCGATCGCGGACGTGATGTGGTCGTACGCCGGTGCGATGTCGGTGGCGAGCGGCCCGAGCGTGTAGAACGGCGCCTCCTCGCACAGCTCCTCCTCGAGGCGCACGTTCTCGACGATCTTGTGCATCGGGACGTGCCCGGGGCCTTCGATCATCACCTGCACCCCATGGGATTTCGCGATCTTCGTGAGCTCGCCGAGGGTGCGGAGTTCCGCGAACTGGGCTTCGTCGTTGGCGTCGGCGATGGAGCCGGGGCGCAGTCCGTCGCCGAGCGAGAACGTGACGTCGTAGCGGTGGAGGATCTCGCATAATTCGTCGAAGTGGGTGTACAGGAACGATTCCCGGTGATGGGCGAGGCACCAGGCCGCCATGATCGAACCGCCGCGGGAGACGATGCCGGTGACGCGGCGTGCGGTCAGCGGGATGTAGCGGAGCAGTACACCGGCGTGGACCGTCATGTAGTCGACGCCCTGCTCGCACTGTTCGATCACGTTGTCGCGGTAGATCTCCCACGTGAGCGCGGTCGGGTCACCGCCGACCTTCTCGAGTGCCTGGTAGATCGGCACGGTTCCCACGGGCACGGGTGAATTGCGCAGGATCCATTCCCGTGTCTCGTGGATGTTCTTGCCGGTGGACAGGTCCATGATGGTGTCTGCGCCCCACCGCGTCGCCCACACCATCTTCTCGACCTCTTCCGCGATCGACGAGGTGACCGCGCTGTTTCCGATGTTCGCGTTGATCTTGACCGCGAAGGCCTTGCCGATGATCATCGGCTCGAGTTCGGGATGGCAGCGGTTGGAGGGGATGACGGCGCGTCCCGCCGCGACCTCGGTGCGCACGGTATCGGGTGAAACACCTTCGCGTGCAGCGCAATACTGCATCTCGGGGGTGACGGTGCCGACCCGGGCGGCGTCGAGTTGGGTGCCCTCCCGGTCGGCGATCCACGGCGCGCGCAGGTGCGGCAGTCCCGCTTCCAGGTCGATCGTGGCGTTGGAGTCGGTGTACGGCCCCGATGTGTCGTACATGTCGAGGTGCTCACCGTTGGTGAGGTGTACGCGGCGGACCGGTACCCGGACGTCGTCGCCCGAGAGCAGGTACTGCTTGGTGCTGCCCTCGATCGGCCCCGTGGTGACGGACGTGGCTGTAGATACAGTTTTGCTCATCGCTGATGCTCCCTACGCCGGCATTACCCGGACAGGTTCGACGGTCGACGGCCCTAGCCGTCCTCTCAGCCCGCTGGTGCGAGCCCCCGTGAATGTGTAGTTGTCGCACAAACTGTAACCGAGATCTCTGTGAGTAAACATTCGGGTGAAACTTGGACAGCGGTTCCGGGCATGCGTATAAAGGGTGATATACATCACATTTCGATTACGAACGCCCACACTTCCGGGAGGTCGCGGTGCTGACCGATTCGCAGGTTGTCGACGTGAGCGACAACGCGGCCCAGAATCGCTTCGAACTGCGCCTGAGTGGGGATCTGGTCGGGATTCTGGGGTATTACGACTTCTCCTCGCCTCAGTCGGGGGCAGGCCCGCCGGGGGCGTGGCGGCAACCGGTGGTGTCGTTCATGCACACCGTGATCGTCGAGGACTTCGGCCACCAGGGGCTCGCCGGGATCATCGTGGGTCGCTCGCTCGACCTGGCGCGCAGTTACGGATGGAAGGTGAAGCCGGTGTGCACGTATGTGCAGCGCTTCCTCACGTCACATCCCGAATACCGCGATCTGGTCGTTCCCCCGGACGACTGATTCGCGCGAAAGCCCGGTCTGCGCGGCATCCGCCTGGTTGCATGTGTGGCATGAATCACATATCGACCGGTCCCGGATCCCCGGATGCAGGCGCGGTCGCAGACTTACACGTTCTCGACAATCCTGCTCATCAGCGTTTCGACCTGTGGCGGGGAGACGAGCTGCTCGGCATCCTCGGCTACCGCGCCGAGGACGACATCCCCGGCTTCACCGCCTCGCCTGGCGAAGCGGTCGCCTTCATGCACACGGTGGTCGAAGAGGAATCCGGCGGGCGGGGACTCGCGGCAGTTCTGGTTCGGGATTCGCTCGACATCGCCCAGCGTCGCGGGTGGAAGGTCCGGGCCATCTGTACCTACGTCCGACGATATGTGGCTCTGCATCCCGAACGTCTCGATCTCCTGGCGGGGGACGGGTGAGAGCACTGCTCTTGCGTCACTGATCACTCGCGTGAATACTGCTCTATAACAAGAGCGATGCTCACAAAGGAGTGTGTGATGGCTGCATGGCTGTTCGTGCTGACCGGGGCGGCATTCGTGATCTACCCCGCCGCGCGTCCGTTTGCCCCGGGCGGCGCCGCGGACGGCACGGCCGAGTTCGCCTCGAACTGGTGGCTGGTTGCGCACCTTTCCGCTGTCGTGGGGTTCATCGCTTTCGTGGGTGCATTGTTCGCGCTCCGTGAACTGTTACGCGAAACGGAGGGCGCACGAGCGGCTGCGGGTGCCCTCGTCTCGACCTGGCTGGGCGTCGGGCTGACCCTGCCGTACTACGGCGCCGAAACCTTTGCGCTACACACGCTGGGTCGAAGCACGCTGAACGATCGCACCGCCCTCGATCTCGCCGAACAGATTCGGATGGGCGGCACCGCGGCGACGACGTTCGCCGCGGGCCTCGCGCTGATCGGAATCGGGGCAGTCGTGGCTGCGGTGGCGATTGCGAAGTCCCGGCTGTTCGAGCGATGGGCGGGTATCCCGATGGCGCTCGGGTTCGTGCTCCTGATCCCGCAGTTCTATGTGGCAGCCCCGTTGCGCATCGCTCACGGAGTGCTGGTCGGACTCGGATGTGTGCTC
The DNA here is from genome assembly GCF_049286785.1 of Rhodococcus sp. (in: high G+C Gram-positive bacteria). GTDB lineage: Bacteria > Actinomycetota > Actinomycetes > Mycobacteriales > Mycobacteriaceae > Rhodococcus_F. The sequence goes on along the minus strand of NZ_JBAQEO010000128.1, from coordinate 5,668 downwards.
GTGGCGGTCGCGTTGCTGCGTGAGAGGCGGGCGCCCGGCGTGCGGCGTTCTCCGCCCGTTCAGTCCCCGAGATCTACGATGACGGGCGCGTGATCACTGGCGCCCTTGCCTTTACGTTCGTTGCGGTCGATCTCGGCCTTGTCGACCCGCTGTGCGAGGGCGGGAGAACCGAGGACGAAGTCGATCCGCATGCCCTGCTTCTTGGGGAAACGGAGCTGGGTGTAGTCCCAGTAGGTATACACACCGGGGCCGGGAGCGTGGGGCCGCACCACGTCGGCGAACCCGGACTCGAGGAACGCGTTGAAGGCCTCACGCTCGGGCGCGGACGTGTGGGTCTTACCCTCGAATACCGCCGGATCCCACACATCTTCGTCCGTGGGCGCCACATTCCAGTCGCCTACCAGGGCGATCTGCTCGTCGGGATTCTTCGCCAGCCAGCCGGCCGCGTCGGCACGCAGTTTCGCCAGCCAGTCGAGCTTGTAGCGGTAGTGCGGATCGGTGAGTTCACGTCCGTTCGGGACGTACAGGCTCCAGATGCGAACGCCGTTGCAGGTGGCGCCGATGGCGCGAGCCTCGAGTGCGGGTGCCACCTCCGGATCCTTGTGGAAGCCGGGCTGATCCTCGAATCCGATCTGCACGTCGTCGAGACCGACGCGGGACGCGACGGCCACGCCGTTCCACTGGCTGAGCCCGACGTGCGCCACCTCGTAGCCCAGTTCCCGGAACCGTTCGTACGGAAACTGCTCGTCCTTGCACTTGGTCTCCTGCATCGCCAGCACGTCGGTGTCGGTTCGCTGGAGCCAGTCCAGGATCCGGTCGGTACGGGCACGAACAGAGTTGACGTTCCAGGTAGCGATGCGCACGGGAGTCACCCTAGCGGCAACCCCCGACAGCGCACGCCCCGGCGGATCACGTCCGAACAGGCTCCGCGGCGTAGCGGTACCGGTGATGTGCGGTGAACCCGATGCTGCGGTACATGGCCTGCGCGCCCTCGTTCTCCGCGGCAACCTGGAGGTAGGCGTGGGTGGCGCCGTGTTCTCGACCCCAGTTGATCATGTCGCCGCAGATCAGAGTCCCGATGCCGTGCCTACGGTGAGCCTCGGCCACCTCGACCGCGGTCAGTCCCACCCAGCACCGGCCGTCCGAGGCGGTGGTGACAGAGCCGCGCGCGACGGCGAGCAGGGTGGAATCGGCGGCTCCGATCCGCCCGAAACCGAGCGTGCCGCCGCGGACCGCAGCGAGTACGTCGACGGCGAAGTCGGGAAGCGCAGATCCGCGGTAACGGTAGAGGGCGAGCCAGTCCGGATCGGGACGGTCCGAGACGACGGCGGTGCGCTGCCCTCCGGGCAGTACCAGATTGTCGATGTCCGCGGCCATCACGAGTACCTCGTCGCTGACGTTCCACCCCGGCGGAACAGTCGCCAGCCGGTCGGGGAGCAACAGTCGCAGGGGGCGGTCGCGTTCCGCATACCAGTTCCGCAGCCGGGCGAGCGTGCCGTCGGCCGCATGGTCGCCGAGGTCGCCCACGGTGCCGGGATCGCCCAGGGGTGCAGCCGAGTTGGCTCGTCCGGTGAAACCGTGCCCGTACCGGGCGAGCCACCCGTCGATCCATTCCTGCTCGATCCCCGGCCAGCCGTCCGCGGAGGCGAGTTCGAGGGCGCGGATCTCGCTGGTCCGTACCGGTCGCGCCGGCAGCGCCTTCATGGCGACAACGCGATCCGGTGTCACGTCGACCGCGGATCCGCCCGGACCGCGCACCGTCACCAGTGGTTCGACGCTCTCGAGAATTCCGATGACGTCGGTCATCGGATGTGTGGCGCCCGGTGGCAGGCGGTAACGCAACACCACCCGGGTCCCCAGCGGGATGTCAGTCGTCATGCCCGAACGGGTCTTCGACCGTTCCCGGCATCCAGCTGAGCCCGGGAACGCCCCACCCGGCGCGCTTGATGGTCTTCTTGGCGGCGCGCGCGTTCCGGCCGATCAGCATGTCGGTGTAGAGGAATCCGTCCAGGTGGCCCACCTCGTGCTGCAACATGCGGGCGAAGAACCCGTGTCCCTCGATCTCGACGGGATTGCCGTCGGCATCGGTGCCCGTGACCTTGGCCCACTCGGCGCGTCCCGTCGGAAACTGCTCGCCCGGAACCGACAGGCAGCCTTCGACGTCGTCGTCGGGGTCGGGCATGGTCTCGGGACGTTCGGAGGTTTCGAGCACCGGGTTGACGACGCAACCCCGGCGCCGGTAGGGCTTGCCGGACTCGTCGACGTCCGGACAGTCGTAGACGAACAGACGCAGCGAGAGCCCCACCTGGTTGGCGGCGAGCCCGACGCCGTTGGCGGCGTCCATCGTGTCGAACATGTCGGCGATGAGCTCTGCGAGTTCTGTGGGCGACTGGGACACTGTCTCGGTCGGCTTGTGCAGTACCGGGTCGCCCACGATCCGGATGGGGAGGATGGCCATGGTCGTCAAGGATAGTGCGGCGCGCCCGGCCGCTTGGCACTGCCCACGGCCTTCGTCATGGTTGAATAGGCGCTGAAGTACAGCAGTGTAATTCGTTGCTCGGTCGGCCACGCGATCGAGGAGCCGGGGGACGTGGTTTCGCTGGATCGAGCGAAGGCTAGCAAGTCGAGGAGTGAGATGGACGGCGCAACAGCGCGTAGTCGGAACGAATCCGAGCGCACCGGCAATGACAACTCGACGGTGCAGCACGAGGTCGGGTCGGCCGGAGTCGACGAGGTCGGGGCAGACGGCCTCACCCGCCGGGAACACGACATCCTGTCCTTCGAGCGTCAATGGTGGAAGTACGCCGGCGCCAAGGAAGAAGCCATCAAGGAACTGTTCGACATGTCGGCCACCCGGTACTATCAGGTGCTCAACGCGCTGGTGGACCGGCCGGAATCGCTGGCAGCCGACCCCATGCTGGTGAAGCGGCTGCGCCGCCTGCGCGCCAGCAGGCAGAAGGCGCGCGCCGCCCGCCGACTCGGCTTCGACGTCACCTGACCCGAGTCGTCATCCCATGTGCCGGCACGCGTCGAAGCTAAGGTCGACACCGTGAGCACTTCGAAACCCGAATCGTCCGGACCGCCGCTACGCGCCCTCGCGATGGTGCTGATTTCTCTGGCGATCCTTTTCGCCGGTCTCGGGTTCGCCTCTCTGGGCGATTCGGACTCGGACGACACCGCAGTCGTCGCCACCAGCAGCAGTGCCGCGACCAGTGCTCCTACCGGTTCCGCAGCCGCGCGCACGACGGCACCCGCCGGCGGGACCGCGGGAACGGCATCGCCCACATCGAGTGCGACGCGCACTTCCGTCGATCCGGCGTCGGTACCGGTTCGAGTACTGAACAACAGCACCGTCACCGGGCTCGCCGGGCAGACAGCCACCAAGCTCACGTCCGCGGGCTGGACGGTGTCCGAGACCGGCAACTACCGTGACGGAACCATTTCCGAGACCACCGTGTACTACGGCACTTCCGCGGGTGAGAAGGAAGCGGCGACCGAGATCGCCGACCTGCTGGGCGTCAGCGCCGAACCCCGGTTCGCGGGTATCAAGGACTCGGCCCCGGGCGTGATCGTCATCGTGACTTCCACGGGTTAGACCGGACGGTTGCCCCCGGTGCGCCGCAGTTATGATCAGGTGCACTTCTTCCACCTCAAAGGAGCGGTTTGATGGCCTCGAGTTCCACCCGTCGGATGTCCTGGCGCATTGTCACCCCGGTGGTGGCCATTGCAGCGCTGGCGCTGACCGCCTGCAGCAACAACGAGGAGCCGAGCGACGTTCCGGGCACAACTCCGCCCGTGTGGACCGGCGCCCCCGCTCCCGGTGCCGGCGCTGTTCCCGGCGACGCCGAATCCGGTGAGTCGGACTCCAGCGAATCGCTGACGGCGACGTTGAAGAACGCCGAGGGTAACGAGGTGGGCACCGCCACGTTCACGCAGTCGGGTGAGCATGTAGAGGTCACCGTGTCGGTCAAGGACCTGACGCCCGGTTTCCACGGTTTCCACGTGCATTCGGTCGGCAAGTGTGAAACCAATTCCGTCGCGCCCAGCGGCGGTGCGCCCGGAAACTTCCTCTCCGCGGGTGGGCACTTCCAGGTGGGCGGCCGCTCCGGTCACCCAGCCAGCGGCGACCTCACCTCGCTCCAGGTGCGCGAGGACGGCGCGGCGGAACTCGTCACCACCACCGACGCGTTCACGATCGAGGATCTGCGCAACGGCGACACCGGGACGGCCATCATGATCCACGCCGGCGCCGACAACTTCGCCAACATCCCGACCCGTTACGCGCCGGCTCCCGATCAGGAGACACTTGCCACCGGCGATGCGGGCGCGCGCGTGGCATGCGGCGTCATCGGTAGCTGAGACAGCGATCGCGGCAGCCGTTGGGGCCATCCCCCCGGCGTGCTGCCGCTCTTCGCGGGCTGTGGTTGGATCTGAACCGTGGTAGTTCCCTTTCCCGGTTCACCGCGGCCGACGCTCGGCGTCGAGTGGGAGATCGCACTCGTCGACCGGGTCACGCGGGATCTCTCCAACACCGCCGCCGAGGTGTTTGACGCCGTGGCGGATCTCGGGGGCCCCGAGACGCCGCGCATCACCAAGGAATTGCTGCGCAACACCGTCGAACTGGTCACGGGTATCCACTCGACCGTGGGCGAGGCGATGGACGACCTCGACGAATCCCTCGATCTGCTGCGCCGTGCGGCGAACCCGCTGGGAGTCGATCTCATCTGCGCCGGCACGCATCCATTCGCCCAGTGGTCGGCCCAGTTGGTCACGCGCACACCGGACTACGACGAGCTCATCGAGCGCACGCGGTGGTGGGGCAGGCAGATGCTCATCTGGGGTGTGCACGTCCACGTGGGTGTGTCCTCGTCGCAGAAGGTGTTCCCCATCCTCAATGCTCTGCTGCAGCGTTACCCGCATCTGCTGGCGCTGTCGGCGTCGTCGCCGATGTGGGCGGGCGTCGACACGGGGTACGCGAGCAATCGGGCGTTGATGTTTCAGCAACTGCCCACCGCCGGCCTGCCCTATCAGTTCGCGAACTGGGAGCAGTACGAGAGTTTCATCGCCGATCAGATGAAGACCGGGGTGATCAACAAGGTCGGCGGAATGCACTGGGACATCCGACCCGCGCCGCGCTGGGGAACCATCGAGGTCCGGGTGTTCGACGGAATCTCCACCCGGGCGGAGCTCGGGGCACTGGTCGCGCTGGTGCACTGCCTCATCGTGGATCTGGACCGGCGGTTCGATGCCGGCGAGAACCTTCCGAATCTGCAACCGTGGCACGTGAAGGAAAACAAGTGGCGCGCAGCGCGTTACGGCCTGGACGCGGAGATCATCCTGGACTCGGACAGCAACGAGCGGCTCGTCACCGACGATCTGAACGACCTGCTGGAGCAGCTTGCACCCACCGCCGCGCGCCTCGGCTGTGCCGACGAACTCGCCGCCGTCGCGGACATTCCCCGGCGAGGTGCCTCGTACCAGCGGCAGCGCCGGGTCGCGGAGGCGGCCGGTGGTGATCTGGTCGCGGTGGTGGATTCGCTGGTGAAGGAACTGGGAAACTGATTTCTGCGTGATGGCGCCCTGTGGTCCACCAGGTGTTCATCTGTTGTTTACACTTGCCGGGTGTGGACCGACGATGTAGCCGTACTGCGGCGGGGTGAGTCCGTCG
>NZ_JBAQEO010000127.1:0-1925 GCF_049286785.1 Rhodococcus sp. (in: high G+C Gram-positive bacteria) | reverse complement strand
GGACCGGTTCGGACTCTCCTGGCAGGTGGTGCCGCGAAGGTTGAACGAGCTGCTGGCGGACCCTGATCCAAGGGCGGCACAGCGCGTGACAAACGCACTGATGACGATGCACAAGATCGACGTGCCGACCCTGGAAGCTGCTGCTCGCGGGTGAACCGGGGGCCGGGTGACCTACGCGCCGGTCGTATTCCGCGTTGGTTCGCTCGACCCGAGCACGTCCAGGTAGTGCTGGTTGTACATCACGCCCAGAACGTTCCCGAACGGGTCGAACACGGATGCCGTGACGAACCCCGGCCCGTGCTCGACGGGCTTGCCGTGCACGGTAGCGCCCAGTGCCGTCAGCCGCGCGAGGGCGCCCCCGAGATCGTCGACGTGCCAGTAGGTCACCGGTCCACCGACTCCGTCCGATGTGGCGTGCGGCGAGAAACGGCGGTCGATGATGCCGAGTTCGTGCTGGTAGTCGCCGATCCGGAACTCGATATACGCGGGCTTTCCTTCTGCGGAGCGCTCGAAATACGGCTCGATGCCCAGCAAGTCGGTGTACCAGGCACGGGCTGCCGCCAGGTCGTCGGCGAAGAAGCTGACGGTGCTGAGTCCTCGCAACATTGTGTGTCCTTTCTCTGGGGGTGACAGGAACCATCTTTCCGGCTTAAGTGCTCACCCTCTGAGCACTTTGTTTGAGAGGGTGGATTCATGCGAGCCGACCGTCTCGTCGCCGTACTCCTGCTCATGCAGAGCCGGGGCAGGGTGACCGCCGCCGAACTGGCCGACGAACTCGAGGTGTCGGTTGCCACCGCCCGCCGCGATCTGCAGGCATTGTCGGCCGCGGGTATCCCGGTGTACCCGCAGGCCGGACGCGGCGGCGGCTGGTCGCTGCTCGGTGGGGCCCGCACCGACCTGAGTGGCCTGTCGGCCCCGGAGGCGCAGGCGTTGTTTCTCCTCGTCGGCCCGGCGGCCGCTGTCTCGGACGAAGCGAAAGCGGCGTTGCGCAAACTCGTGCGGGCCCTGCCGCAAACCTTCCGGGCCGACGCAGAAGCCGCCGCCGACACCACCATGATCGACTCCACCCGGTGGGGCGAGCGGGATCGCCACCGGCCCGAGACAGTCGACATACTGCAGATTGCCGTGATTCGTCGCCGCAAGGTTCGGCTGACCTACACCAACAGGGCCCGGCAGCGCACCGAAAGATTGATCGACCCATGGGGACTCGTCGACAAGGACGACATCTGGTACCTCATCGCCGGCACCGAACGAGGACAGCGAACTTTCCGGGTCGACCGGATTGTCGGCGTCGAGTCGACCGATCAACCCGCCGAGCGCCCGGACGACTTCACTCTCACCGCCGTATGGGACGAGGTTGTCGGGGAAGTGGAACAGAAACGCTCACGAACCTCGGCCACCGTGCTCATCGACTCCAGGTTCGTCCCGATACTGCGGGATCACTTCGGCCGGCACTGTCACGTCGACGCCGTACTCGACGACGGGCGGGCCCAGGTCCGCCTCGCCGCACCGACGCCGCTCGACATCGCCCGGACCCTCGCAGGCTGGGGCTCGATGGTCGAAGCGCTCGAGCCAGCGGCGGTAAAGGCTGAGCTGGCGCGGATTGGGGCCGAACTCGTGGGGCTGTACCGAGCCGAACCGACCGTCAGACGTTGAAGCGGAACGCTGGCAGGAGGCGCAATTAGCTGGCCTACCTGCGGAAATGGATGGGTTGCATTGATCTCAGGAGTCACCGGGATCATCACTGGAGGGATCGGCGCCACTGTCGCGCCCTGGGCGCAGTGGGGCGTGGACAAACGTCGCGGGCAGCGTGAGCGCCGGATCAACTAGATCAAGCAATGGCGCAGCCAAATCACCAAGCTCGAAGAGACGACCGAGAAGTACCGCAGCGCGTTAGACGGGCCCGACGATGGTGACCCAGCTCA
>NZ_JBAQEO010000126.1:0-6222 GCF_049286785.1 Rhodococcus sp. (in: high G+C Gram-positive bacteria) | reverse complement strand
GGTCTACCACGTCAAACATCCCTATCACCGGAATGCGTCCTGCATCGGCCGCCGTCCTGTCGTCCTCTCGGGCGACTCCACCCCGTCGCCCTAAGTACACGGTATTGGCCCTAGCCTCGACGGTGCGGGGGCATGTTTTTACGGTAACCGCCGTGGGTTCGGGCCGCTGCGAATCCCCAGTATCGACTATCGACTACCTCCGATCGGAGGTAGTCCACCCCAGGCTGGCGTGTGATGGTGGTCTCAACGCGATGGTGGTCGGCACTGTCGTCGGACACTAGAGGAGCGGGGTAGATGACTCCATCGGTCACAACTCAGCACGAAAAGATCAAGTCGTTCGACTGGGAGCCGAGCTACTTTCGTCGTGACGCGCTGTATCCGACCAAGTACAAGATCCCGCCGAAGACCAAGGACCCGTTCCGCACCCTGGTGCGTGAGTACGTGGGGATGGAGGAGGAGAAGGACGACCGGCAGTACGGTGCGCTCGAGGATGCGCTGAGCCGGATGAACAACTCCGGGCAGGCCGAGCCCCGCTTCATGGAGATCATGAAGCCGGTACTGGCACTGGTCGACTTCGGTGAGTACGCCGCGATGAAATGCACCGCCATGCTTGTCGACACGGTGGAGAACCCGGAACTGCGCCAGGGGTATCTCGCGCAGATGATCGACGAGGTGCGCCACACCAATCAGGAGGCGTACTTGATGCGGTACTTCGCCAAGCACGCCCCGGACCCGGCCGGGTTCAATTCGGGGTTCCAGATGCGCGCCTTCGACCCGATCGGGCGACCGGGTCGGGCGGTGTTCGAAGCGTTCATGAACGACGACCCGATCACCAATTCACTGAATCTGCAGGTTGTCACGGAGACCGCGTACACCAACCCGCTGTTCGTGGCGGTGACGGAGGTGGCGGCCGCGAACGGGGATCAGGCAACCCCGTCGGTGTTCCTGTCGATCCAGTCCGACGAGGCGCGGCACATGGCGAACGGCTACTCGACGCTTGCCGCGGTGCTCAGCGAGCCGGAGAACCTGCCGATGCTCCAGGAGGACTTCGACACTGCGTTCTGGCGTCAGCACGCCTTCCTCGACAATTTCCAGGGCGCGGTCTACGACTACTTCTCGAAGGTTCGGCTCAAGTCCTACAAGGAGTACTGGGACCAATGGATCTGGGACGACTGGGCCGGTAGCTACATCGAGCGGTTGGAGCCGTTCGGCCTGAAGGTTCCGCGCTGGATCCACGATGCGAAGCGGCATGTGGAATGGGGCGGGCATTCGGCGGCTATGGTGTCGGCGGCGCTGTGGCCGGTGCACGCCTGGCGGTCGGACTACATGGTCGAGGAGGACTTCGCGTTCCTCGAAGACAAGTACCCCGGCTGGGAAGAGCATTTCGGCGACTTCTGGAAGGCCTACCGGGAGATGGGCGACCCGCGGAAGGGCCACCTCGCGCTCGAACTGTTCCCCGCGATGCCCCCGATCTGTCGGACGTGTCAGATGCCTGCCGTGATGCCGCGGCCCGATATCAACGAGATCCGGCTGTCGATCGACAAGGCCGGTCAACGGCACGCCTTCTGCTCGGAGGCCTGCCAGCACATCTTCCGGCAGGCCCCGGAGCGGCACAGCGGTATGACCTGGTGGGAGGTCAACGACGGTGTCGAGCTGGCCCGTTACATCGAGGACGCCGGTCTGCTGCGTTCTGATGGCCGGACCCTGATGGGACAGCCGCACTTGCATACCGAGGAACGCTGGCTGTGGACCATCGAGGACATCCGGCGCACCGGCTTCGTCATCCAGGACCCGCTCAAGGCGTTGCCGGCCGACGCGTTTAAGGAGATCTGATGAGCACCGAACTGATCTCCGAGGGTGTGGTGTCCGAGACGGTGGGCGAGGGGTTCTACTCGGCACGCGAGCTGACCTACATCCGACCGCAGAAACGCCGGCTGAGCGAGTACGAGGCGGTCATCTGCAACGCCCAGCCGGACCTCGACCAGTTCGACTCCGGCGGCTGGTATCTGCTGCGGCCCGATGGTCTCGGCTGTCAGGATGCCCGAACCACCGCACTGGTGCATCCGAACTGGTTCCAGTACCGCGACCCGTCCAGTCTGTGGCAGCGGCCGTACATCAAGCTGCAAGCCCAGCAGGAACGGTCCATCCAGGGGGCGATCACCTCCGCGAAGGTGAACGGCGCATTCGGCGACATCGCGCCGGGGTGGCTCGATCTCGTCTCGCGCTACTACGAGGCGTTCGCCTCGTTCCAGTGGGGGATGTTCAAGGCGCATGCGTTCGTCACCCGGGAGGCGTTGTCGGACACCCTGTCGATGACCTACACCTTCAGCGGGATGGACCGACTTCGTCACCAGCAGGACATCGCGCTCTACAGCCTGGACCTGCACGAGCACGCCCCCGGCTACACAGAGGGCGCCGGCGCCGAGGCCTGGCTCAACGATCCGGCGTGTCAGGGCGCGCGGCGTCTGGTGGAGCGGCTGCTCTCGCTGCAGGACTGGGGCGAAATGGTACTGATGACGAACCTGGTGGTGGAGCCGCTGTTCACCGCCCTGATCGGTAGCGAGTTCTTCCGGCGGCTCGCCCCGCTGCACGGTGACGTGGTCATCCCGGTGATCGAGATGACCGCGGAGGCGGACCGGCTTCGCAACCGCACAGCAACGCAGGAGTTGATCAAGATGCTCACCGCCGATACCGACCGGACGGGGCGGCCCGTTCCGGCAGCACGCAACCGCGAACTCGTCCAGGGCTGGGTCGACTCCTGGTATCCGGATGCGTTGGCGGCCGTCGACGCGTTCCTGCCGGTCTTCGACGCCGCACCGGCCGGGTCCGGCGTCGGCGAACGTGCCCGAGCGCGTGTCGTCAGCTCGACCGCCGACATCCTGGAGCGGGCCGGTCTGCGGGTTCCCGCGGCGGTGACGTCATGAGTGGCACGCGGGAGCACGGACGGAGAACGATCGGGCTCGTCCTGATGAAAAGCGAGGAAGCGCAGGCGGCCGTGCACTATGTCGCCGAGGAGTGCCCGCAGATCCGGGTACAGGATCGGGGCACGTTCTTCCTGTTTGAGGCCGAGGGATCGATCCGCATCCCGTTGGCGGAGGTCGAGGAATACCTTGGCAAACCGTTGACGATGTCGCGGTTCCTGGTCTGCATGACCAGCTACTACGGGCGGGCACAGGTCGAGGACGACGCCTTCATCATCACCTCGGACATGTCCCAACTCGAACCGGCGAAGATCTGAACCGATGGCTGAGATGGCACGCGTAACACTGGAGCCGACGGGGGAGCAGTTCTCCGTCGGCGAGGACGAGGACATCCTCACCGCCGCCCTGCACAACGGCATCAACCTGCAATACGGCTGCCGGCACGGGAACTGCTCGTCGTGTAAGCACTGGCTGCTCGACGGCGATGTCGACGACTCGGCGGGGTCGGTCTATGCGATCCCGCGAAACGAACGCGAGGACGGGGCGATCCTGCTCTGCTGCGCCTTCGCCAAGAGCGATCTGGTGATCGAGATCCACCAGCACGAGGGAGTCGAGGCGCTTCCGCCGATGACACCTCCCAGCACGCGGCGGGCAACGGTCCTCGGGCAGCGCTCCATGACACCGAATCTGGTCGAACTGCGGGTCGAGCTGGATGAGCCGCTGAGCTTTCGGGCCGGTCAGTACGCGGAGTTCACCCTCGACACCGGGGACCGCCGCTCCTACTCGCTGGTGAACCCGCCGAGTTCGGGACGCGAGCTGACCTTCTGTGTCAAACGTGTGCAGAACGGGGTGTTCAGCGGCGTGCTCGACCGGATCGGTCCGGGATCGCACCTGCATCTGGAGGCCCCGTTCGGGACGATGTTTCTGCGGGAGACGGGTCGTCCGGTGATCGCGGTCGGGATCGGCTCCGGGATCGCGCCGCTCCTGTCGATTCTGACCGACGCCGCCGACCAGCAGGTCGACGTCCCGATCCGGTTCTACTACGGGGCCCGCACCACCGGTGACCTGGTGTATCTCGACGAGCTCGCCGAGCTGTCGCGAAGGTTACGCGATTTCCAGTTCATCCCGTGTCTGTCGCAAGGCTCCCCGGACACACTGCCGCGCAACGGGCGCGCGGGTCGGGTCACCCGAGCCGTCGCCGAAGACATCCCGGACGCATCACTGTATGACGCGTACCTGTGCGGCGCGCCGGAGATGTGCGATGCCGTCGGGCGCCTCCTCGAAGCCAAGGGCCTGCCGGAGGCACGCATTCACGCCGACAAATTTTATTCCGCCACCGAATCGGACCCGGTACAGGTATCTGAACACCGACCAAACTGGGCAAGGCGATGATTCATGAACGCCCTTCACGAAAAGTGTGATCCGCGAGGCAGAAGGGTTCTCCTCGCGGACCCCCGACCGGGAGGCGGGTACCCGCCGACGATCATCCCCGCGATACACGAACCTGGCCCGCGAGAAGCATTCGGCGGCCAGCTCAACAGCAGGGAATGCGGCTAGGCGTTCGCACGCAACCCGACACGCCAAGAATAGGTTTCATACACAAAATTTTCTCGAGGAGTTTGTCATGACAGCTGTAGCAGAACACCCGATCATGCCGGCGGTTCGTGGGTTCCTGAACGGCAACAAGAAGCTCTTGATCGGTGGCGAGTGGGTCGACGCCGCCTCGGGCAAAACCTTCGCCACCACCGACCCGGCCACCGGGGCGACCTTGACCGAGGTGGCCCACGGCCAAGCCGAGGACATCGATCGGGCGGTCCGCGCCGCCCGTAAGGCGTTCGACACTGGACCGTGGCCGGAAATGAAACCCAACCAACGCGAACGCCTGTTGTGGCGCGTCGGGGACATCCTCAGCGAACGCGCGGCCGAGTTCGGCCAGCTCGAAGCACTCGACAACGGCAAGTCGGTGGGGATCGCCACCGCTGTCGACGTCGCCTGGTCGGCGGATGTTTTCCGCTATTACGCCGGCTGGGCCACCAAGATCGAAGGCTCCACCATCAATGTCTCCATGCCGTTCGCCCCCGGTGGCGAGTTCCACGCCTACACACTGCGCGAGCCGGTCGGGGTGTGCGGACTGATCGTGCCGTGGAACTTCCCGCTGCTGATGGCCGTCTGGAAACTGGCGCCGGCCCTGGCCGCCGGGAACACCGTCATCCTCAAACCCGCCGAGCAGACCCCGCTCACCGCGCTGCTGCTCGGAGAAGTGTTCCAAGAAGCCGGGTTCCCGCCGGGTGTGGTCAACATCGTCTCCGGATTCGGTGACGCCGGCGCAGCGTTGTCCGGACACGGGGATGTGGACAAGATCGCGTTCACCGGTTCGACGGAGGTCGGCAAGAAGATCGTGGACGCGGCCAAAGGCAACCTGAAGAAGGTGTCGCTCGAACTCGGCGGCAAGAGCGCAAATGTGGTGTTCGCCGACGCCGACTTCGACCTCGCCGTAGAAGGTTCGCTCAATGCATGGTTGTTCAACCACGGGCAGTGCTGCGTCGCGGGCACACGGCTTTACGTGCAGGACAACATCTTCGAAGACTTCACCCAAGCGGTGGCCGACGCCGCGAGCAAGGTCAAAATCGGTCCTGGAATGGATCCGAGCACACAGCTAGGACCCCTGATTTCGCAGGAGCAGTTCGACAAGGTCACCGGCTACCTGAGAGACGGGCTGGCCGACGGCGCCAGGGCTCTGACTGGGGGTAAGCGGTGGGGCGAGACCGGGTACTTCGTCGAGCCGACTGTGTTCGTCGACGTCAAACCGGAGTTCAGCGTGGTCCGCGAAGAAATCTTCGGTCCCGTGGTGGCCGCGTTGCCGTTCGATGCGGACAACGGTGTCGTCGCCGCGGCGAACGACTCGATTTACGGGCTCGCCGCCGGCATCTGGACCAAGGACATCTCCAAGGCGCACCGGACTGCGAAGAAGCTCAAGGCCGGGTCGGTGTGGATCAACCAGTACAACGGTTTCGACACCGCGATGCCCTTCGGCGGCTACAAGCAGTCCGGTTGGGGACGGGAACTCGGCGGCTCCGCTATCGACCTGTACACGCAGATCAAGTCCGTCAATATCGCCCTCTAACAATCTTTTTCCGACAAGGAGTTTCAATGAAGACCAAGGCTGCGGTACTACTCGAGCCGGGAAAGCCGTTCGAGATCATGGAACTCGACCTCGACGGTCCCGGCGTCGGCGAAGTGTTGATCAAATACACCGCCGCCGGGTTGTGCCACTCGGACCTGCATCTGACCGACGGTGACC
>NZ_JBAQEO010000125.1:0-3443 GCF_049286785.1 Rhodococcus sp. (in: high G+C Gram-positive bacteria) | reverse complement strand
GTGGCGGTGGTGACGGGGAACTACGGTGTCAGTTCGGTGGAGGTCGACCGGAGTGGCACCGTCAGCATCTCGCTGGGGACGATCATCGACAGGGTGAAGGCCGCACTCGTCGAACGGGGTTTCGCGTTCGCCGACAAGATCCCCGCGGTCGACAAGCAATTCGTGCTGTTCCAGTCCCCTGAACTGGTGAGAGCGCAACGCGCCGTCAATGCGCTGGACAAGGTCTCGGCTGTGCTGCCGTGGCTGGGCATCGCCTGCGCGGCCGCCGCTGTCGCCGTCGCCCCCACCGGCCGGCGGCTGCGGGCCCTCTCCCTCGCCGGCCTCTCGATCGCCCTGGGGATGCTCGTCCTCGCCGTCGGGATTCTCGTCGGACGCGCGATCTACCTCGACAGCGTCCCACCCGACATCCTGTCTCCCGACGCCGCGAGAGCGGTCATCGACACCGTCCTGGTCCCGCTGCGCACGAGTCTGCGAGCAGTCGCGGTGCTCGGTCTGGTGATCGCGATCGGCGCCTACCTCACCGGCGGCTCGTCCTCGGCAACCGCCGTGCGTCGCGGGTTCGGGCAGGCACTGGACTCCGTCCGGCGATCCGGCAGCGGCCGGCCGCCGAACGAGGTGGAGCGGTGGGCCAATCAGCTGCGAGTTCCACTACGCTGCACGATCATCGGGATAGCAGCTCTGATGCTGATGTTCTGGCGCTACCCCACCGGTCTCGTCGTTCTGTGGATCGTGCTCGGCGCTCTGCTCGCACTCCTGGCTCTCGAACTGCTGATCCGTCCCGCCCGCACATCCACCGCGCGGGACACCACCGAGCGGGCGACTGCGGGGTGACCTTCAAAACCCGCAACCGGTGAACACGTTCCCCCGGTGTCGATGACAGATCCGTCGATGACAGATCCTACGGTGTGGCCTACGTGAGGGTGTTCGCCTTGATTGCTTGGAACTCCTCGTCGGTGATCGTCCCGGAATCGAGCAGCGCCTTCGCATCCGAGATCTGCTGAGCCGGAGACTTCCCGGCGACGTCCCGGATGTAGGTGTCCTGAGCCTGCTTCATCTGCTGGGCGGCGGCCATCGACCGCCTCGCCATGCCGTCACCCTTGACGATCACGTAGATCAGCGCCGACAAGAAGGGAACGAAGAACAGGAAGAAGATCCAGATCGCCTTCACCCACCCCGACGTCTTGTGGTCCCGGAACAGGTCGGTGATGATCGAGAACAGCACACTCAGGTACGCCACGAAGGCGAAACAGACGAAGATGAACCAGAAGAACTCCCAGAAACCTTCCATTTTCGGCGCTCCGTCCACTCGGTGTTGCGGTCAGGAGGCCAGGATTCTGGCCTTCTCGGCGGTGAATTCTTCCTCGGTGAGGACTCCCTGATCGCGGAGTTCACCGAGCTGTTTCAGGGCGGCAATGCGATCGATGCCCCCGGACGACGGTGCGGGTGGTGGTGGTGGCGGCGGTGCTTGCGGTGGCGGCGGCGCCTCGTACTGTGGGGCGGGTTCATTCGCCGACCAGCGCTGGCCTTGCCGCCGCGAGACCCGGTTGGAGACGGCGGTCGCTGTGCCCGCCACCACGGCGGTGCGGGCTACCCCGCGCAGGAGTCCTGGCATTGTGTGCTCCTCAGCTCTCGAGTGGTCAGCTGGCAGCGTCGAGCGCGTCGAGCGCCGCCAGGATGCCCTGGATGGGGATGCGGCCGGAGGCGACGAGTTGGGCACCCTCACGCCGTAGGGCCGAGGCGAACGGTGCCGCCCAACGGTTCTCGTAGACGAGGACCGCTCCGGAGCATCCGGGTTCGAGAACGGATGCGGCTTCCTCGAGGTCGGGCCGGTCGATCAGACCAGACGTCGCCTCGGCGAACAGCGTCACGTCGATGGCGCCCTCGAAGCCGAGGTCCTCGACCGCGATCCTGGTCAGAGAGCCGTCGGTTTCCTTTCGGACGAAGACCAGATCGAGCACCCGGATGATCTGTCGCTCGACCAGGTCGATCAGGTGCGGCAGTGCGGACCCATCGGGTTGCCGGTCGGCGGGGAACTCCACGACGAGATAGTCGATGGGACCGAGCTCGTCGAATTCGGTGTCGTTCACGGCAGGACCTCTCTTCCGGAGACAGCAGCGGTTGAGCGTGCGGTGGCCGCCGTTTTCTTCGATCCCGGCAGCGACGATCCCTCCCGGGGAGTTTCAGTATCCCACTTGCAGGAACGGCGAGAGCGCATTTTCACCGTAGATGCGGTGCCTCATCCGAGATCCGGCACCGCGGGTGGGAAGACGGGTTCGGCTGCCACTGGTCGGCGATGTCTCGCCTGGCAGCCTTCTCGACGAGCAGCGGCACGAAGTCACGAATCCTGCCAGTTGCGAAACGCTTGTGAATGGTGCGCACTGCGTCCTCGATGTCCGCGGGTGAGATGGACGGGTACCGAGTGATCAGCCGCGCGATGACCTTTTCGACTTGGAGCAATTCGTCATCGGCGGTCATCGATTCATCGTCATCCTCGCTGTGAGCAGCGGTCAAGTCTCGAAACGGACTCGGAGAACAACACGCTTCGGACAGTCGCAGGCGACCTCCGCCGGATCTGGAGGCAATGCCACATCCAGGCTTGTCGGAACCGCTCATTCTGCGACGAAGGCCGGGCGAAGCGGTGCAGGATAGCAGTACCGGACCAGTCGGCCCGCCGCCAGGAAGGGGACACACATGTCCGAACCAATGTCGGTCAAGCAGGGTGTCGCAGCAGGCACGGCGATCGGAGCGGCCATCATCATGGTCACCGTTGGCATCATCCAGTTTTTCCAAGGTGTCGCTGCGGTCGCCGAGAACGAGGTATTCGTAGTGGGGTTGGAGTACACCTACAAGTTCGACCTCACCACCTGGGGTTGGATTCACATCGTGCTGGGCGTGCTGGTCGCGGTAGTCGGTCTCGCGCTGTTCACCGGAGCGGGATGGGCGCGGGTCTCGGCGATCGTGGTCGCCGCTATCTCGATTCTCGCGAACTTCCTGTGGCTGCCGTACTACCCGTGGTGGTCGCTGCTCATCATCGCCCTCGACGTCGTGGTGATCTGGGCGGTGTCGACCTGGACGCCGGACTACTCCGACCGCGGAAGGCAGGACTACCGGTCACCCGCGTCCCCGACCGGGTAGCGGTCCGAGCGGCGGGCGCGAGAGGCCCTGAGGCGCAACTGTGGGACGGAAATCCGAGCACAAGAAACACCAGGGTAAGACGTCGGGGACACTACATCGGTCGCACCCTGTTCCACAGCGCTGCACGAGCCCGGCGCCGCGGAACAGGGTGCGCCGATGCAGAGCGAGCCGATGAAGAACAAGGAGTACCGCCGCCTGCTCCGGCCGCTGCACGCCGAACTCGTCGCCCTGCAGGAGTGGGTGAAAGCCTCCGGCGCGCGGATCTGCATCGTATTCGAGGGTCGTGACACCGCCGGCAAGGGCGGCGT
>NZ_JBAQEO010000124.1:0-13480 GCF_049286785.1 Rhodococcus sp. (in: high G+C Gram-positive bacteria) | reverse complement strand
GATCGGCCTCGGACCCGGGGCCCAGGGACCACAGGAACGCTCCGACGATGCCGACGACGACGAGCGCGCCGAGCGACAGCAGGGCCACCCTCAGCGCGTTCTTCTTCTTCGGCGGTTCGTCACCGGTGTGCGTGACCGGTTCCGGTGTGGGTGGCCGACGATGGTTGCTCGCCCCGGTGTCGACGGCACCGAGGATCGTGGTGCGATCCTCGTCGCTCATCACCGTCGGAGCGCTGGGGCGTTGCCCGCCGAGTACGCGGACGAGGTCGCTGCGCATGTCGGCCGCGCTCTGGTACCGGTTGGCGGGGTTCTTGCTCATCGCCTTGAGGATCACGGAGTCGAGTTCCGGCGGGATGTCCGGATTGACCGCGGACGGTGTCTGCGGGTCCTCTCGAACGTGCTGGTACGCGACGGCAACGGGTGAATCGCCCTTGAACGGGGGTTCGCCGGTCAGGATCTCGAACAGCACGCAGCCGAGCGAGTACACATCCGAGCGGGCATCGACCTGTTCACCACGAGCCTGCTCCGGAGACAGGTACTGAGCGGTGCCGATGACGGCCGCGGTCTGGGTCATGGGGCTCGACGCGTCGGAGATCGCCCGCGCGATACCGAAGTCCATGACCTTCACCGCGCCCGCACGGTTGATCATGACGTTCGCCGGTTTGACGTCTCGGTGCACGATGCCGTTGCGGTGGCTGAAGTCGAGAGCCGCACACACGTCGGAGATGACTTCCATGGCCTGGCGCGGCGACATCGGGCCATCCCTGCGCACGATATCGCGCAGGGTATCGCCCTCCACGTACTCCATCACGATGTACGGCAGCGGACCCGCCTCCGTCTCCGCCTCGCCGGTGTCGTACACGGCGACGATGGCCGGATGGTTCAGGGCGGCAGCGTTCTGTGCTTCGCGGCGGAACCGCAGGTAGAAGGAGGGGTCGCGGGCGAGGTCGGCGCGCAGGACCTTGATCGCCACATCACGGCTGAGTCGGACGTCACGGGCGAGATGGACCTCGGACATGCCGCCGAAGCCGAGAATCTCACCCAGCTCGTAGCGTGAGGAGAGGTTACGCGGTGTCGTCATGGCTGTCCTTGAGGCGTCGGAGTGGTCGTCTCCGGCGTGGTTGTCGTGGTCGTCGTGGTCGTCGTGGTGGGCTCGGTGGTGGTGGTCGTCGTGGAGGGCACGGTGGTGGTGGTCGTGGTTGTGGTCGTCGGTTGCGTGGTGGTGGTCGTCTGTTCCGTTGTCGTCGGCTCCGTGGTCGTTGTCGTCGGCTCGGTGGTCGTGGTGGTGGTCGTCGGCCGCGGCGTGGTGGTGATCGTCCGCAATGACGACGTCAAACCGGGGGTTACCGGATTCTTTGTGTCCTCGCCGCCACCGAACAGGATCATTGCCAGCGCGATGATCCCCGCGAGGAGCAGCAGTCCACCCGCGCCCCACGCGACCGCCTTCTGGCCGCTGGTCAGTCCGCCACGTTCGCCGTCGTCACCGTCCGAATCGCCATGGTCCCCACCGGTGATCGGGCCCGCGTATACCGCCTGGGACGGCGGCATCATCTGGGTCGCGCCGGTCATCGGTGGTGGTGGCAGCACCCGCGCTGTCGCAGCACCACCGTGAGAACCGGGAGGGGGTGGTCGCCGGCCCGCGCGGACGGCGGCCACGGCGTCCGCGAACTCCCCACCGCTCGCATACCGCGCCGCCGGATCCTTGGCGATCGTGATGTCGATCAATTCGCGAATGTTCTGGGGCAGGTCGGTGGGTAGGGGCGCCGGCGCCTCCTGCACGTGCTTCATGGCCACGGTGATCGCACCGTCACCGATGAAGGGACGCCGTCCGGACAATGCCTCGTACCCGACGATCCCCAGCGAGTAGACGTCACTCGCCGCCGTCGCGTCCTGTCCCAGCGCCTGCTCGGGGGCAATGTACTGCGCTGTGCCCATCACCATGCCGGTCCGTGTGACAGGCGAGTTCTCGACCGCCTTGGCGATACCGAAGTCGGTGATCTTGACCTGTCCGGTGGGGGTGATCAGGATGTTCCCCGGCTTCACGTCCCGGTGCACGACCCCGGCGTCGTGAGCAACCTGCAATGCGCGACCGGTCTGCTCGAGCATGTCGAGTGCGTGCGGTACGGCAAGCCGGCCGACGCGGGCGAGGACGGCGTTGAGCGGCTCACCGTTGACGAGTTCCATCACCAGATACGCGGTGGATTCGCCGCTGCTGTCCCGGACCTCGCCGTAGTCGTAGATCCCGGCGATGCCGGGATGGTTCAGCTGCGCCGTGGTCCGCGCCTCGAAGCGGAAACGTTCGAGGAACTCGGGGTCGGAGGAGAACTCGGACTTGAGGACCTTCACCGCCACGCGACGGTTGAGCCGGTTGTCCGTCGCCTCCCAGACCTGACCCATTCCGCCTGTGGCGATGAGCCGCAGCAGACGGTATCGGCCGGCGATCAGCGCGCCATTGTTCAATGCCACAATCAGCCCCCTTGTAATCCGGCTGCGATGACGGCACGCCCAATGGGGGCAGCCACCGAGCCGCCTGTTGCGGCGAGCGCTCGATCCCCGCCGTCCTCGACGATGACCGCTATGGCCACCGTCGGGTTCTTGGCGGGCGCGAAGGCGATGTACCAGGCGTGCGGCGGAGTGTTCCGCGGGTCGGATCCGTGCTCGGCGGTGCCGGTCTTGGAAGCGATCTGCACCCCGGGGATCTTGCCTTCGCCGCTGGTGTTGTTCTCGGAGCCGATCATCAGATCTGTCAGAGTCGCCGCGACCTGGGAGGACATGGACTGGCCGTCGGACACCGGATTGGCGGTCGCGAGATTGGAGAGGTCGGGTCCCTGCAGTTCCGACACCAGTTGCGGTTCCATCCGCACGCCGCCGTTGGCGACGGTAGCAGCGATCATCGCATTCTGCAGTGGCGTCAACGCCACGTCGCGCTGGCCGATGCTGCTCTGGCCGAGCGCCGCACTGTCCGTGATCTGTCCGATCGTGCTGTCCGCGACCGGAATCGGCACGCCGTCCATTGACGATCCGATACCGAGCGCGGCCGCCTGCTCCTTCAGGGCGTCGGCACCGGTCTCGATGCCGAGTTCGACGAACGCGGTATTGCAGGACCGCGCGAACGCTTCCCGCAGCGACGCCGTCGGTGCGCCGCCACAGGTGGAGCCGTTGTAATTCTCGAGGGTGGTCGTGGTGTCGGGAAGAGTGATCTGCGGTGCCGCGGTCAACTGTGTGTCGGGGGCCGCTCCGGCAGCGAGCGCGGCGGCGGTCACCACCACCTTGAAGGTGGAGCCCGGCGGGTACGTCTGCGACACGGCCCGGTTGATCAGCGGCTTGTCGGGGTCGGCGTTGAGCGCCTCCCAGGCCTGCGTGGTCTCGGTGCCGTCGTGGCTGGCCAACCTGTTGGGGTCGTAGCTCGGGGTGCTGACCATGGCGAGGATGCGTCCGGTGCTCGGTTCGATCGCCACCACCGAACCGGTGTAACCCTTCGACGTCAGCTGGTCGTACGCCACCTGCTGCATGACGGGGTCGACGGTGGTCACCACGTTTCCGCCACGGGGGTCGCGACCGGACACGAGATCGAAGAAACGGCGACCGAACAGCCGGTTGTCGGAACCGTTGAGAACCTGGTCCTCGGACCGTTCGAGTCCGGTGCTGCCGTACTGCATCGAGTAGAAGCCGGTGACCGGGGCGTTGGCCAGGGGGCTCGACGGCGCCGCCGGGTTCGGCGGGTAGGTGCGCAGGTACTTGTAGCGGTCGTCGGTGGGGACGGACGCCGCGAGAACCTGGCCGGCAGCGGAGATCTGGCCCCGCTGGCGTGAGTACTCGTCGAGTAGGACACGGGAGTTGCGAGGATCGGCCCGTAGGTCGTCCGCCTTGATGACCTGTACGTAGGTGGCGTTGGCGAGGAGGGCGACCACCATCACCATGACGGCGATCGCGACGCGACGCAGTGGTGTGTTCATGGGCGCCGGACCACCTCGGTCGGGGCGTCGGCGATGGGAGCCGGGCCCCTCTTCTGCGGGACCGCCGGCTCACGTGCGGCGTCGGAGATCTTGATGAGGATCGCGAGCAGCAGGTAGTTGGCCAGCAGCGAAGAACCGCCGTACGACATGAACGGGGTGGTCAGACCCGTGAGGGGAATGAGCTTGGTGACGCCGCCGACCACGACGAACACCTGGATGGCAATGGTGAACGACAGTCCCGCGGCGAGGAGCTTGCCGAAGCTGTCGCGCACGGCCAGCGCGGTGCGTAGACCGCGGATGACAAGGATGAGGAACAGCATCAGTACGGCGGCCAGGCCGATGAGGCCCAGTTCCTCGCCGATGGTCGCGACGATGAAGTCGGTCTTCGCGAACGGCACCTGAGACGGCCTGCCGCTGCCCAGTCCCGTTCCGGCGACACCTCCGGTGGCGAGCCCGAACAGGGACTGTGAGATCTGATAGCCCGTGTTGTTGTAATCCTCGAGCGGGTCGAGCCACGTGCTCACCCGCACCCGGACGTGCCCGAACAGCTGGTATGCGAAGAAGAAGCCGATGGCGAGGAGTCCGCCGCCGATCACCAGCCACCCGACGCGTTCCGTCGCGATGTAGAGCATCACGAGCACCGTGGTGAACAACAGCAGCGACGTTCCGAGGTCCTTCTCGAACACCAGGACGCCCACCGACACCATCCACGCGAGGAGGATCGGTCCCAGATCGCGGGCGCGCGGCAGGTCCATGCCGAGCACGTGCTTGCCCGCGGTGGTGAACAGGTCACGCTTCGCGACCAGGACGGAGGCGAAGAAGATGATCAGGAGTATCTTCGCGAACTCACCCGGCTGAATGCTGAAGCCGGGAAGACGAATCCAGATCTTGGCACCGTTCACCTCGGAAAAGCTGGACGGCAGCAGCGCCGGGATCGCGAGGAACACGAGCCCGGCCAGACCGAGCGTGTAGCTGTATCGGGCAAGGAGCCGATAGTCCTTCAACAACACCAGCACCGCGACGAAACCGGCGATGGCCAGCGTGGTCCACAGCACCTGCTGGTTGGCGTCCGGTGACGGAATCGGCAGCCCGAAGGAGACGGCCGACTGGGCGTCCGCCAGATCGAGACGGTGGATCAGGACGAGACCGAGCCCGTTCAGCAAGGCGACAATCGGAAGAAGCAGCGGATCGGCGTACGGCGCAAAGCGCCGCACTGCGAGGTGCGCGATAAGGAACAACGCCGCGTACGTCGCCGCGTACTTCCCGAGGTCCCACGTGATGCTCTGTTCCTGGCTGGCCTCAACCAGCACCAGGGACAGCGTCGTGATCAGGATCGCGAGACCGATGAGTACCAATTCGGTATTCCGCCGCGTCGACTGGACGGGGGCAGGCGCGAAACCACCGGGTGGACTGGGAAATTGCGCCCCAGTTGATGCACTCGAGACCGACATCAGCTAGCCGTCCTGCAGTTCTGACCGGGCACCTGGGGCACAGTCGTCGCCGGTGTGGTGGTCGGGGCGGGTGACGTCGTCTCGGGAGCCGGTGCGGGAGCCGGTGCGGGAGCAGGTGGTGCCGTGGTCTCCGGAGCCGGAGCCGGAGCCGGAGCCGGAGCCGGGGTCGGGGTGGCGGTGGTCGTCGACCCGATTTCACACAGGGGAAGCAGATCGTTCTCCACGAGCCGCGTCATCTGGTCGCGTGCGTCGTCGAGCTTGCCCGACGGCAGCCCGGCGCGTACCTGTTCGCGGGCGGACGGCTGTAGGTCGTCCACCTGGAGCACGGTGCAGTCGGAGGGCATGTCGGTGGGCGGCACCAGGGTCAGGCCGCCGGTGTCGCTGACACACCCCACGAGATTCGGCTCTTGCAGCGAGTAGCCGAGGACGGAGCCGGGGACACCGCGCAGCACGGTGACCCGCTCACCTTCGGCACCCACGTAGTAGTTGTTGCGGACCAGGGTGCGGCCCACGAACGCCGCGGCGACGAGCAGCACGACGAGCCCAAGGGCGACAAGAGCCCACCGCAGCCGATGCGTCTTCTTCGCCGGACGATCCTCCACCTGCGGAATCACCCGCTTGGGGGTGGCCCGCGGGGGGCGCATCGCGGCGGCGCGGCCTGCCGCGGTGTTGGGCGGCGGGGTGTCCTCGTCGTCGGCGGATGCCGCACCGGCCACGATCGGATGGCTCTGGCCGTAGTCGAGATCGATGACGTCGGCGACGACGACGGTCACATTGTCCGGTCCACCGCTGCGAAGAGCGAGTTCGATGAGCCTGTCGGCGCACTCGTCCTGCGTGCCTTCCCGCATGGTGTTCTCGATGGTCTCGTCGCTGACGACGTCCGAAAGGCCGTCCGAACACAGCAGATAACGGTCGCCGGCGCGCGCTTCGCGGACGGTGAGCGTCGGCTCGATCTCGTTCCCTGTGAGCGCCCGCATGATCAGCGACCGCTGCGGATGCGTGTGCGCCTGCTCGGCGGTGATCCGGCCCTCGTCGACGAGAGACTGAACGAAGGTGTCGTCGCGGGTGATCTGAGTCAACTTGTTGTCGCGAAGAAGGTAGGCGCGGGAATCGCCGATGTGAACCAGTCCGAGCTTGCTGCCCGAGAAGAGGATCGCGGTGAGCGTGGTGCCCATGCCGTCGAGTTCCGGGTCCTCCTGGACGTGATCGGCGATGGAGTCGTTGCCTTCACGCGTCGCGGCTTCCAGTTTGCCGAGCAGATCCTCGCCGGGTTCGTCGTCGTCGAGGTGCGCGAGGGCGGCGATCATCAGCTGCGAAGCGACCTCACCGGCCGCGTGGCCACCCATGCCGTCGGCAAGTGCGAGGAGACGGGCTCCGGCGTATACGGAATCTTCGTTGTTGGAACGGACGAGGCCGCGATCGCTACGGGCCGCGTAGCGGAGTACGAGGGTCACGGGCGCAGCTCGATTACCGTCTTGCCGACGCGTACGGGGGTACCGAGCGGCACACGAACAGAAGTGGTGACCTTGGCGCGGTCCAGGTAGGTGCCATTGGTGGACCCGAGATCTTCGACGTACCAGTCGGCGCCTCGCGGGGAGAGCCGGGCATGTCGGGTGGAGGCGTAGTCGTCGGTGAGGACGAGGGTCGAATCGTCGGCCCTGCCGATGAGGACGGGTTGCGTGCCGAGGGTGATCCGGGTGCCGGCCAGGCTGCCTTGTGTCACCACCAGATACTTCGCCGTCTTCGTCTTGCCGAGGGACGGCAGCACGTTTCCGCTTCGCGAATATCTCGGGGGCACACGGACACCGGACCCAGCGTAGATGTCACCCCGCAGTGCGCGCAGGACGGACCACACGAAGAGCCAGAGCAGAAGTAGGAACCCTGCTCGCGTCAGTTGCAGAATCAACCCTTGCACGGCAGCCCACCTCCTTCTGTTACCGGAACATTCGACATCCGGGCGTCTTTTTCTGGCAGCAACATAGGGGCAACCCGCACCCTGCGATCAGGATACGGACAGCCCACAACGATACTGAGTCGACGTCCTGTTACGTCCGACACGGCGCGGGGCGCGATGTCGGTCGAGCATCGAAACCGTCTCGGTTATATCTCGGCTCAGACGATTCGAACCAGGATCTCCGAGTGACCCGCACGGATGATGTCGCCGTCGGCGAGCTGCCAGTCCTGAACGGGCGCTCCGTTGACGGTGGTGCCGTTGGTCGAGCCGAGATCGGACAGCATCGCGACCTGCCCGTCCCAACGGATGTCGATGTGACGGCGGGAGACTCCGGTGTCGGGAAGCCGGAACTGCGCCTCCTGGCCACGGCCGATGATGTTGTTGCCCTCGCGGAGCTGGAAGTGGCGCCCGCTGCCGTCTTCGAGTTGCAGGGTCGCGGTGAAGGTGTGGCCCTCGGGGGAGTAGGCCGGCTGGTTGTAGCCGCCGTGGTCGTACCCCGCGTAACCCTGCTGCTGGTCGTAGGCGGGCTGGTCGTAGCCGGCCTGGTAACCGCCGCCCTGCTGGTAGCCCTGGTCGTACGCCTGCGGCTGAGCGTATCCGCCGTCGGCGTAGGAACCGTCGGGGTAGCGGGCAGGGGCCGCCTGCGGGTCGTAGTTCGGGAAGTCCTGGGCGTAGCCGGCCTCGCGGTAGTCGTACCCGTCGTCTGCCGGCTGCTCGTAACCCTGCCCGTAGGCGGGTTCCTGCTGCGGGTAGCCGCCACGCTGGGCGTCGGGGTAGGGCTGCTGCGGCTGCTCGTAACCACCGCGGTAGTCGGCACCGCGGTCGTACCCGTTCTGATTACCCTGCGGGTACCGCTGGTCCTGGCCTGCGTGGGCGTGACCGTTTCGCGCGTACTGCGGATCGGGCTTACGGTTGCCGGCTGGTTCGCGGCTGGGGTCGTAGCCTGAGTTCTGCGTCATGGGGCCAGCTCCTGGATTCGACGTGACGGGTACATGCGGTGCCTGGGGTCGCGGTGCGGGCCCGCGGGGCGGTTCTGGTCGTCCCGGACGAGACGTCTCTGGACGGCCGGCGTCCGGATCCACCGAACCCCGGGTGCGGAACTGCCCGGTGTGCAGTGACGGCGACGGTTCGAACGCGACATGAATGGGACCATACGTCTGCCAGCCCTGGTCGCGAATGAAGTCTTCCAAGTGGCGTGCGAAAGCTTTGATCGTCAGGTCTCGGTCGGCAGCCAGTTCTTCGTGATCTGAGTTGTTGATGCTGATCACGTAGCTGTTGGGGGCCAGGAGATGACCACCGTCCAACTGCTGGATCCGATCGGCGGCTTCCTGCTGCAAGGCCGCCTCGACCTCTTGCGGTACGACGCCACCGCCGAATACCCGGGCGAACGCGTCGCCCACGGCACCTTGGAGCTTCCGCTCGAAGCGTTGAACTATCCCCATCGGAACCTCCCTTCGGTGCCTCATGGTCAGGTCGGCCGTGTCGTGACACTGCCGTGCGTGCATCTCACGGTACTGTCCTCGTGTCGAGTCGCGACACGGGTCTCCGGCCCTTGCATGATATCGGTCTTTGCCCGAACTGGTGTTTCTGTTCCCTTTTCGGCCCCTGACCTGTACGAATCGTATTTTCCGCAAGCGCCGTGATAATGTTTTCGAGTCGCTCGGGCGAGTGGCGGAATGGCAGACGCGCTGGCTTCAGGTGCCAGTGTCCTTCGGGACGTGGGGGTTCAAGTCCCCCTTCGCCCACCACGAGCAGTTCCACGAACTGCACAGAACGAGGTCACGAACTCGAAGGAGTCCGTGGCCTCGTTTTCGTTGGGTTGGTCGGATGAAACCTGCCGAGACGGGCCCGCCTCGAACGCCGGTACTGGAGCAGTGACCTGCGCAACCGGCGGCTCCCCTGGGAGGGGGCGTGATTACAGCTGCGTTTCCAGGATGGTATTCGCGTGTTCGGCTTCGAGTCGCCGGGTCGGTAGAGACGATGAGAGTGTCTACCTCGTCGATTCCGGTTGCTGCGCACCAGGTATGGTCCGCAGGCCACCAGGAGTTGAGTGTGCGCATCCGAAAGGTGGCCAGCCATGCTCGGTTGCTGTTCCAGCACACGCGCCCCGCGGAATTCGGTCAGTCGATGAGGGCGGTCGCCTCGACTTCGACGAGCACATCCGGCTCGAACAGGTAGTCCACGCCGATGAGCGATGCCGGCGGCAGCGGCAGAGTGAGCCCGATCTCCTCGGCGACCTGCTCGACACCGGCCATGAACTCACCGATCTTCTCGGGCTTCCAGTCCGTGACGTAGAAGGTCAGCCGGAGGACGTCGTCGAAGGTCGCGCCCACCCCGGTCAACCCTGTCGCGGTGTTGCGCAGTGCTTGGGCGACCTGCCCCGCGAGATCACCTCGAGCCACCGGGGTTCCATCAGCGAGCCGCGCGATCTGACCTGCGACGTGGACGTGTCGGGTTCCGGAGCCGACAGCGACGTGGTGATACGGAGTGGGCCGCGTCATTCCCTCGGGGGTGAAGTACTGAACGGTCATGGAAGTTCTCCTCGAATATCGAACTGAGCAGGTATAACATTGATACCTGGTATACAGAGGTCACTTCAACGAGACTAGGTAGCATGCGCGATACTCCCCAGGCCGTTCGCGACGAACTCACGATCACCCCGCCTCATCGAGAGTTGCTTGATCAGATCCTCGACAAGTGGTCGTTGGCGCTGCTCAACGAACTGTGCGAGCACCCAAGCCGCTTCAACGAACTGCGCCGCGCGATCCCTTCGGTGACGCAGAAATCTTTGACCGCCACCCTGCGTCGACTCGAACGCAACGGCATCATCGAGCGCGAACTTCTCAGCTCTCGCCCGGTCGCCGTCGAATACCGGATCACCCCGCTCGGCAAGACCCTTCGTCATCCGGTCGATGTCCTACTCGGCTGGGCCGAAACCCACATGCCCGAGATTGAAAACGCACGCACACGCTTCGATGCCGAGTCGGAACTCGCCTGACGCATCGCACGGCATTCGGACGCGGTGGCCTGTGACGCTCGCGTGTCCGCGTCAGGGCGACCGGGGCAAGCTCTGGAGATCGATGGGAATTGGCCTTTCTGTTTTGCCCTTGTTCGTTATCGGGACCCCCGGAAGAGACCCAATCGTTACATTTGCTAATCTCATGATGGCACTGGCCGCAGCTGACGACTCGCTGCGGCCAGTTGTTATTTGCGGGAGCATTGGCACATGTACGAGGAACGGGCGTCGTCGTTCGCCGGCGTGGTCGTGGCAGAAGATCATGGCCGTACCGTGCGCCGAATCAGGGAGGCGAGCGGTACGTGGGTCTGCGGTTCTCTCCCTGCGCGTTGCCGAATCTGCTGAACGTGTCCGCGGAGGACTTGACGAACCTCCGGGTTCCGCTCGGCGACATCCGGTGCGACCGCTCCACCACAGAGTTCGTCGCCCGGATCGCCGACGGTGCCGACCCGGCGTACGGGCTCGAGGCGCACCTGATCCGGGAGGCGAACGAGTTGACCGGTCAGCCCTTCGGCCGGCTGATCACGGCGTGAACGGTGCGAACAAGTCGACGGGATTGCCGTCCGGATCGTCGATGGTTGCGTAGCGCTGACCCCACGGCGCATCCCACGGCTCCTTCCGGGGTGTGGAGCCGGCGGCAGTCATCTCGGTGAAGACCCGGTCCACGTCTTGCGGCGACTCGCATGCGAACGCCAATGAGATGCGATGTCCGCCAGCGGGTTCGGTCCAGTCCGGCGTGAAGGAGCGGATGGTCGCGACCGTGTCCCACAGTATTCGGACGCCACCGGGCAAGGTGTATTCGACGTGGGCCATGAAGTCCCCGTCCGGGGGAATCGCGAGTCCCAGCCGGCGATAGAAGGCGAGCGACGCGGGAATATCGTGAACCACCAGTTCGATGGCGCTGAATGATGCAGTCATACGAATGACGCTAGCGATGCGGCGCGATTCGGATAGAAGATTTCGGACATCGAAGAGCTGAGTCCGATTTCTTCAATCGCCGGGGCGCTCGTACGGGAATGCTGGGGGCATGACCACCGAATCCACCCACGTAAGCCTGTTCATCGACCGATCCGCCGCCGACGTGTACGTCTTTGCGAGCGATCCGGCCAACCTTCCGGCCTGGGCCTCGGGATTGAGTAGCTCCATCACCCAAGAGGACGGCCGCTGGATCGTGGAGTCCCCGATGGGCCGTGTCACGGTCACCTTCGTGCCCGCCAACGACTTCGGGATCCTCGACCACCACGTGACCCTGCCCAGCGGCGAGACGGTGTACAACCCGGTGCGAGTCATCCCGGACGGCGAACGCAGCGAGGTGGTCTTCACCCTCCGTCGCCGGGAGGCAATGACGGCCGACGACTTCGCGCGCGATGCCCAGGCAGTTGCAGCGGATCTGCGGAAGCTGAAGGAATTGCTGGAGCGGCCATCGCGGATACCGCTGCGGTGAGCCGCTCGTACGCCGCTCGGGTTTCGGGTGCCAGAAAGTCGTGTGTGATGACGATCCCCATGCCCAGATGCTGGTCGTAGGGGATGGTCTCGACACCCCACACCTGGCCCCCGAGGTATTCGCGCAATAGCGCCACGTCGACCTGCCAGCCGGCGCTGTCCTGGTTGGACACGGTCACGACCGTGCGGGCCAGTCCTTGCTCGCCGAGGGTGTCCGCGATCGACTGCAACGCCGAGCGCAGACGGTTGAACGCGTCCGCCCGGCACGGTACGACCAGGATGATCGGTGACGGGGACGCGAGGAGCGGCGCCAGATAGGTGGCGCGCGCACGGTGTCCGAGGTCGTACACGCCGGTCGCCCGACGTGTCCGCAGTGTCTCGTCGAGCGCGTGGCACTCACTCGGGACGGCGCTCTCGTTGCCGGCTCGATGCACGATCCGGGCTCCGGCGCTCGTGCGGGAGCAGTATCCGTCGAAGATGTCGTCGGCGACGGCACCGGCATTCGCGGAGGCTACGAGTTGTTCGAGACCCCTCACCGACAGCACGGCATCGGCGCCGCGTTCGGCGACGTCGCCACCTGCCGGGGTGGCATCGACCGCGACGACTGTCGCCCCGCGCGCGGCGTAGGTATTCGCGAGGCCGAGCGCCGTTGTAGTGGCTCCCGCCCCTCCGCAGGCGCCCAGTACCAGTGCGGATGCCGGCGGGAGGGACCGATCCGGTTCGTTCGTCAATTCGCTACTCCGATGGATGTGATGAGGGTCCGGCCGCCGCGATCGGTGGTGGTGACGACCTGCTCGTACTTCTGTTCCGACCCGTCCGGGCGTCGCTCGGACAGCGTCACCGCGTAGCGCCCGGCTTCGATCCGGGTGATGGCGAGGCAGTGTTCGGTGCCTTCGGGGGTGGAATCGATACCGGCCTGGATGGCCTCGGCGGTGTTCACGGTTGCGTCGGACGTGACCACCTCGCGCGCCTTCGTGCCACTCCGCAGGGCGTAGTAGGCGTAGTCGAATGACAGAATCGCCTGGGCCCCATCGGAAGTCCCGCCGGGTCCGTTACCGGTGACCGTCGAACCGCTCTCGGAGAGCGCGCACCAGGCCGAACTTTCGGCCGTCGCCACGGGCCTTCCGGTTCGGTCCTGCGATATCGAGGTCGCCACGGCCACCACACCGATGAGAACGGCGAGCACCGCTGCCGCAGCCCCTGCGACCGCGAGTTTCCGGCCTTCTCGACCGTCAGGAACAGGTAGTGGCGGATCGGTTTCGTCCGCACCGGTCAGCCACGTCGGGGGCGGAGGAGGTGGCGGTTCCCGAGGTTCGGGTTCCGGAGCGACCGCCGGCTGCGGTGTGGCAACCGGTTGCGGGGCCGGAGCCGACTCGAAAGGCGGATACCACTGCGCCAGGCGGTCCAGGGGCGGTTCTGTCACGATCTGAATCCTTCACTCCGGGGTCCCTCGTGTGCCCCCGACCGTGGGCCGGGGTGCACACGAGGGGAGCGGATCACACGTGCAATGTCGCCTGGCTGCTCAGGTTCAGGCCGCCGATCGTGTACCTGGCGGGACCGCTGTCGGTCGACTGGAGCTGCGGCAGCTCGGGCGCGGGG
Source organism: Rhodococcus sp. (in: high G+C Gram-positive bacteria) (assembly GCF_049286785.1). Taxonomy (GTDB): domain Bacteria; phylum Actinomycetota; class Actinomycetes; order Mycobacteriales; family Mycobacteriaceae; genus Rhodococcus_F. The sequence goes on along the minus strand of NZ_JBAQEO010000124.1, from coordinate 61 downwards.
ATGGCAGCAATCGCCTCGATTGCCTGCCCGATCAGCGGGTAGTGCTGTGCCGCATCCGAAA
>NZ_JBAQEO010000123.1:0-4097 GCF_049286785.1 Rhodococcus sp. (in: high G+C Gram-positive bacteria) | reverse complement strand
CGCACGGTGTTCAGGCTGCGGATGCCGTATTCGTCTTGCAGTTCGCTGATGCTGGGGAGCTTGGTGCCCAGTTCCCATTCTCCCGACGTGATGCGCTCACGGAGTCGGCCTGCGAGGTCGTGGTACATGGCCATGTCAACACCATAGCACTCTGTGTGATGACTTGAGATAAGTTGCGCTCGGCGCCCACCCGGACCGCACCCCGTGCGACACGCAGCGCCACCCGGGGTGATGCGCAATTGATGATGTAAAGTTAAGTCTAATTCCGTAACCGTGCGGGAAAACAATAGGCAGGCGGATGTTCTCGGTGACAGAAACGAAACCTTCAGCGTGGGTCCGGGAACGATTCGGAGACGCGACTGAGGAGTTCCTCCACGCTATTCCCCTCGCGATGCGCCGCGCGCACCAGCAGTCGGTGGCCGCCCACATCGCCAGCGAGCTGCGAACGAACGATGCCTACGGAAACACACTCAAGGTCGCTCAATACGAACAGCTGATTGCGTGCACAGCCCACATTCCCGGCGTCGTAACCCGTAAGCCCACCGAGGTGACCAGCCGCTACGACCTTGTCGTATTCGATGAGACCGCGGTAGTGCTCTATCCCTGGCGGTTCGCGGTAGATGGGCGCACACGCCGCGAGGACGCGAAACTTCCGACTCCGCTGTCCGAGCTGCGGCGATCGCTACTGACGCTCGCACCGCGGAATCCTGAATTCCAGTTGTCTTTCGACCAGATCGACGAAGACCCGCAGGACTTCGCAGACGAGCAGGACCTCATCGACCAGATCTCCGAGTTCGGACGTGTGGTGACCATCGGATATGCAAGCAATCCCTCGGGCATGTTCAGCCTGGGTATCGGCGAGGTCGTACTCGCCGACGAGGCGAGCGGCGCAGTCGAATGGCCCCACTGGGAGCCGCTGAACACCACCCTCGAGGCGCTCGAGCAGCGTCCGGCCCTCACGCTGGCAGCACCCCTCACGGTGGGCGGCAACCGGTTCGACGACTCTCCGCTCGATGACCTCTTACTCGCACCACGTACCGCTGTGGACACGTCGGTTACTGATGAATCCGCCCACCGCCCGAAGACGGGAAGTGATGAGGGGTGAATCCCCAGCCCCGCAGGCACGGGCAGCTTTCACTGCTCGACGAATCCTCTATCTCCCAGAACCGGGCCGACGCTCGGGAGGAGTGGACCGCGATAGCTGCGGCGTTCGATCCCACTCGGTTGACCCAGGCTCGGCGGCTCGCCGGTCTCACCAAGAAGGCCGTGGCGGAGGAACTCAATGTTTCTCCGGTTGCCGTCAGTCAGTGGGAAGCAGGAACGACGACCCCTCGACCGGACCACATCGGCCTTCTCGCGGTAACTCTCGACGTCATTGCTCCGTTCTTCTCCGCCGGTCGGCCCTACACCAGGCTCGACACTTCGGCAGCTCACTTCCGCAGTCTCCGCCGGACCCCGGCGACCCAACGAGACAAGGCCATCGCCTACACCGAACAGGTCTGGGAGGTGGCGCATGCGTTGGAGAAGCGGGTGCAGTTACCTGCGGTGGACCTGCCAGTTCTCGATACTGGCGCTCTCGCCGAGAACCCAGCCGCACCGGAAGCCGCGGCACGGCTTCTCCGGAAACACTGGGGATTGCAGACCGGACCGATTGCTCACTTGGTCCGCACCATGGAAACCCACGGTCTCATCGTCACTCTCACACCCTTCGCCGGCACGGCGACGGCAACTGTCGACGCCTTCTCAACCTCTCACCTGAATCGCCCCGTCGTCGTTCTCACCCCGGACCGGGCCAACGACGTCTACCGGCACCGGTTTACCGCCGCGCACGAACTCGGCCACCTGGTCATGCACGGTGAAGAAGCCCACGGAGATCCGCAACAGGAGAAGGAAGCCGACCGGTTCGCAGCCGAGCTACTCACCCCTTCTGAGCAGATCACGCCACAACTGCCTGCCAGGCTCGACCTCAACGCACTCGAACAGCTGAGCAAGGAGTGGGGCGTGTCTGTGGACTCGCTGATCTATCGATGCCGCGAAGTGGGGGCTGTCACCGAGGCAACCTATCGACGGGCGTATCAGCGCCTCAACCAGCTCCGAAAGCTCAACCTCTTCCGTCCCGAGCCTGTCGACGGCTACCCCGGTGAAATACCTGTCCTCCTCAATCGAGCATTTGGGCTCGCCGAATCTCACGGCTTGACCCTCAAAGAACTCGCCGCCGAGCTGTCCCTCAAGCTGCCCCGGCTTCGTCTCCTCCTGGGCGAGCCCGACACTCGGCCCGAACTCCGTCTGGTCGACGACTAGCTGTTGCGTCCCGTAAACAGGTTGAGCAAGAGCTCGTCGATCCTCAAGCGGTAACGGGATTGCGACGAGTCGTTGACTTGCTCGATCGGCGGCCTGCGCGTCCTACGGCCGTTCTGCGAGGACGCTGCTTGCCTCCTCCATTGCAAAGACCCAGTCCGCCGTGGGGGTCGAGCGCAGCTCGATGAGTTCGAGTATTCGCATGAGATCGTCGCCGAGATTGCGGGAGAAGATCGGCTCATGATGCGCAATCCGATTCCGCAACTTCCGAATCGCCTCGAGATCGTCATAGATCCGGCGGCGGAGCTGCTCAGCAGTCATCCCCGCAGCATTCGGAAACAGTGTGAGGATCTGATGATTCCAAATGCGCACATCATGACGCGCAGTCAACATGCCCTGCCAGAAAGCGAACTTGAGCTCGGCGATCACCTTCCCCGTCGTCGACTCTCGGCGCCGCGTCTGGCATAAGTCGCGCTGCGGGTTATACGGCCGCCCATTTGGGCAGGGAAGGCTCTTTTCGAACGTGTTGTCCCACGGCCACTGCGGGCCATAGACAGTCGAGAGTGCATCCGAAACAGCGTTGCGGGTGGACACTTCAGCAAAGTGCGAGGGAAGCATCAGTGCAGCCGAGATACGTGCATTCCACCCGTAGAGATCGACTGCCTTCGCCGTGTCGCCACCGGTAGCGGCGACGTAAGTGCTCGAGCGCGGAGCGCTCAGCACAGTCCTGATCGCTGCTTCATTCGTTGGCTTGGCAAACGGCATTGGGAGAACGTACACTCAGCGCTACGAGTCGTGGGACTTGCGGGCTTCGGCCTCCCCCCGCGGACACAGGAATTAAGAAAAAGGACCCTGCGCTGCGGGGTCCTTTTTTCGTTTGGTGGGCGACCCGGCTCCCGAGGCACCTCCGAGAGCCGGTCACAGGCGAACAACACAGACGAAGATCCTCAGAGCCGGTCAGCTATGAGCTACTGCCGCGTCAACGCCACTCGACGACCACACGTCCACCCGTGGGGAGACAGAGACGTAGGCCGTGTTCCTTCCTCGTCTACCCCCGTCAGGGTGTACCCACCAACAACCGCCCGCGTGGCCCCGGCCCCCGACTCGACGGTGGCGTCATCACCGTGCAGCACTCCGTCACCTCATGGACCACCGGATTACGCACTTGGACTACAGGGGACGGTTGGCCGACCAGGAACTCCATCTTTGCCACCCTGTTGATCTCGGAGGGTGACGTTCATTGGGGGGAAGAACCTATGGACACTCCCAGCCTGGCTCAGCCTGTGAGCGATAGCTCGTTGCCATGTCCGGATCCGTCGCGGTTTGATCGGGTGGTGAAGACGAATCGGTGGAAGTGGACCAAGGACGAGCCTCTATTCGCCGATTCGAGCTCGCCAATTGGTGGGCTGATGCTGGCGGTAGCCTTCGTCATCGTGGTTGTACTCGGCGCCCTGCTGAGATGATGTGCTCGCGGCGACGTAGTACTCGGAGTCTCAGCAATCTGCGGATTATCCAACGTCGGCAAGACTGTGTGGTTGGTGATCCTCACCTCGCTCGCGGCGCGGGTGCCATGCTCGGCGCCCACCGGTTGCTGAAACTGGACAGGAGATCCGGTCCTGTTTGACGACCGTCTTGCAGGACACCCAAATCACTCCCCCATCCGATTGGCCGCTGTCAGTTTCAGAAGTCGACCGCACGCGGTTCCTGGGTTTGCGGTGAGTGCAGACGCCTTTTGATATTCCTGCGGTCAGAAGCGCGATGCACAACACGACGATTCGCCCGACTCCTCGATGTCGGGA
>NZ_JBAQEO010000122.1:0-5591 GCF_049286785.1 Rhodococcus sp. (in: high G+C Gram-positive bacteria) | reverse complement strand
GCCACCCAGGAGTGGGGTGCTGAACTCGAACGGGCAGTCAGCACCGATCTCGACCCGAACGCTTCACAGGTGGAGCGGTTCCGTTCCACGTGGACGCGCGTCATCGAGTCCTTCTCACGTCACCGAGACCTGTGGGCCACCCATTTCCGGATGCTCTCGCATGTCGACGCCGTCCCGGACGAAGGCAAGCCTTTCGTCGGCGCGCTCCAACAGGGACGCGAAGGGCTCGCCCACATGCTGCTCGACACCGAGGGGATGAGCGCTGACGCCGTCTCGAAGGTGGGCATGGTCTACCACGCACTCCTCACCGGCGTCATGGCCCAGTGGCTCGTCGATCCCGAACATGCACCCTCTGCCGACGACCTGACCGAAGGAATGCGCACCATCGCCGAAGCCATCGCAGGCGCGGGCTCACGCGAGGCGGGAGATCGAACCGATCCTCGCTAGATCACGTCGGTTGCGCGATGCGGTTGCGTCACACCCTCGACGATGATGACCGTGCTGTCGGAGTGCTCCGTCCGGAGGGCGAGTATCTCTTGATAGGCGGGCGAGCGATACCACGCGAGAACGTGCTCCCGATCGGGGAACTCGACGACCACGAGGTCCCCGACCCAGGCGCCCTCCAGCACTTCCGCATCGGAACCGTGAACGAGGAACCGGCCTCCGTACGGCGCGAGTGTGGCGTCGATGCGTTCCAAGTACTCGACAATCGGCCCCCCGAAATCGACGGTGCGCAGGTGGCCGACTACGAATGCAGACATAATTCCTCCGGTTCGGTTCCGATTCGGTGAGGTGGGCGACATCGGCCGCGCGGTCAGGCGGTAGGGACCTTGTCCAGGAACCCGAGCACCAGTCGGACCTTCCCGGCCTGGTCGCGTTCGAGGACATCGAATCCGACCACGAGGGCGTCGCCGCCGACGGGGCCGAGCTCCCACGTGAAGCGGGCCTGGTCGTGGTGGGCGTCGACGTCGCCGGCCAGTTCGAAACGCATGCCGTCGAACTGCTGCTGCACCGACCTGATGAGGGCGCTCACGGCGCCGGGTCCCTCGGCCGCTCCGATCGGATCCACGCAGCGGCCGTCGTCAGCCCACAGCTCGGCGACCATCGCGTCCCGCTTGTCGGTGTCCGTCTCGTTCCAAATGGCCAGGTAAGCCTGGACCAGGGTGTCGAAGTCGTTCATCGCTCGCTCCTTCGTTTCCGGTGGGCTGCCGGTCGGCGGCCTGTGGGAACGAATTTGCCCGCCGGGGTGGGTCCGGTCGATTACCTCGGAGGTAATGGGACCCGTTCCCGGGGCCTTCTAGGCTGGGTGCCATGACGGCGGCACAGGACACGATCACCGAACCGGTCGGGCAGTTGCTCCGTCGATGGCGGGGACATCGGCGGATGACCCAGATGGATCTCGCCAACCGCGCCGAGGTGTCCACCCGGCACGTCAGCTTCCTCGAGACCGGCCGCGCGAAGCCGACCCGGGAGATGCTGCTGCGCTTGGGCGAACAGCTCGACATCCCGCTGCGAGACCGCAACACCCTGATGCTGGCGGCCGGTTTCGCCCCGCCCTATCCCGAGCACGTACTCTCCGACGTCCCGATGTCGACCGTGGTCGACGCCATCGCGCAGATCCTCACGGCGCACGATCCGTTGCCGGCTGTCGTCGTCGACCGGCACTGGAACATGGTCGACGCCAACGCGGCGGTAGGACTGCTCACCGACGGCGCGGCCGCCCGGCTGCTCGAGCCTCCCGTCAACGTGCTGCGGCTGAGTCTGCACCCGGAGGGCATGGCGCCTCGAATCACCAATCTCGGGCAGTGGCGGGCTCACGTGCTGCAGCGGATCGAGCATCAGATCGAGGCGACCGGCGATCCCGAACTGCGGCGCCTCCGTGACGAGCTGGCGGGCTACCCGAGCGGACAGGACGCGGTGTCGCGGGATGCGCCGGCGCTCGTGGTCCCGCTACGCGTCCGGGTGAACGGACACGACCTCGCGTTCCTGAGCACCACCACGGTCTTCGGGACCCCACTCGACGTGACGGTGTCAGAGTTGGCGATCGAGTCGTTCTACCCGGCCGACGGCGCCACAACCCGGTTCCTTACTTCTGATGGGCCGGCTACCGCCCCGGGATCCGCGGTAGCTCGGGTAACGGGGCGGGCGGCGGGAGGGTAGGAAGCTGGATCTGGGGCAACCCGGGGATGAGCGGCGGCGGGGCCGGGGCCGGTGCCGGGTCGTTCCCGCTCACGTCCCTCTGCGCCTCGGCCTGCGCTTCCGTCGAAGGCTGCACGTTCTGGGTGTACGCCTCGGTCCGGGCGGTAGCCCCCGCGGGTTCCGCGACCTCTGCCGGAGACGAGACGGGACCCGGAATATCGGCGGCAGTAGCCGGCGGTGACACGGGCGGTCCCACGTCCACGGCGGCCGGGGCCGAGGTGTTCGACTCGGTGGCGTCCGGCTGCACATCCTCTTCGGACCCCGTCAGCATGTCTCCGCCGACCCCGAGGGCGAGTCCGAGTGCGGCGACTGCGGCAAGGGCTCCGCCGACGAGGACGGCGCCGCGACGGCGGGACTTCGGCGGTTCGGCCACCGAGACGGGCTCGTCCGGGAGGTACTGGGCCAACAGGGCCGCGCCTTCGGCAGCCACCAGTTCCGGCTGCTCGGGAACGATTACCGGAACGTCGAGCCACGACTCCATCACCGCGCTGACGAGGGGAATGTGCGCGCCGCCGCCGATGAGCACCGCAGCGTCGGGAATGCGGCCGGAACGGCGGATGACCTCCCGAGTGATGCGGGCGGACGCCTCGACGGGTCCCTGGATGAGCGACTCGAACGTGTCCTGCGACAACAGGAGGAGACCCCCGTCACCGGGTACACACACCGCACTCGTGCTGGACAGCCGCTCTTTCGCGTCGCGGCACCGGGCGTCGAGCTCGAGTTCGGCGGCCGCGTCGGCAGGCGCGGCGATTCGTTGGAGTTCTACTTGATGGTCCCGTATCAGGCGGTCGACGAGGTCGCCGCTGATCTCGTCGGTGCGGGCACTGCCGAGCACCGTCCCGGTGACGCGTTCGACGACCGTGACGGTGAGGCCGGAGCTACCGAGGTCGTAGAACACCAGCGTCGAGTGGTCCCCCAGATGTTCCGACACCTCGAGCATCTCGAGTGCGGCCGTCACTTCGGGCACGAGATGCACATCGATCTGCTGGCGAGCCATCGCTGCCTCCACGGCGTCGGCCTGGGCCTCGTCCTGATAGGCAACACCGATAGCCTGCACGTATCCGAGGTCTTCAGCCTCGGCCAGCACCGTTCCGATGTTCTCGGCGGCCACGACCTCCGGGCGCTCGCGGGTGGCGATCACCGAGGTCGACCGGAAGATCGGCCCCGTTGCGGTGTCGGAGCCGACGATGTCGACAGGGTCGACGGATTCGTCGGCGTCGCGGCACGCAAAGCGCACAGCGCTGGCACCGACCGACACACCGAGAACCGAAGTCATGAACCCGACTATAACGGTTCGGTCACAGACCGGACGGGTAGCGGGGGGTTTCGCAGATCAATCCTGTCTTTTCCCCGTGATGCACAGCAGATTTCCGATCGTCACCTCCACCTCGAATCCCTGCCGACCGAACACCTGTGTCACCGCGTCGACGATGCGTTTCGACTTGGCGTCGTCGTGCACCGATTCGGTGCCCCCGTAGAAGAGGTGAACGACGCCACCCGGGCGGAGGATCTCCCAGAGAGTTCGCGTTTCACCCACCGCTTCGTGTGCCCAGAAGACATTGACATTGACAGCGAAAACCTTGTCGAAGGATCCATCGGCACAGCGAAACCCGGCCAGATCGGTGGTCTGAAACGTCGCTTTCCCGCTCGCCAGATGGGTCTCGTTACGTTGCGCTGCCCGCGCTGTTGCCGTGGCAGAGCGGTCGATTGCGGTGATATGCCCGTCGAACAGTTGCTCGGCGACGAGCGAAACTGCCACACCAGGTCCACATCCCACCTCCAGGATTCGATCGGAAGGATCCACGTCCAACCGATCGACCGCGCAGCGGATCCGGGCGGGGATGTTCGGCACCGCCATTGGAGGACGACCCTTCGACGGCTAGGCGGTAGAAACATGCGTATCGAGCCAGACCAAAGTCCGGGACCACGCGTCCGCGGCGGCCTCCTCGTTGTACACCGCGGGCCGATCGTCGCAGTGGAAGCCGTGCTCGGCGTCGGGGTACCGCACGATCTCGGTGCCCACCGGTACCTGCGACAGCGCGTCCCGCAACTCCTCGACGCGTTCGGACGGAATTCCCTTGTCGCGATCACCGAACAGCCCCAACCATGGAGTCGAGAGCTGCCGTGCGGCGTCGAGTTGCGACGGATAGCCGAAGCGGCCCTTCTCGACGCCGCCGCCGTAGAAGCTCACCGCCGCCCCGAGTTCCAGCCGCACGGCGGTGTGGAAGGCGACCGTCCCGCCCATGCAGAACCCGACGATCGCAGTGCTCGCCGAGTCGATCGAGGCCTCGGACAGCGCATCGACTGCCGCATCGACGTCCTCGTCGATGTGCGCGGATGTGAGCGTGCCCAGTAGCGGCATGGCCGTTTTCAGATCGTCGTACGCCAGTACCGGGTCACCGCCTCGGTGGAACAGATGCGGTGCGACGGCGTGATAGCCGGCGGCGGCGAACCGGGAACAGACATCGACGATGTAATCGGTGATCCCGAAGGCCTCCTGGATGACGATGACGCCCCCACGAATACGACCCTCGGGAACAACGCTGGTCAGAGGTGTGGTCACCGAAGTAACTCTAGGAGACCGGCTTCAGCGGATGAATTGCCGGTGCCCCGGCGAGGTGCTCACCGAAAACAGCGACGGCCGACTGGAAATGCGGCGACTTCATGTGCGCGTCGACGGCCTCCTGGTTCGCCCACACCTCGACGGTGACGAAGGTTCCGGGTTGAGCAGCTGATTCGTACAACTCGTACGACACGCAGCCCTCCTCCTTGCGGCTCTCCGCCGCGAGGGAAGACAGGCCGTCGCGGACGGTGTCCTCGGAGCCCGGCTTCGCCGGAATGGTCGCTACGACATGCAGATCGGACATCGATTCCCCTTCGTGACAGCGGCTAGGACTCCCGTAACCGCAGCAGATAGTTCGCGACTCGTTTCTCGTCCCATCCGTGCGCCTCCCGGAGGCCGTCCGCGATGGTCGCGAGATACGCCGGCGCCGGCGCAGCGCGGGTGAGGTCCGCGCCGCCCGCCTGTGTGGTGAACGTGCACATCACGGCACCGTCCCGGGACCCGACGGTGAGCAACCGATCGTAACAGGCGGGTTCCTGGGCCCTGATGTCCTCGAACTGCTCCTGCGTCACGAGGAAAGCGCGGGCGGCGACGGCTCCGGCGGCGTCCGGGTCGTAATACGCACGACCACCGCCCCACGACCGCGCTTCGCCGGCGAAATAGACGGAACCGGGCAGCACCACCGACATCGACGCCCGCGGTGCCGTGGAGTCGCGGGCGCCGGGGTTCACGTGCCTGCCGCCTGCCGGGCACCCGCCACTCAGGTAGCAGGCCAGACGAGCCGCCGCCATGTTCGACCCATAGCTGATGTACCAGACCAGCACATAGA
>NZ_JBAQEO010000121.1:0-10300 GCF_049286785.1 Rhodococcus sp. (in: high G+C Gram-positive bacteria) | reverse complement strand
CCAGCTGGTCGTAGAACACCACGGCCTGCCGCGGCGAGGCCAGCGCCGACAGGTTATCCAGGTAGTCGTGCGGCACGCCCGGCCCGCCGTGCAGGATCAGCAGCGGTGCGCGTTCGTCCGCGCCGCCGCCACCCAGACGGCGCGTCCAGATGCGCAGACCGTCTTCGACCGGAACGAAGCGCTCCTCGTCGACCATGATGCTCACGCTACGGAACATCATCGTCCCTCGCTTGTCCCGAGGCCGTCTTTCTCCGAGCAAGGTCGAGTAACTCTTCCGGATGATGTCGGTGATTGATCCGGGGTATCTGCCGAGGATCGATGTGCGGTGGCGGTATCCACTCGGTCCGCCCGGCGAACGCACTGCCCGCCGGGGCGGTGGTGGTGCTCCAGCCGCCGGCGCCCTCGTACACCTGCCCGTGGCAGGCGTCGCAGACCAAGGCCAGGTTATCGATATCGGTGGGACCCTGATCATTCCAGGCCACCACATGATGCACCGCACACATCGTCGCCGGAGCACCACACCCCGGCCGCGTGCACCCACGATCGGCCGCGATCAACGCCCACCGCTGATCCACACTCGCCAACCGTCGAGGCCGTCCCAGATGCAGCGGCCGCCCGTCGTGGTCGAATACCGCCAGCACCGGATACGCATCCTCGGCGAGGGCGAGCGCCTCCTTGATCGGCAACAACCCACCGCTGGCCGTGGTCGCCACGCCACCCGAGGCCTCTTCGAGCTGATCGAGTGTCATCGTGATGATCGCCGTCGCCGGCAACCCACGATGCGTCCCGAGAACTCCGGCCTCGAGCAACGCCCTGAACATCGCGGTGAGCGCATCATGATTGCGCTGCGCCGCGGTGCGGGTATCCCGCCCGGCCGCCGCGACCAGAACGGCAGGATCGACGCGGACCCCGTCACCGGCGGGCGACTCGGGATCGTCCGGGTTGTTCATCCCCGGCCGCGCCCACTTCGCCAGAATCGGATCGAGCAACGCCCGCGTGGTCGGATCGAGTTCACCGGAGATCTTCGACATCAACGCCGCATCCTGGCGGCTCATCGTGAACCCCCGCCGTACCGCCCGATCCTCGTCGTCCCCGAGATTCCCGTCCGGGTCGAGCCGGGCCGGCAACTCGTGCCCGGCGTTCTCCACATCCTCCGGGGTACCCTTGCGGGCCAACCCCGCCAGAATCGCCTCGGCGGCCGCAACATCGGCGGCGGGAACCGAATGCGGAACCTTCCGCATGATCGACCGGATGGCCCTTGCCTGCCCGGACCCGATCTCACCGGCACGCTGCCCGGCCGCGGTCTCGGGCCGCAGCGGCGGCATGTCGTGACCGGAAAGGGTGTGCCACACCCCCAGTTCGCGGGCCGCAGTCATCCTCGCCGACGCGTCACCACCCGAGATCCGCAGCACCTCGATCAGCAATGTGTTCGGGGAGTTGTACCCCAACGACCCCGGCAACGAGCGCTCCACCGTCTCCACTATCAACCGGTGCGAGAACGCGGTAACGCGGCGCAGCGAATGCTCCAGAGCGCGAAGCGAATCGATCACCTCCACACCCGACAGCCCGGTCAGGTCCGCATGGAGCAACCCCTCCACAGCGGCAGCAAGCATCGGCAAATGCTCGGCCACCCCATGCTCGGCTACCACATCGCATGTCGGCGTTTCCGCCGCCAACCCCCCGGTCGAACTCATGTGCGAATCGTACTGCGCCCCACCGACATGTTCCGGCCGGCAGGTTGCCCGGACCGCCCCTCACATCATTTGCCTCGGTTCATCACCTTGTCTGCCGCGGCCCAGTGTTCATCCGAAACCCACAGACGCGCAAAGGCTGCGACCGCCTCTTCGGCGGAGGCTCCTGCCATGACGCGCTTGATATCTGCCGACGCACCGTTGGCCAGCGACCTCGCGAGCGAGCGCCAGCCTTCCTCGAACGACGCCCGCGGCAGCACTCGGTCGATCAGCCCGAAACGTTCGGCTTCGGCGGCGTCGAGGATCGTTCCGGAGCCGGCCAGCATGAGGGCTCTGCCCCGTCCGACGAGTGCGGCCAGCCGCTCGGCGCCGCCCCATGCGGGCATGATCCCGAGCATGACCTGATTGAAGCCGATCTTGATGTCGTCGGCGGCCACACGGATGTCGGCGGCCACGGCGAACTCGGCCCCACCGCCGAGGGCGTGGCCGTTGAGCGCTGCAACGACGGGCGCGGGGAAATTTGCAACCTGATCGCAGATCGACCGCATCCGGCGAGCCATGTCCGACGCCTGCTCCAGCGTCCTGAGGCTGCTCAGTTCCTTGAGGTCACCGCCCGAGACGAAGGCCCGATCGCCGGCCCCCCTGATGACCAGCGCTCGCGCGCCGACCGCAGCATCGAGGGCCTTCTCCAACTGATCCATGGTGTCCGGCGCGATGGCGTTTCGGGCGTGGGGGCGATCGATGGTGATGACCGCAAACTCCTCTTCCAGCTCCAGATCGACCATGCGCTGTTCTCCATTCCGATATTGGCATTCTCTCTATTGGAGAATAACATGTCCCCCGTTGACGAATGTCAGCCGGAGCGACCCCCGACGCCGCGGTGTGGCCCTCGGCGCGGCTCCGCCACGGGTATTGGAGCTCTTACGATGCGGCACATCCCCACCGAACTGATCACGCGCTACGAAGAGGAGGGGTGGTGGACCAGGGACACCATCGGCGACCTGCTCGCCCGCGGCCTCGAGGCCGCGCCCGACACCGAGTTCCGGGTGCATTCGACCGTTCGACCCGGGACCGGAACATTCCGTGACGTCGAACAGGTTGCGCGCAGGCTGGCCGGCGGACTGCGTTCGCGCGGCGTCGGTCCAGGTGACGTGGTCGCCTTTCAGTTGCCCAACTGGATGGAAGCCGCGGCGGTGTTCTGGGCGTCGTCGTTCCTCGGTGCGACGGTGGTGCCGATCGTCCACTTCTACGGGCGAAAAGAGCTCGGCTACATCCTGAGTGAGACGAAGCCGCGCGTCTTCATCACCGCCGAGCGGTTCGGACGCACCGAGTATCAGCCCGACCTGAGCGCTGACGTACCCGTCGTGGGTGTGGTCGGACGCGATTTCGAGGAGCTTCTCGATGCGGAACCGATGACGGGAGTCGTCGCAACCGATCCGGCGGCGCCTGCCCTGATCGCCTTCACCTCCGGCACCACCCGCGCCCCGAAGGGCGTCATCCACAGCCATCAGACCCTGGGCTGCGAGACGCGTCAGCTGGCCGACCGCTACCCGCCCGACCGCGGCAAGCAGCTCACCGCCGCTCCCGTGGGCCACTTCATCGGCATGGTGAACGCCTTCCTGATCCCGGTACTGGACGGCACGGCGGTGAACCTCTCCGACATCTGGGATCCGGCGCAGGCACTGGCGCTCATGATGAGCGATGGACTCACGGTCGGGGGCGGCGCCACCTACTTCGTCACCAGTCTCCTCGACCATCCCGATTTCACGCCCGAGCATCTGCGGTACATGAAGTACGCGGGCCTCGGCGGGTCGTCCGTCCCCGCGGCGGTCACCACCCGGCTGGCGGATCTCGGCATCACCGTGTTCCGCGCGTACGGCAGTTCGGAACACCCCTCCGTCACGGCCTCGGCCCACACCGCACCCGAAGACAAGCGGCTCTTCACCGACGGAGACGCGCTGCCCGGTGTCGAGATGCGGCTGGCAGAGGACGGCGAGATCCTGAGCCGAGGGCCCGATCTGTGCATCGGCTACACGGATCTCACCCTGACCGAGGCCGCCTTCGACGCCGACGGCTGGTATCACACCGGAGACATCGGCACGGTCGACGAGGACGGTTACCTGACGATCACCGATCGCAAGGCGGACATCATCATCCGCGGCGGCGAGAACATCAGCGCACTCGAGGTCGAAGAGGTTCTGCTCGCCATACCCGGAGTCGCGGAGGCGGCGGTGGTCGCAGCCCCCGACGCACGCCTCGGGGAACATGCTGCGGCAGTCCTCCGCCTCAAGCCCGGACACGCCATGCCCACCTTGGACGACATGCGTGCGCACTTCGAGCGGGTCGGCATCGCCAAGCAGAAATGGCCCGAGGAACTGCACCAGGTCGACGACTTCCCGCGGACCGCCAGCGGAAAGATCCAGAAATTCTTGGTTCGGCAGGATATTGCGATGCTTGAAACAAGAGAATAGTATTCTCACAAACGAAAGGAAGGATCTCATGACACCGAAAGAGTTGCCGTACCAGCTGTTCGACGCAGACAATCACCTGTACGAGACCGAGGAGGCACTGACCAAGTTCCTCCCCGAGAAGTACAAGGGAGCGATCAAGTACGTCCAGGTCGAGGGTCGTACCAAGATCGCGATCCGAAACCAGATCAGCGAATACATCCCCAACCCCACCTTCGAGGTGGTCGCGCGACCCGGCGCCATGGAGGACTACTTCAAGAACGGCAACCCCGAGGGCAAGAGCAAGCGCGAGATTTTCGGCAAGCCGATGAAGTCGATCCCCGCCTTCCGTGAGCCCGCCGCGCGCCTCGAACTCATGGACGAGCTCCAGATCGACCGCACCCTGATGTTCCCGACGTTGGCCAGCCTCATCGAAGAGCGCATGCGCGACAACCCGGAAATGATCCACGCGGTCGTCCACTCGCTCAACCAGTGGCTGTACGAGACCTGGGGATTCAACTACAAGGACCGCATCTACACCGTTCCGGTCATCAGCCTGCCCATCGTCGAAAAGGCGATCGAAGAGCTCGAGTGGGTCGTCGAACGCGGCGCCAAGGCGATCCTCGTCCGCCCCGCACCGGTACCCGGCTTCAAGGGACCGCGGTCGTTCGCCCTTCCCGAGTTCGACCCGTTCTGGAAGCGTGTGGTCGAGCTCGACGTGCTGGTCACCCAGCACTCCTCCGACAGCGGCTACGCACGCTACAACCAGGATTGGGAGGGCAGCTCCGATGAGATGCTCCCGTTCGTGACCAACGCGTTCCGGATGGTCAGCGAATGGCGTCCGATCCAGGATGCGGTCACCTCGTGGGTGTGCCACGGCGCTCTGTTCCGCTTCCCCGAGCTGCGGATCGCGGTCATCGAGAACGGCGCGAGCTGGCTGCCGCACGTTCTGCAGACCCTCGCCGACGTCTACAAGAAGGCCCCCGAGGGCTTCGGCATGCAGGACCCGGTCGCGGCGATCAAGCGCAGCATTCACGTCAGCCCGTTCTGGGAAGAGGACTTCAGCAAGCTGACCGCCCTCATCGGTGCCGAGCGAGTGCTGTTCGGTTCCGACTACCCGCACCCGGAGGGTCTGGCGGAGCCGACCACCTACATCAACCACATCCAGCACCTCCCCTTGGAGGACCAGAAACTGGTCATGGGCGGCAACCTCGCGAGGCTGCTGAAGGTATGACCTGGAGGACCATCCCCGAGATGGTCCTCACCGTGGGCGACCGATTCGGCGATGCCGAAGCGGTCGTCGACGGGGACCTCCGGATCACCTTCACCGAACTGGCCGATCGAGTCCGGCGCGCCGCGGGAGCATTCGCCTCTGCAGGCGTCGACAAGGGCGATCGGGTCGCGATCTGGGCACCCAATTCCGCCCAGTGGATCATCGCAGCGTTCGGCCTGCTCACCGCAGGTGGTGTACTGGTACCGGTCAATACGCGGTACAAGGCGGATGAGGCGAACGACATCATCCGCCGGAGCGGCGCGAAGATGGTGCTCGTCCAGAAGGGATTTCTCGGTCTGGACTTCACCGCACCGCACGATGTGCCGGTGATCGACCTGAAGTCCGAATTCCTTTCCAGCGGTGCACCGTTCGAATGCGCTGTGAACGGCGAGGACATCGCGGACATCATGTACACGTCCGGAACCACCGGACGGCCCAAGGGTGTCATGATGAACCACCGCCAGACGCTCAGGATGTTCGCGGAGTGGTGCGATCTGGCCGACCTGCGCGAGGGCGACCGCTATCTGATCGTCAACCCGTTCTTCCACATGTTCGGGTACAAGGCCGGCCTGATCGCATCCATGATCCGCGGCGCCACCGTCCTGCCGGTGCCGGTGCTCGACGTCGACGAAGTTCTGGCGCTGGTGGAACGGGAGAAGGTCACCATGCTCCCAGGGCCGCCCACGCTCTATCAATCGCTGCTGTCGGCGCAGGGACGTCATGACCTGTCGTCCCTGCGTGCCGCGGTGACGGGGTCTGCGGACATCCCGGTGGAACTCATCCGGCGGGTCCGCAGCGAACTGCCCTTCCACACCATCATGACCGGCTACGGACTGAGCGAGGGCGGGACGGCCACTGCGTCACGGCCGGGAGATACGTTCGAGCAGATCGCCACCACAGTCGGAACCCCCTGTGACGGGATCGAAGTGCGCATCGCAGACGACGGCGAAGTGCTGATCCGGGGATACAACGTCATGCAGGGATATCTCGACGATCCGGTGGCGACCGCGGAGACGATCGATCCGGACGGCTGGCTCCACACCGGGGATCTCGGAAACCTGGACGGCGGCGGACGCCTGCGCATCGTCGGTCGCAAGAAAGACATGTTCATCGTGGGCGGTTTCAACGCCTACCCTGCCGAGATCGAGGGCTTCTTCCTCGAGCACCCGGCCGTCGGGCAGGTCTCGGTGATCGGGATCCCGGACGAGCGGCTCGGCCAGGTGGGGAAAGCTTTCGTCGTGCCGAAAGGTCCCGTCACAGAAGAAGATCTGATCGCGTGGGCCCGGAAGCGAATGGCGGGTTTCAAGGTGCCGCGTGTCGTCGAGCTTCTCGACGCACTACCTCTCAACGCCACCGGCAAGGTGATGAAAGACCAACTGAAGTCTCTGCAGTAACACCCCGGTAGACCCTGCCGGGATCGGAGGATCCCGGCGCCCGGACAAAATCGACCCACCCCTGATCGAAGGAGCGTGCGATGGACGACAACAATGCGATGCTGTCATTCGCCGTCAAGTGGCGGCATTGGGGCGGCGGCCCCGACGAGGACATCTTCATCGAATTCGGGATCCCACCACATCAGTTCTTCCACCGACTGCGGCGACTCCTGACGAACTGCGGGAGCCAGCTCCCGCCGCACGTGGTCGAGCAGCTCATCGAAATCTGCGACGACAGAATACAGATTCCCACAGCGCGAGTGGCATGACCGGCGGGGGTAACCCCGCCATCAATACACAGGTTCACCCAGAACTTTCGGGGTCACACTCCGTTGGAAGGACAAATTAATATCATGGACGCAGGAAGTATGCGGTCCCTGCAAATCAGGAACTGGCGGCTCTCCTACAAGCTCGCTGTCGTCCTGGTTGTTCCGCTACTCGCCGCCGGCGCCCTCGGTGCACTGCGGGTCTCCACCCAGCTCACCGAGGCACGTCGGTTCTCCTCGCTCTCCGAGCAGGTTGCCGTCGTCCCTGCACTCCTGGACCTCGCCCGCGTGGTCGTCAATGCCTCGGTCGTCACCTCGACCGGGATGACGCAGGTCCAGCCGGAGCAGGCTCCCGATTCGACAGCCCACGTCCGGGCTCTGGCCGACAGCAGCAATCTCGCCCCGGAAATCGCCGAGAATCTCTCCGTGCTCCTCGAGGACGGCGAGGCGCTCGGCTCCGCCACACAGGGCGGCGGCCTGTCCCCCGCGGAACGCAGCCAGCGCATGAGCGACTTCCTGGTCCGGTGCGAAGCGACGATCCGCACCCTCCTCGACCTCACCGAGAACACCGAAGTACTGACGGCGGGAAGCGATCTCTTCAACACGTGGTCGGCGCAACGCACGATGGTCGACCAGATGAATGCGTTCTTCTCCATGACGGAGGATTCCGACGCGACCCACCTGACGGCCGAGAATGCCATGAACTCCGAGCAGTCGAAGCTGTCTCTGCTCCAGGGCACACCGGTCGACCGCGGTCAGATCAGCGGGATGCTCGAGAGCATCGCGGCGCGCCGGGTGCTGACCGAGAACTTCAAGGACGATGTCGGTTCGCTGGGCCAGCTGCAAAAGGCACTTCTTTCCTCCGCCCAGCCTTACCGCGACGTCATGCTCGCGGCCTCCGGTCAGGTCACCGACACGCTCGACCGGCTCACTGCCGAGGCCCGATCGGCGGCCCTGCGCGACAGCATCATCGTCGTCTCGATCCTGGCCGCCGCACTGGCCGTGACGCTGCTGGTCGCCCGATCCCTCTCCATTCCCATCCGGCGACTTCGCGACGGCACACTCAGCGCAGCACGCCACGAACTCCCCGCCGCGATTGCCGCGATCAAGGACGGCGCCGACGTCAGCAGCGTCGCGCTCGCCCCGATCGACGTCCACACCGACGAGGAGATCGGCGAACTCGCCCGCGCCGTCGACTCGGTGAACTCCGAGGCTTTGCATCTGGCCGGCGAGCAGGCACACCTCCGTCAGCAGGTCGCGGTGATGCTCGAAACCCTCGCGCGCCGCAACAAGACACTGGTCGAACAGCAGCTTTCGCTCATCGACTCGCTCGAGTACGACGAGAAGGATCCGGCGCGGCTGCAGAGCCTGTACGCACTCGACCACCTCGCGGCACGGATGCGACGCACCGGCGACTCCCTGCTCGTCCTCGCCGGAACCCGGTCGCGTACGCGCGGTGCTCCCGCCCCCCTCGGAGACGTGTTGCGCGGTGCTGTTTCTCAGGTCGAGAACTATCAGCGGGTGCGGATCGGCCACATCCCGCACGGATCCCTCGTAGGTGCCGCCGTCACCGACGTCGTCCATCTGGTCGCCGAACTCGTCGACAACGCCCTGCGGGCCTCCCCGCCCGACAGCGGGGTCACCTTCACATTCTCACCCGCTGTCGACAACGGACTGCTGCTGGAGATCTCGGACTGCGGCATCGGCGTGCCTCCCGCCACCCTCGACAGCATCAACTCCCGACTCACCGCCGGCGACAATGCGCAAATCAGCGCGCCGCGTCAGATGGGCCTGTTCGTGGTGGGACGTCTCGCCGCCCGCAACGGCATCAGCGTCCACTTGCGCCCGACGTTCGATTCGGGAACCAATGCCGGTATCACCGCGTCCCTCTACTTCCCGGCCTCGCTGCTCGACGGAGTCCATTATTCTGCACCGGAATTCACGATGGACAGGCCACGGCGTCTGCGCCTACCCGACGAGTACGCACCGATCGACTCATGAACACTCCCACCCTTCCGTCAGGTACCGACGTAGGCCGCGAGGTGCTGTCCGGTGAGGGTGGAGCGTGCGGCGACCAGGTCCGCCGGCGTTCCCTCGAAGACGATCCGGCCGCCGTCGTGGCCGGCGCCCGGGCCGAGGTCGATGATCCAGTCGGCGTGCGCCATCACAGCCTGGTGGTGCTCGATGACGATGACCGACTTGCCTGAGTCGACGAGCCGGTCGAGCAGGCCGAGTAGCTGCTCGACGTCGGCGAGGTGCAGGCCGGTGGTCGGCTCGTCGAGGACGTAGACGCCGCCCTTCTCGGCCAGATGGGTGGCCAGCTTGACCCGTTGCCGCTCGCCACCGGACAGCGTCGTGAGCGGCTGGCCCAGGGTCAGGTAGCCGAGCCCGACGTCGGCGAGCTGCTGCAGAATCTTGTGAGCCGCCGGGATCCGCGCCTCGCCGGCGCCTAAGAATTCCTCGGCCTCCGCCACCGGCATCGCGAGCACCTCGCTGATGTCCTTGCCGCCGAACCTGTACTCGAGCACCTCGGCCTGGTACCGCTTCCCCCCGCACTCCTCGCAGGTGGTGGCGACGCCGGCCATCATCGCCAGGTCGGAGTAGATGACACCGGCGCCGTTGCAGCCGGGGCAGGCGCCGTCGGAGTTGGCGCTGAACAGCGCCGCCTTCACGCCGTTGGCCTTCGCGAATGCCTTGCGGATCGGGTCGAGCAGTCCGGTGTATGTCGCCGGGTTGCTGCGCCGGGAGCCCTTGATCCCGCCCTGGTCGATGGACACCACCCCGTCCCGCCCGGCCACCGAACCGTTGATCAGCGAGCTCTTGCCGGAGCCGGCGACGCCGGTGAGGACGACGAGCACCCCGAGCGGGATGTCGACGTCGACGCCGCGCAGGTTGTGCGTGCCTGCGCCACGCACCTCCAGCACCCCGGACGGTGGCCGCACCGACGGCTTCAGCGAGGCGCGGTCGTCCAGGGCAGTCCGGTGATGGTGCCGCTGGCGCGGAGCCCGTCGAGGGTGCCCTCGAATACCACCTCGCCGCCGGAGGTTCCGGCGCCGGGCCCGAGGTCGATCACGTGGTCGGCGATCGCGATCGCCTCCGGCTTGTGCTCCACGACCAGCACGGTATTGCCCTTGTCGCGCAGCTGCAGCAGCAGGGCGTTCATCCGCTCGATGTCATGGGGGTGCAGGCC
>NZ_JBAQEO010000120.1:0-9020 GCF_049286785.1 Rhodococcus sp. (in: high G+C Gram-positive bacteria) | reverse complement strand
GGGGAGCAGTCGCGGCAGATCCGGCGCTAAGGAGTTGCCGCAGATTACGGCCCTTTATCTGCGGCAATCTTGTCCGCCTGCTGGCCTGATCGTCGGCCTCGGGGTTCTGAGTCGCGAAATTATCTGCGGTAGTCGCGTCAGATGCGGCCCAAAGTGGGCATCAAGCGCAAGAAGACCGACTTAGCGCCGGATCCCGGGCAACTGTCCCTCAACCCCCGAGCAGGCCCGAGCCGTCGCCCAGCGCGACCCCGTACCTGTGTGCGTACGGCCGTAACGCTGTGATGACTGCGTCGGTGTCGGCTCCACCAGTGGTGACGGCGTCGCGCACGATCGCGGCGAGGTGACCGCCGTCGAGCTGGTCGGCAGCGAGATCGGCGATCGTGGCGAGGACAGTGGTGGCCGGCAGTCCGTCAACCAGGGTCCACCGGCCGCGATCGAGGCTCGCGACCCGATACCGGATGTCGCCGAGCCGAGACTGTTTCCGGCGTGCGGTGGTGAACTCCATGACGTCAGCATCGACGTCCCCGAGACGGTGGAGCCTGGCTGCGGAGCAGTGGGAGACGACGGCCGGGTACTCGGCATCGAGCCGCTCTCCGGCGGTGACTGCCGGTTCGATCATCAGCCAGGCCACCCGGAGCTGCTCGTCCGGGGCGCTCGGCGCGCCGGCGATCCGGTAGGCGCCGTGGCGTAGCCGTTCGATCGCGCCGTGGTCGGCGAGCCGGGCGATCCGCTGGGCGGTGAACCCGAGCGTCTTGGCCTGAGCGGTAGTGAACAGACCCCACTGCCCGGCGGCGAGGTCCGCGAGGTCGAGGATTCGACTGTCACCTCTCATGCTGCAAGAGTGCCTGACTTGTTGCGACTGTTGCAGCTCCGACGGGTGATCATTGCAGTGGACGCCGCAGCGTTGATGCGACGCTCCGTATAGGGTTCTCTGTCGAAGACCCCGGATCGGGCTCTGCATCCCGTGCACGTCACCGGGGTTTCGATCATTCAATGGCCCGCTCGGGGCTCCAGGCATATCTTGTCGGCCGCTCCTGTGATTCATTGAGGGTGACGTAGGCGCACGCAGGGGTTGCGCAAAATTCGACCGCATATGCGGTAGAGTTGCGCGCAATAGTCATCACTCAAATGGAGGCTCCTGTTGGTCCGACAGCTCTTTCAGACGTCCGGCTCATCGGATGATGAAAACCGTCTCAATGCTCTGGGTCTCTCGGCGGAGCTCCTTCACACTGCATTGCGTCCAGGGCTGTCTCGAGCGTCGAACCGTACGGCCCTCGCCTTGTCGTCATCTCCAGGAACGGACATTTACCACGACACCATGGAGCAGCTCGCGCTCTGTCTCGCGGACACGGGGTGGACCCCTGTGCTCGTGGACAGGCAGCCTCGGTTCCTGCACCCAGAGGGGCTTCTGTCTTTCACAGTCGCTTCCGCCGGCAACGTCGCCAATCCGGACCGTCGGACGAAGCCTCGCACGCACAAGGGACCTGCCACCCGTGGTGCGTTGACCGCGCCTCCGGTGGATGTATTGGCTCTGTTCGCGGTTCCGGCCGCGGAACAAGCTGCCGAGCGGACGCAGGTTGCCAAGGGTGCGCCGCTCTGGCTCTTGCTGCATGAACGTACCGATCGTGGTCTCAAGCTGGAGTTTTCGAGTCCCGCAGGGATGACGGGGACAACCGGGGATGGGGTTGTCAACGACTGGGACGACCGTATCTCCATCCCCTTCCTGGATCTCGATGGAGATCTCTCGGTATTCGACGACCCGAACGACGATGAGGGCGGAATTGATGTCCAGGTCGAACCGCTCACCTAGCACTTCTCTCGTGGATCTACCGATGTTCAATCCCGCACGCTTGAAGTTGGCGCGGCAACGCCTCGGACTGACCTTGACGAAATTGGCTGCGGTCAGCGATGTTTCGCTTCGATCGCTGACAAACTACGAGAACGGCAAGCAGCTCCCCCCCAGCGATGAGACGCTGCGCAAGCTCGCAAACGCCCTGTCCGTGCCGCCGGCCTTCTTCGAACGAGAAGATGCCGAAGCGGTCCCCGTGGAGGCTGTGAGCTTCCGCAAGCTCAGCAAGACCACGGCTACCCGACGCGACGCTGTGCTGGCCTCAGCGAGTTTGGCTGTGGGGTTCTTCGACACCATCGCGTCGAAGTTCAAGCTTCCCGAGGCGGACATTCCGACGTTGGACAAGCTTTCTCCCGAGCAGGCAGCCGATCTGCTGCGTAGGCGGTGGAATCTCGGGGACCGGCCGATCTCGAACATGGTGCATCTGCTCGAGTCCAAGGGGGTGCGCGTGGCGGCGATCCGCCACGAGTACAGCGATATCGACGCCTTCTGCTTCTACCGTGACGTCACACCGTACGTCTTTCTGAACACATCTCGTTCCGGAGAACGTCAACGATTTGATGCAGCTCACGAACTCGGCCACCTTGTCCTGCACAGTGAATTGGAGATGGAGCCAAGCACCTCCAAGGAACGCGAGGCGGAGGCCAACCAGTTCGCGGCTGCGTTCCTGATGCCGCAAAGCGCGGTGCTGTCGCAGTCCATGAGCGGAGCCAGCCTCGACCGCATCCTTGTGGCTAGGTCGTACTGGAAGGTCTCGGCCATGGCACTGACGCACCGATTGCGCGAACTGCATCTGCTCAACAACTGGCAATACCGCACCACGTGCGTGACCCTCTCCGACCAGGGTTATCGGTCTTCCGAGCCAGGTGGGATCGTGCCGGAGACATCCCAGCTTCTTCGCAAGGTGATGTTTGGTACGGCCAGCAAGATCACCATTCGAGATGCAACCGAAGACCTAGATCTGGATCAAGACGACGTCCGCGGCTTCGTTCGAAACCTCGTTCCGACAGCGTCCTGACATCGGGGGTCAGTAGACCTCCTTTCGGTCTCCTACGCGGAAGACGTGGACTTCCACCTCCTTGTCCAAGACCAGATACAGGATCCGGAAGTCGCCGAAGCGGACCCGGTACCCCTCGCGGTCGGTGAGCTTCGTGCAGCCGTGCGGCCGGGGATTGCCGCCGAGATTCTCTGCGAAATCGAGCAGATCCGTCGCGAGCTTCCGGTCGTGCTTCGCGATCTTCTTCAGGTCCCGCTTTGCGCTGCTGGTGAAGGTGACGCTGTATCGGTTGGGTGTCATCGAGGTCCTGTGGGGAATGGTGATCTAGCGCTATTTAGTACAAAACGTACAGGTGGTATCATAAGTACGTTTCGTTTGACTTGACGTGCTCGGCGGACGTACCTTGGGAGCCATGACCGCCACCATTGAGACCAGGGAAGTGACTTCCGGCGATCTGCGCGGTCACCTTGCTGACGTGCTGAATCGCACTGCTTACGCGGGTGAGCGAGTGGTCGTGACCCGTCACGGCAAGAGAATCGCCGCGGTGATCCCGGCCGACGATCTGGAGCTACTGGAAGCCCTGGAGAACGCGCGTGATGCGGCTGCCCTCGAACAAGCGATCACAGAAGACGACGGCGAGCGCACGACTGTTGCGGACCTCCGCAAGGAGCTTTTCGACTGAGCTTGTGTCATCCCCCGGTGTCGACTCGTTCCGGATCCGGAGTCCCAGGGGTGCTGAGTTGCCGGCACTGCTGCCAGGCCTAGCTAGAGCCCCCGCCTGCGGTCTACCTGTTCTTCGATGTGGCTGTCGAGTGCTCTGACAGCATCTACTACGAGCTGTTCGAGGGGCTCTATCGCCATTTCGAGTGACGCGAACTTATCGAAGCTCTTCACGTAGTCAGTGGAGCGGGAGATTCCTTTCGCGGTCCTTCGCCAACGTTCAATGTCCCTGCAGTCCAGCACCTTCTGCGGGGACGGGTCCCACGGATTGACCTGTGCCTTCTTTAGATTCCGGTTCCGAGTCGCGGTATCTGTTTCGAAGGGCAAGCCTCGCTCCAAGTAGTCGACGAAGCCGAGCATCTCGTCAATACGCCAGACAAGATGCTCCGACAGGGTTTCGGCAAGGTCTTCCGGGGTGCCGACAGGTGAATCGGCGAGCAGTACGTCGGCGGCGAGGGATTGGACGTCGAAGGACGGCCTGGTCCCCGCAGGCAGCAGTGCTGCGAGGTCGGGCGGCATCATGCCCCCGTAGGACTTGACCTCGAACTCTTTCATCATCGAGCAGACAACGTAGGTGTAGATTTTCGCAGCCTCAAGCACAGTATCGTTGCGGACGGTGTCTTCATGCTGCGCCTCGTTCCTGTACTTGTGCAGACGCTTTAACACCGTGGCGTGAGATTGCGTCATGTACCCATTCCTGATTAGGTACGACACCTTCTTGTTGAAGTCGGCGGCGATCTTCTCGATCTCGTCAGGAGGCGCATACTGATGCGTCAGCCGGGCCTCAACGGACGAAAGCAGTTCCGGCTCGCAGCCATCGAGCAGCCAGTCCGGCAGCTCCTCGTGTTCCTGCCCTTTGGAAATCTGCTGTTGAACAATCTTCAGATGCCTCTCGGTCCACTCCATGTCGTGCAGGAGGCCGTCACAGGCGCGCTTCATCAGTAGCTCGGCTGTGCCGTCCAGCAGTACGAGCCCGATACGCCAGCGTGCGACACCACCCTCCTTGAGCAGTCGGTTTGATTCCGCCACTTGCACTGCGATCTGTTCCACCCGCTGCATGGGGCTCCTCTCCTCAAGCCGGTGTTCTGTACTCGTACTGTTGCGCTCCGCTGATCGCCGATCGCTGATCGCCGCGAGCGCAGGCTTTCTCTCTTTGAGGCCAGCCCGTGCTTCCATTCTCGGCGTCCCAGTATCGAACGGTTCCAGACACCCGGACTCCCGCTACGACGGCCGGGCGTGACCTGGGTGGTCCGGTGTCCCGAAAACCCTTCCCGGATCAGGTGTCTCGCGGTGTGGCAGTCGACAAGACCGGGAGCATCACCTTCACCGACATGGTCGGCAGCCGCGTCATGCGTCTCGTCCAAGAGGTCGCCCCGACGCCGACGGCGGAGTCGGGGCCGTCGTTTGGCAGCAGTAGCCGCTGACGGCACCCGATCTCACCCTCACGTCAAACTGAGCAGCGAACGGGACTCTCGCCAGGGGTGCCCCGTTCGCTGCTCAGTTTGGGTGTCCGTGGACGAACCATTCCCCGATCTGACCACCTGGGGGGATCGCAAGGGTGATCTTGCGGCGCGCGCGGCTTAGTGCGACGTAGAGGTGTTCGCGGGAGGGAACGCGTGCTGGGTCGACGATGATGACGCGGTCGTATTCGAGGCCCTTGACGCGGAGAGTGCTCCCCACACTGCATCGGGTGGTCGGTGTTGGCGCGATTCGTCGCCGAGCATCGATGCTCTTTCTGGCCGCATCGGCTAAATTGGTGAGATTTTCCGCTCCGAGAGCTCTCAGCGCGGCGAGCAGTGCGTTCAGTAGCCCAGGCCGGTAAGTTACGCGGCCTTCCCCGTTGGTGAGGTTGCCGATGAACTCAGCCAAGGCATCCGCACCTTGAGTCTCGATGAACCGTCGAGCCAGAGCGTTGAGATCGTTGACCTTGGACCCGGGCTGGCCTTTCGACCCAAGATTCTTTCTCAGCGTTATGACCTGCGGGGAGGCGACTTTCGTGGTGGTTGTGACGGCGAATGCGATGGTCTTGAGTAGCACAACATCAGGGGCGCGGCCATCGGCGATCGTGTCGACGAAGGCGAGAAGATCCGGTTGCTCGGCGGCTTCGTGGACAACGGCACGGCGACTGATGGTCTTCGCATACCTCGCGATCTGGTCGTCCCTTGCGCTGTCTGGGATGAGCAGGGCGTTGTGTCCCCCATCGTTGATGCACGAGTGAAGGGCGCCTTCGTGGATCTCTCTGGTCAGCCTGCGCACTTCCAGTGAGGCAGGGGACGGGCGCGTGATCGGCCGACCCGCATTCAGCGGCGCACGGATCGATTTGAGCCACTGTCCGAGTTCGATATTGGTTGTGGTCCACCGGTGGGGAGTGTGGAGGGTGCCTGCGGGCGGGAAGCTGGATTGCACGTCGGGCCACGAGATGACCGGTTGGTTAGCGAATCCGAAGATCGCCTGAAGAGGGTCGCCGAGAACGACGGTGTGGATGTGGTCGGCGAGGTGGCTGATGATCTCGTGTTGGACCACCGAACAGTCCTGATACTCATCGACGATGATCCAGTCGTAGCTGTTAAACAGTGCTCGCCGAACCGTGGGCCGGCGCACGATGGTCTGGGCGGCCGCCAGCGCGGCGAGATGGTCGATGCCTGATTCTTCGCTCCACCCGATTCCGGTGGGGAAAGCGCGCGCCAGACGTAGTGCAAAACCGGAGATCGTTTCGATACGCGCGGCGCGATGGGCGCCGAACTTGGTGATCCGGTCGTGGAGGGACCGGACACCAGCATTGGTGTGGGTGAGAACGAGGAACCGTTGCTCAGGATGCTGGGCGATGGTGCCGGCGATCACTTGCGTCTTGCCGAATCCTGCGGGTGCGGTCACCGATCCGCGACTGATCGTTGTGAGGTCGATATCCGGGGAGAATGTCGTCGTCATTGCGGCGCGCACCAGTGCCGCAGCTTGTCGAGAAATGCCTCGAGCTGAGGCGTCATGGTGGTCAGGGTGGGGTCGAGGACGATCTCAGCCATCTTCTCCCCGCGTGAGAGACGTTTGAACCATTCCCCCTTACCTGCGGCAACGGAGATCTGAGTCTGGTACTGCTCGGGGTTATCTACTTCCTGGCTGTCTGCGAGCGCCATCGACACATCGTGCTGGATACCGCTGTTGTCCAGGGAGGAGAGAACGGCGTCTCGGCCCACTTCATCTATTGCGTGCTCGATCGCGGCGCGAATGCCAGCGGCAGTGAGAGTCCCGAGCACCTGCTGCTCGATCGCATTTCCTTTGTCGCACCGCAAGAGTGTGATGCCCGTGTCGTCGAGGGGTGACAGGTCGATCTTCGGTCTGTCGAAGTCACAAAAGACACCAACGGTGTAGCCGAGATTATGAAAAACCAGTGCTGGCTCCACCATTTTGCTGTCACCGTTGGCGTCTACCGATGCCACGAAACTCATACGCGCAGGGTCGTCGTCCTCGAGGCGGTTGCAGAGTCCTCGGATGAATCCAACCTCGGTGGCTCCTTCGCAGACAAGCACGCGGGGAGCGAGGAATCCGTCAGCGTGCGTGCGTATCGGACCCTGCGCTTCGGGGGGCGGTGTCACCAGCGTGACCGTGCCGCTGGCTGGCTGATCCGTGGCGTTGGGTTCGGTGGTGGCGGTAGCGGTGGTGCCGTCCTTTGCGCCTGTGGCTTTGGGATCTGTCGTGCGACGGGCGATCTTGAGCTGGCCGTAGTCGAGTTCACGGACGACGGTGGGCGAATGCGTGGTCAGGAGAACTTGGCGGTCGTCGACACGTTGGAGATAGCGGATCAAGTGTCGAGTGCGGTGTGGTTCGAGGCCGGACTCGAGTTCGTCGATCAGCAGGATGTGGGCGCCAGCTTGAGCGAGACTCTGTACACCGACGGTGACCAGTCTTCGGCTGCCGAGACCTGTGCGACTGACGGGCCGGCCATCCATGTGCAGGGAGATGCTGCCGCGGGTCAGAGCGGTGAGGTCAGCGTCGAGTTCGGCGGAGAACAATGCGGTATCCGAAACGGCGCGCAGCATGCGCGCCTGGTCTCTGATCGACTCGATTTCGGCATCGAACGGGGACAATTTCGCGCTGGCGGACGTCCGGGCTTCGCGGGAGACATCACGTAGCACCGTGTCTGTCGACTTCCCAGCCGAGTCGTCCGAGAGCTGATGGAGCGCGGAGTTCCGGACCCATTTGAGGTGATGATCAGAGGCATCGATTCGCCGAACCCCGAACTTCTGCCGCTTGGCCGCGGAAATAGTCTTCCCCTCAGAGTGGCGGTCGCAGACGATCTTCCACACCGGCTCGAAGTCGGGGCCCACCGTCAGCTCACACGTCAGCGCGGTCGTGTGGTCGTCCGGCTCGTCGACGATCTCGCCGGTGCGGAGGTCGACGCCCCGAAGGTACGACAGGAAATCCTGGTCCCTGGTGAGCTCATCCGGCGGATCCACGACGGTGGCGCTGACACGGATTGGATTCTTCTCGGGATCGCCGTCGTAGAAGTCGTTGTCCGTGAGGTTCAGTGACCAGTTCGGATGGAACAGCACAGTGAGTGCATCGAGGATCGTGGTCTTGCCGTTGTCGCCGGCGCCGATGATGGCACTTAGGCCCGGCTCGAAACGTTGAGTAAACGACCTGATCCCACGGAAGTTTTCGATGGCCAGTTCATGGATGTGCACTTGTGTCTCCCTTGCGCTTCCTGCGCCAAAGTCGTTGGGGATCAGTTCATCTGATGACGCGGTAGATCGTGCTAGGGCTGACCTTGTAGTCGGCAGCGAGATCCTGAACCGCCTGCCCTTCGCGCTTGAGCCGTCTCACTTGCGCGATGTGGCGATTGGTCAGCTTGGCCGGTCGACCGCCGACCCGGCCGAGAGCGCGGGCGGCTTCGCGGCCGGCAGCCGAGCGTTCCTTGATGAGGTCTCGTTCGAACTCGGCGATCGACGCGAACACGTTGAAGATCAGCCGGCCAGTCGGCGTGGTGGTGTCGATCTGCTCGGTCAGCGACCGGAATCCCGCACCCTTCGACTCGATGAGCGACACCGTCTCGAGAAGATGTTGCAGCGACCGGCCGAGCCGATCGAGCTTCCACACCACGAGTGTGTCCCCTGGTCTCAATTGGTCGAGCACCGCCGCGAGTTCCGGTCGGTCTCGCCTAGCTCCCGACGCGACCTCTTCCCAGACCCGAAAGCAGCCAGCGGCCCTGAGAGCGTCCAGTTGCAATTGGGGGGTCTGATCGGCCGTCGAGGTCCGGGCGTACCCGAGAAGGTTGCTCACAGCGGCTCACCCTGTCACAACCCACCGACAAGGCACGTTCTGGCACAACAGTTTTGACAGGGAGTTTTGACAGGCCGTGTTCCGTGGCGACGCGCGCCGGCGATTCAGGGAGGGGTCAGTGTCAAAACTGAACAGTTGAGACACTGAACCCCGGGACGGTTCACCGCCCGAGCCTGCGGC
>NZ_JBAQEO010000119.1:0-1698 GCF_049286785.1 Rhodococcus sp. (in: high G+C Gram-positive bacteria) | reverse complement strand
GCGGTGGAACGTGAAGAACGGGCGCCCGTCGGGGCCCACCCGCGTCGCCTCGGTCACGTAGCCGCTCTGCGCGAGCTCGTCGGAGTCCGCCCCGACATCGTCGGACCAGTATCCGAGGTGATGGACCCCCGCCGCGGATTCCCACATGGTTCCCGGCACACTCCGGACCACTTCCACCCGGGGTGAGGTGATCGAGTAGGCGCACCTCAGATCGACGACGACGGCGCCGCCGGTCGGGAGCATCACCTCGATCGTCCCACCGACCTCGCTCCCCCACTCGTAGCCGAACAGCGACCCGAGCTCGGCCCGCGCCGCCTCCGGGTCGTCGGCGACGATCCCGAGATGGAACAGATCCTCAGCCCTCACGGCCGACCTTGGCCGCATCCGAGGGAGCGCCTCGACAAGGAATGCTTCTCAAGGGTGAGAATTAGATGTATAAACATGAGAACGATATTCTCATATCGACGAAGGAGGCGCAATGGCATGGGATTTCGAGACCGACCCCGAGTATCAGGCGAAACTGGACTGGGCGGACGCGTTCGTACGCGATGAGGTCGAGCCGCTCGACCTGGTGTGGGAGCACCAGCAGTTCGTTCCGCTCGACGGCGCGCGACGCAAGGCGATCGACCCGCTGAAGGAGGAAGTCCGGCGCCAGGGCCTCTGGGCCACCCACCTCGGGCCCGACCTGGGCGGGCAGGGATACGGCGCGCTCAAACTCGCGCTGCTGAACGAGATCCTGGGCCGATCGTCGTGGGCACCCATCGTATTCGGTTGCCAGGCACCGGATACCGGCAACGCCGAGATCATCGCCCACTACGGCACCGAGGAACAGAAGAAGCACTATCTGCGACCTCTGCTCGACGGTGAGATGTTCTCCAGCTACTCGATGACCGAACCCCAGGCCGGGGCAGATCCGGCGCAGTTCACAACCCGCGCGGTCAAGGACGGGAACGACTGGGTCATCAACGGCTGGAAGTACTTCTCCTCCAATGCCAGAACGGCATCGTTCCTGATCGTCATGGCCGTCACCGACGCCGACGTCAGTGCGTACAAGGGCATGTCCATGTTCCTGGTGCCGACGGATACGCCAGGCATCAACATCGTCCGCAATGTCGGCCTGTACGGCGAGCCGATGAACGACGGCACCCATGCCCTGATTCATTACGAGGATGTACGAGTACCCGCGCATGCGCTTCTCGGCGGCGAATGACAGGCCTTCGCCGTGGCCCAGACCCGGCTCGGCGGTGGCCGGATCCATCACGCCATGCGGACCATCGGCCTCGCGCAGAAGGCGATCGACATGATGTGCGAGCGCGCTCTCAGCAGGGAGACCGCCGGCAGTCGCCTCGCGGACAAGCAGTTCGTGCAGGGCTACATCGCCGACTCGTACGCCCAGCTGGCACAGTTCCGGCTCTTCGTACTGCACACGGCGTGGAAGATCGACAAGTACAACGACTACAAGAAGGTCCGCAAGGACATCGCCGCGGCCAAGGTCATCATGCCGACGGTGCTGCACGACATCGCCTGGCGGGCGATGCAGATACACGGCGCGCTCGGCGTGACCAACGAACTGCCGCTCTTCCAGATGATTCACGGCGCAGCCGTGATGGGGCTCGCGGATGGTCCCACCGAGGTACACAAGACCACCGTGGCCAAGCAGGTCCTTCGGGACTACAGCCCCAGCGACGACCTGTGGTC
>NZ_JBAQEO010000118.1:0-11346 GCF_049286785.1 Rhodococcus sp. (in: high G+C Gram-positive bacteria) | reverse complement strand
CCGAAGCTGATCGCGTGTGCGTCGTCTACGACTTCGTCACGGACACCGACGCCGGCGCGGTCCGCTGCGTCGAACTCCTCACCGTCACCGACAACCGGATCACCAGCATCGAACTGCTCCTCGACCGAATCGCGTTCGCGCCCGTCAACCAGGCCCTCGAAAAACGCGCAACGCACTCGGCGTGAGGGCGAAACCCGGGCTGGATGTCCCCACGCCGCCCGCCAGGCAAGTCAGCCTCCCAGGGCGAACGCGACAAGGAATCCCAGCGCGGTCGAGATTCCCACCCACCAACCGCCTTCCCGGTAGGCCTCCGGCATCAACGAGTCGGCCAGGACGGCAATCGTGGCACCCCCGGCGAAGGCCTGGATCAGGGAGATCCCAGCGCGCGGCAGGGAATCTGCGTAGGCCGTGGCGGCGAGCACTGTCCGGCCCGATTGCCGCTCAGCGAGCGTCGGGCAGGTTCCCCAGTTGCGCCAGCACCGCTTCGGCGATGAGCAACTGCCCTTCGGCGGTGGGATGCGTGCCGTCTTCGGCTACCGCGTCGAGCCGGTCGAGAAACAGGTCGCTGACGTCCACGTACTGCGCACCGATGCGCTGCGCCTGCTCTTTCAGCACCTCGTTCATGCGGCGGAAGTCGGCGGGAAGCTCGTCGCCCTCGGTGTAGAAGGCGGAGAGCACCACGACCGGAGCCGTGGGGGCCAGCCTGCGCACCTCGTCGACGGTGGCGCTCACCGCTTCCTCGAACTCGCCGAGAGTGGCGTCGCTGTCGTTGTATCCGCCCGAAAGAACGATCAGGTCCGCGTCCGGTAGCCCCGACTCGGTGATCCGCTGCGCATGATCGAGGCCGTCTTCCCGTGCCTGGGCAACGTAACCGGCGCCGCCCTTCGCCAGAAGATTCTGAACCCACTGCCGGCGTTCGGCGATGATGTCGGGCCACTGTTGCCCGCCGTCGTCTTCGGAGCCCACCGCGAACGAATCTCCGACGAAGTACACCTGCGGCAACTGAACGGGCGCCGATGCGACTGTTCCGGGAGGGGCCGACGGCTCGGACAGCGCGTCCGTTGCACTGGTTACGCGTTGTTGATCCACCATCAGCCCAGCCCCGACCGCGATGACGGCGACGAGCATGAACGCCCAGAACGCGACGGTGCCGAGTTTCGACTCGGTGGGAGTTTCTGTGGGCGACTTCAGCATGACGTGCATTCTCCGGTACAGCCCGGTCAGCGAGAATTCGACCTCCCTTCCCCGGCAGACACGCCGGGTCGATGGCACGATCGACTCCGTGCCGACTCAGTCACCCGAAAACCCCGTCCATCGCTCTCGCCTGCAGCGGTTGCAGTACGCCTGGCGGAGGAACCTCGGTCAGGACGAGCAGTCGGCAGTTCTCGCGTGGGGCGCGTTCACCGCGACGTTCGGTGGCGTACGGGCGCTGACGCATTGGATCAAGGACGGGCACGGGCCCACCACCGGTGGACTCAGCCTCGGCGGCCACCATTTCCACCACTACAACATCGGCATCGGCACCCTCGCCGTCGTCGGTGCGATAGCCGTCCACGGACCCGAGAAACGACGCCGCCACCCCACCGTCGCACTCTCCTACGGCACCGCGATCGCCCTCATCGTCGACGAACTCGCCCTCCTGCTCGACCTCCAGGACGTCTACTGGGCGAAGGAAGGCCGCACCAGCGTCGACGCCGCCGTGACCATCATCGGGCTCGGGGGTCTCATGACCGCCGGCTTCGAATTCTGGCCCGACGCCCGACGCGCGCTCAGTGGTCGCAGGCTCCGGAGTGACGTCACGAACCGCACCACCGCGTTAGGCTGACGAGAGCCGGCCATCGGCGCAAGGAGAGACGATGCAGCAGGTAACCCCACTCGCCTGGACCGTCACGATCATCGTGATCGCCGCCCTGCTCGCCTTCGACTACTTCTTCCACGTCCGGGCCGCGCACACGCCGACGCTCCCGGAATCAGCGATCTGGTCGTCGCTGTACGTAGGCGTCGCTCTGCTCTTCGGGGTGACGGTCTTCGCCTTCGGCGGCCCGGACATGGGGGCGGAGTATTTCGCCGGGTACGTGACGGAGAAGGCGTTGTCGGTGGACAACCTCTTCGTCTTCCTCATCATCATGTCCAGCTTCCGGGTGCCGCGCGAAGACCAGCAGAAGGTGCTGTTGTTCGGCATCGTGTTCTCGCTGTTCGCACGAACCGCCTTCATCTTCCTCGGTGCGACGCTGATCAATTCCTTCGCCTGGGTGTTCTACATTTTCGGCTTGATCCTGCTGATCACCGCCGGCAACACGCTTCGGCCCGAAACCGAGGAAACGGAATCGCACTCGGCAGACAACTTCATCATTCGTATGGCCCGCAAGTTCCTGCACACCAGCGAGCACTTCGACGGCGACAAGCTGTTCACCGTCGTGGACGGCAGACGGGCCCTCACGCCGATGCTGCTGGTAATGGTGTCCATCGGTGGCACCGACCTACTGTTCGCACTCGACTCCATTCCCGCGATCTTCGGACTCACCCAGAACGTATTCGTCGTGTTCACGGCTACCGCGTTCTCGCTGATGGGTCTGCGGCAGCTGTACTTCCTGCTCGACGGGCTGCTCGACCGTCTCATCTACCTCTCGTACGGCCTGGCCGCGATCCTCGGATTCATCGGCGTGAAGCTGATCCTGCACGCCCTCCACGAGAACAACCTGCCGTTCGTCAACGACGGGGAACCGGTCAGCGTCGTCGAGGTCAGCACCACGGTGTCGCTGGCGGTGATCCTCGGCGTTCTCATCGTCACCGTCATCGCGTCGGTCACGAGCCAGCGCGGCAAGGCGCAGTCCGCGATCGCCGGCGCCCGGCGGCACGCCACCAATTACCTGGATCTCGAGTACACCGCGAGCGGCGCGGAACGTGACCGCATCTACAACAAACTCGTCGCCGAGGAACAACAACTGAAGAGCCTCGATCCCAAGTTCCGGAAGATGGCCAGGGACGAAACCGCTTTGATGGACCTCATCACGCGCGCACACCGCGCCCACGATGCCTTCCTGGACAGATAACAGCAGCACGCCGAGTTTGCTGATCTGTTGCGCGGCACCCGCTCCCTGCCGTAGAACTACAGAAGTGACTTCCCGGCACGCGCCGGCCGCGGCCACTGCAAAACCTGCTCCTGATTCGGAGGAGGTGATGGATCCTATTGTGTTGCGCCGTCGAGTGATTGGAGCAGCAGCATGCGCTGGCATCGCATCGCGTCGGTGGTTGCCATCGCCTCGGCCTGGCTTGGTGTCTGCTCGGCAACGCAGACCACCCCGGCCGCTTCCGCCGAACTGGTTCCGAGCCCGCCCGGCGCGATATCCGTCGCGACCGTTCCGGAAGTAACCGGCCCCCAACAGAGTACGCATCCCGACGCTTCTCGTTACTCCCGCCGGACCGTCGGCTCCGTACCGTCCGGTGTGAACGACTTCTCGTGCACACCGACGCCCATGCATCCCAGGCCGGTGGTCCTGGCGCACGGCTCCGACTCGAATGCGTACTCGGACTGGGCGGCTCTCGGTCCCCGGCTGGCGAACTCGGGTTACTGCGTCTTCGCGCTCGACTACGGCGGCAAGCCCGGTGCCGACAACTACGGGACCGAAGACATGACGCTCAGCGGCGAACAGGTGGCGAACTTCGTCGACCGGGTGCTCACCGCCACCGGGGCGAGCCAGCTCGACATCGTCGGCTATTCGCAGGGCGCCACGGTGAGCCGCTACTACATGAATCGACTCGGCGGGGCGGCGAAGGTAAACCAATGGATCGGCCTCGCGTCGCCCACCTACGGCGGCACCCTGTACGGGGTCACCCCGCTCCTCGACCGGATCCCCGGCGCGCTCGAGGCGCTCAGTGCGCTTCTTCCCGCCACCCTGCTCGCGCCGGCAGTGGCGCAACAACGAGAGGGTTCGGACTTCATGGAAACCCTGAACCGGGGCGGCGACACCGTGCCCGGACCGAAGTACACCACGATCGGTTCACGAGTCGACGAGGTCATCCAGCCCACGTCCAGCATGGCACTCCGCGGCCCAGGGGCGACGAACATCGTGGTCCAGGATCTGTGCCCCCAGAACCTGTCCGGTCATTTCCGGATGCCGTACGACGAGTTCACCCTCCAGTTGATCGTGAATACCCTCGACCCCTCCACCGCCGTCCCACCCGTGTGTGCACCGGTTCCGCTCGGCGCCGGCGTGGTGGAGATGATCATCGCCGACAACTCCTGAGCCGTCGGCCGAAACATACAGTCCGTTCGGTAGGTTTCGGCCCCGATATGCGACGAATCGAGACCATCCCGACATCGGACGGATGCGGGAACGTGAATACCGCCGACACCTGCGCGCGCCCTCGACGGGACCGCCGGTTTCGGCGGTAGCGTCGAGAGGGTGATGGGACTTCCTGATGCGATCTCGGCCTGCTTGTTCGACCTGGACGGTGTGCTGACCGGCACGGCCGTACTACACCGGAAGGCGTGGAAACGGACGTTCGACGACTTCCTGAAGCATCGTGAGGGTACACGGTTCCGGACGTTCACCGATCAGGACTACTACGACTATGTCGACGGACGTCCACGCGCCGACGGCGTGCGCACCTTTCTCACCTCCCGCGGCATCACACTGCCGGACGGTTCGCCGCAGGACCCGGCGGCCGCCGAAACCGTGTGGGGCGTCGGCAACCGCAAGAACGCCCTGCTTCTCTCGGTGATCGAGGAGGAAGGCGTGAGCCCGTACCCTGGTTCCGTCCGATATATCAAAGCTGCCTACGAGGCCGGGATGAAGATCGCCGTGGTCACCTCTTCCGCCAACGGCAAGGCCGTGCTGGACGCCGCCGACCTGAGCCGATACGTGCACGTGCGCATCGACGGTGTGGTGATCGCCCAGCACGGACTGCGTGGCAAACCCGCACCGGATTCGTTTCTCGCGGCCGCACGGGCCCTCAACGTGGAACCGGATCACGCCGCAGTGTTCGAGGACGCACTGTCGGGTGTCGAAGCCGGGCGGGCAGGCCGGTTCGGTTACGTGGTGGGTGTCGACCGCACCGATCAGGGCGATGCACTGCGATCCCATGGCGCGGATGTGGTCGTGACCGATCTGGCCGAATTCCTCGAGAGATGATGATGGACGGCAAAGGCTACGAGATCGCACCGTGGCACCTACGCTGGCGTGGCCTCGACCTCGAAGCGTTGCACGCCACCGAGTCCACGTTCGCGCTGTCCAACGGGCACATCGGCATTCGCGGCACCTTCGAGGAAGGCGAGCCGCGGGGACTCCCAGGCACCTACCTCAACGGCTTCTACGAACAACGGCCCCTCCCCTACGCCGAGGCGGGATACGGCTACCCGGAGGACGGCCAGACCATCGTCAACGTCACCAACGGCAGCATCATGCGCCTGCTCGTCGAGGACGAACCGCTGGACATGCGCTACGGCACCGCGCCGCAACACGAACGGATTCTCGACTTCCGCTCCGGCACCCTGCGGCGCACCACCGACTGGACGTCACCGACCGGCCGGAAAGTGCGCATTCATGCGGAACGGCTGGTGTCCTTCACCTCCCGCGCGGTCGCCGCCATCCGCTACGAAGTGGAACCGCTCGACGGCGACGTCGAACTGGTGTTGCAGTCCGACCTGCTGGCCAACGAGCCCAACCCCATCCGGAGCGACGATCCCCGCGTCGCGGCGGCGCTGGACAACCCGCTGGTGTCGGACTTCGCCTGCGCCCACGACTACCGCGCCGTCCTCGCTCATCACACCCGGGCATCCGGACTGCGGATGGCCGCCGGAATGGACCACGAACTCGACCTCCCCGCCGAGGGTCGGTGCAGCATCGAGACGGAGAGCGACCTGGCCCGATTGACCGTCGCGGTCGACGTGCCTGCCGGGCAACGACTCCGAGTGACCAAGTATCTGGCGTACGGCTGGTCCACCCGGCGCTCGACGCCGGCGTTGCGCGGACAGGTGGAGGCGGCCCTGGCCGGCGCCCTCGAGACCGGCTGGGACACCCTGCTCGCCCGGCAACGGGACTACCTCGACAATTTCTGGGAAGCAGCCGACGTGGAGATCGACGGCGACGTGGAACTCCAGCAGGCGGTGCGCTTCGCCCTGTTCCATGTTCTGCAGGCCAGTGCGCGCGGTGAGTCCCGGGCCATCCCCGCGAAGGGTTTGACGGGCCCCGGCTACGACGGGCACGCATTCTGGGACACCGAGGCGTACGTCCTGCCGCTGCTCACCTACACCGTGCCCGACGCGGCGCGGGACGCCCTGCGATGGCGGCACTCGACCCTCGACAAGGCGAAGATCCGGGCCGGCCAACTCGGTCAGTCGGGGGCGGTGTTCCCGTGGCGGTCCATCAACGGTCAGGAATGCTCGGGCTACTGGCCTGCGGGAACGGCCGCGTTCCACGTCGGCGCCGATGTGGCTTCGGCGACGGCCCGCTACCTGGCCGCTACCGGAGACGAAGAATTCGAGACGCACTGCGGGGTGGAACTGCTGGTCGAGACGGCCCGGCTGTGGTCGCGTCTCGGTCACCATAATTCGCGGGGCGAGTTCCGTATCGACGGGGTGACGGGCCCGGACGAATACACCGCGGTGGCCGATAACAACCTGTTCACCAACCTGATGGCGCAGCAGAATCTGCAGGAGGCCGCGGCCGCCTGCGAGCGGCGCCCCGCGGTGGCCCGCGACCTCGGCGTGGACGACGAGGAAACCGCCCGCTGGCGCGACGCCGCCGCGCACATGCGCATTCCCTTCGACGAGGGACTGGGTGTTCACCAGCAGTCCGATGGTTTCACCCACCACGACGAATGGGATTTCGAGAACACCCCGCCCGAGAAGTACCCGCTGCTGCTCAACTACCCCTACTTCGATCTCTACCGGAAGCAGGTGGTGAAACAGGCCGACCTCGTCCTCGCGATGTACCTGCGGGGCGATGCCTTCACGCCCGAACAGAAGGCGGCGAACTTCGCCTACTACGAGGCGCGGACCGTCCGCGACTCGTCCCTCTCCGCGTGCGTGCAGGCGGTGATTGCCGCCGAAGTCGGCCATCTGCAACTCGCCTACGACTACTTCGCCGAATCAGCACTGACCGACATCCACGACGTGCACGACAACGTGCGCAACGGGCTGCACATGGCATCACTGGCAGGGACCTGGCTGGCATGTGTGGCCGGGTTCGGCGGCATGCGGGACCACCATGGACGGATCACCTTCGCACCCCGGCTGCCGGAGCAACTCGATCGCATGGCTTTCTCGCTGACCTTCCGGGGCAGCCGCATCCACGTGGAAGTGCATCAGCACACCGCCACCTACCACCTGAGGTCGGGTGGGCCGGTCGAGCTGGCCCACCACGGCAAGGAATTCACGCTCGCCGCGTACCCGGTGACGAAACCCATTCCCTCCCTCCGCACCGACCTCCCCGTGGTCCGGCAGCCGTTCGGGCGCGCACCGGTGCGACGCGGACGGTGAATCAGTGACCGAGGCCTCTGGTCCGCGAGGCGCCTCGGGGGCAGAGTCGGTACATGCTCAGCAGCGTGCTCGACGTCTTCCGGCTCCGCCAGTACTTCAACGCGGCGACCCGTGCCCGGGAGTGGGTGGACGGGCTTCGGGACGACGCCGGGTTCCTGACCGAGGCCGGCCGCGCCGCCGTCCATCTGCCGTCCGGTCTCGTCCACAGGCGTGAGCTCTCGCCGTTTCTCCCGCGGGCGCCGTATTCCCCGGGCCTGGAAGCCGGGCAACGGGTGGCGCTGGCGGCGACCGGGGGTAGCGGTGCGA
Organism: Rhodococcus sp. (in: high G+C Gram-positive bacteria); assembly: GCF_049286785.1. Classification (GTDB taxonomy): domain Bacteria; phylum Actinomycetota; class Actinomycetes; order Mycobacteriales; family Mycobacteriaceae; genus Rhodococcus_F. The sequence goes on along the minus strand of NZ_JBAQEO010000118.1, from coordinate 3,557 downwards.
TGGCGACGATCGTCGGCGCCGCCCGCGCACTCGAAGAGGCCGGGGTCCGCCCCGCCGTCATCTCACTGTGCTCCGGTTCGGCGATGTTCGGGTTCCCCCTCGCGGCCGGTCTGCCGTCCGAGAAGGTTGCGGAGTTCACGCTCGGCCTGCAACCGGCCGACTATATCGACGTCGACTGGCTCCGGCTGCTCGCCCTGGCCCCGACGCTCGGACGCGGCTTCGCCGGAATTCTCCGCGGCGACGCGATAGAGAACGCGTACCGGCGGCTCCTCGGTGACATGACTCTCGGCGAAATGCCGATTCCCGCGTACGCGCCGATCTGGAACGTCGAGGAGAATCGCCTCGAGTACATCGGCCCCCGCACCCACCCCGACCTCACCGTGGCCCGGGCGGTGCACATGGCCATCGCGTTGCCGCTCTTCATCCAGCCGGTCGAATTCGGCGGCTACCACTGGTGCGACGGCGGGATCGTCGACATCTTCCCGGTTCACCCGCTGCTCGACATCGAGGAGCCGTGCGAGGTCACCCTCGCGGTCAACTGCTTCTACCCGCCCGGCTTCGAGGGCGAGGACGCCACCGGCTGGGAGTACCGCCGCGCCAGCATCCTGTATGTGGCGAGCCAGGTGCGCACCTGCCAGCAGATCGAACTCGCCCGGCAGAACCTGACCCGGCTGCGAGAGGCGTCGACTGTCGTCATGATCGAGCCCGTCCCCTACGAGAAGGTCAGTGGCATCGGTTTCTACCGCCAGTTTCTGAGCACCCGAGACTGGCCCGGCTTCATGCGTGCCGGCCGCGACACCGCCCGGCAGGCCTTGCTGGCGGCGGGCCACCTTCCACTTCACCGCCGAGAAGCGCCCTAGGACTCCCCCATTCGTTCCCACCCGGCATCTCGAGATTCGTGAGTCCGGCCTGCGCAACCGATCTGCCGAGCCGATCCGTTCACCTCACACGGCACAGCACCGCCGGGTAGCGTCAGGTACGCCGGTCCCAATCCCACGACGTCGTCACCGAACCGCAACTCCAGCACCGAAAGAGCCGCCGATGCCAGTGGTCGCACCGTTCCGCCGACGCGCCGCGCGTCTGATCGCCGCGCTCGCCGTCTGCGGACTCACGCTCGCTTCGGAACCATTGGCTCACGCGCAGGAACCTACCGGCGGAACCGTCGTCCTGGGTTCGCGCATCCTGGGTTTCGGCGAGACCGTGCCGTTCCGCGGCAATCAGGACGAGGTCACCATCACCCTGCCGGTATCGCCGGGTCTCACCCCCACCTCGATCGACGGTGTCCTCGACCTGCCCGGCAACGTCGGCCGCGCCTGGATCGACGTCTCATCCGGGGGTCGCACGCTCACCCGGATCGACCTACCCGGAGCCCCGGCCGCCAACGCACCCGTGTCGATTCCGCTCACCGGCACCGAGGTGATCGAGCAGTCGGTGGCGGTCACGCTGCGGATCACGCTCGTCCCGCTCGACAACATCTGCCAGCAGGACTGGCGCGGCCGGAGCGCGAACCTGCGCGACGTGCGCGTCGTCTACCGCGGCGCCCCCACCAATCCTTCGGCGATCGCGGACTTCCTGCCGCCCATCCTCGAGCAGGTGCATCTGTACATTCCCGGCGATCCCACAGCCACCGAGAGCGCGGCCGCCGTCGACCTCGGCGGCGCCGTCGTCGCCTATTACGGAGCCCGGCCGGTGCGCGTCGACGTACGGCGGTTGCCCGACGGTGACCTCACCCCCGCCGTATCCACCGGTCCGTTCGAGCGCTCGATCCTGATCCGCGAGAGCGCCATCGCCGCAGTGGCATTGACTCCCATCCCCGGTGGTCCCCCGGCCCTGCAGATCACCGGTGACGAACGCACGCTGTTCAACCAGACCCGTCTGATCACGAGCACCGTCGCCGACATTGCCGTCGACTCCCGCGCTACCTCCGGGTCCATGGACCGGCCCCCGATACTCGGCCCCACCTCCACCACCCTGCAGGATCTCGGCGAGTCGGCCTTCTCGCTCGGTGCCACCACGCACGGACGGGTCGAGGTTGCCGCCGGCCTCGATCAAACCCGGCTCGGACGCACCTCGGAGAACATTCGCGTCCATCTTCAGGGCTCCTACACTCCGCTACCGGCAGCGCAGAATGGATTGATCACCGTCGCCGCCGGCGACCGGCAGCTCGACAGCTGGGCCGCCGAACCCAGCGGACAGATCGACCGGTGGATCGACATCCCCAATGACGCCCTCCAGCGCGTCACCACCCTCACCGTCGCCCTCACCACCACCGGCGCCACCAACCAGTGCGGGCTCGAACAGCCCCTCACGCTCACCATCGACCCCCGCAGCGAGGTGCTCAGCGACCCGGCCGGCAGCCCGCAACCCGGCGGATTCCAGGCCCTGCCGCAGGCATTGCTACCCAGTGTCGACGTCGCGGGCACTGTGGGCGGGTTCGACGACACCGCTCGCGCGGTAGCGGTGGTCACCGGACTCCAGTCCCTCACCAGCGTCACCCTCGACCCGCGCTGGGTGTCGATCGACGAGGCACTCACCTCGGCCGTGCCGGTCATCCTCGTCGCCGCCGACGGAAACCTGCCCGACAGCGTGGAGCTCCCGCTCGAACGCACCGAGGACGTCACCCTCGAGCTCACCGACCCGTCCACCGACGGATCCACCACCGTCACCTTCGGGGCGCCCATCGACTTCGCCTCCCTGCAGACCACATTCGACGGAACCCGCCAACTCGTCGTCGCCGGATCCACCGGCGTTCCGGGCGAGCTCGACCGCACCCTGCGGTGGTTACAGGAGGATCCTGACCGGTGGGCGGGCCTGAACGGTGACATCCTGTTCACCTCCGCGGGCCGCGACCCCATCGAGCTGTCACTTCCCGCGACGATGCCCGGCGACGAATCGTCCACCCTCTCCGAGATTCTGCGGTGGGTGCTGACCATCGCCGGTGTCCTGCTCGTGCTCGGCCTGGTGATCGCCGTGATCGTGGTGCTGCGGCGCCGCCGCACCACCGAGTCCCCCCGGTGACCGATCCCCCATGGCCACCCGATACTCCGGTTTCGAAGCGACGTGGCGCCTGGGGCTTCGCTGGCTCCTGATCCTGGGCGCCGTGGTGTTCGGATTCTGGAAGACGTGGCAGGACCTGTGGCGCAGCGCAGCCGACGGGACCGCCATCGGCTACGTCTTCGTGCTGCCGTTGGCGTGTGCCTGCGCGGCGATCGGCATTGCCGTGCGCCGGAGCGAGGGGCTACCCATCCACGATCGCCAAACCGACAAGATCGTCGGCGCCATCGGACTGCTCGTCTCCCTCGGCATCCAGGCGCTGCTCCTTCCCCGGTACTACGAGAACTACGAGCTGATGCATCTGGACGTGGTGGCCGCCTGGTTCTTCGCGTTCAGTTCCGCCGTGCTCATGTTCGGTCTCCGCCCGGTGACGCGATTCTGGCCGGCGTGGCTGGTGGGGGTCCTGCTCGTTCCGCTCTACTACCGCACTTTCGCAGTGCTGCTCGGTGGCTCCCTGTTCGCGTTCGGCTTCATCATGGTGGTCGTGGCGTCCGCGTCCGTCG
>NZ_JBAQEO010000117.1:0-6871 GCF_049286785.1 Rhodococcus sp. (in: high G+C Gram-positive bacteria) | reverse complement strand
GCGCCGCCGACCAGCGCACTGTCGGGCAGATCCGTGCGCAGCTGCGACAGTATGGTGCCCATCTTCTCGTCCGAGGGGTCGACATCCGGGATGGCTTGCAGCATGACGTAGTCGGCGCCGTCCATGGCGGGCTGCGGCGGGGTGACCATAGTGATCCCCTCGGTGCCGGCGGCGGCGGTGGCAGCCGCGTCGGCATCGGCCGCGGGAGTGATGATCTGCAGCATGCCGGGTGCGCCCTCACCCATCTGCGACTGGACGAGATCGTAACCCTGGCGGACCGGGGCCTCTTCCGGGACGACCTCGATCGACGGCATGGCAACCTTCAGGCCCAGGATCGGCAGGGCCAACACGACCAGTACCAGCAGCGCGCCGACCGCGAAGGGCCACGGATGCTTGTTCAGCAGATGGCCCCACGCCTCGAACTTCGGGGACCGGTGCTGCTGGCGCTTGGCGAAGGGCAGCGCGCCGGCGTTGATCTTGCTGCCGAGCTTTGCCAGCACCGCCGGGAGCAGGGTCATGGAGGCGGCCAGGACGAAGAACACGGCGAGCATGATGCCCACGGCCATTGTGCGGACCGCGGGGGCGGGGACGAGTAGTACTGCGGACAGGCTCACCAGCACGGTGATGCCGGAGAGCACGACCGCCTTGCCGGCAGTGTCCATGGTCTCGGCCACCGCAGCCCGCCTGTCGGCGTTCTTGCTCAGCGCATCTCGGAAGCGGGCCACGATGAACAGGGCATAGTCGATGCCGAGGGCGAGGGCGAACATCATCGCGAAGTTCATCGCCCACACCGAGATCGGGGTGACCTCATTGAGGAGAACGAGGCCTCCGGCCGAGGCCACCAGCCCGGCGATGGTCAGGAGCAGTGGCAATCCGGCTGCGACGAGGGAGCCGAAGGCGAGCACCATGATCGCCAGGGTCACCGGCCACGAGATCATCTCAGCCTTGATCATGGCGTCGTGGTTGGCCTTGTTGAAGTCGCTCCACAGAGCGGAGGATCCGGTCGGGTACACCTCGATGCCGTCACCCGAGAGTGCGGTCAGTTCCTCCTTGAGTTCGTCGACCGCCTTCACCATGTCGTCGGTGCTGGCATTCGCACCGGCGATCATGATGCCGGTGTGTCCGTCGGGGCTGATCGACATGCCCGGCTGCGGCGCGATGATCTCACCGAATCGAGGATCCGATGCGAAGATGGTGGTGGCCTCGGCCACGGTCTCCTGCATCGGGGCATCGCTGACCTGCAGCGTGTCCGAGTGCACTACCACCTGGACGGCGGCCGACGAGTTACCGCCGAAGTGTTCCTCGGCGAGCTCGCGGACCTGCACCGATTCCGAACCGTTGGCCTGCCAGCCGGCGCCGGCCAGTGAGCTGAATACGCTCGGGGCCGCTGCACCCAGGGCAATCAGCACGATCACCCAGACGCCGAATACCCATTTGGCGTGTGTTGCCATGGCTGAACCCAGGTGCGCCATCGGGCCCCCTAGCGTCGAGGGCGGTGCGCCACTCGCACTCTTCGGGGGTTTCGTCAGCGACGGATGATCGCCGCCGGGGCTGTTCTCGCTCATACACGAACTCCTTATACGGGTGGGGGTATATCAAGGGCTGCAATGTGCTCCGGGCAAGGGGTGGGCACCAGGGGATCACTGCATCGCAGTTTCGTGCTCTGAATATATACCCCCAGGGGTACTTTTGGCCAGGAGGTGTGATGTCCTGGTTCTGGATCTCGTCCTCCCGGGTGGCACGGTGCCCGATCGGGGCGGGGGTGCGACCGGGTGAGACTCCTGTGGATCACCGCTGTGATATCCCCTGTCACCGCGCCGAATAACGGCCTGAATATCACGTCCGCCATCTCGGACCGTATCGGGACACGTCGAGCATATCGGCGCCCCGGCGCCATTCTCGGTTTCGATGAATCCGTCGAACACGCCGGTTCGCGATGGCAATTCACCATGCACGATTTGCGTATCCGACCGCATCCATTCGAGTCAGTGGACTGTGACCCGAGGTTTGTCTGCAGGGGCGAAGACCCAACCCCGGAGGGCGAGGAATCGCAGGCCGCCGATGACGGCGCTGGTAGCAATCACCAGGAGTGCCTGCGTCATTCCCGTGGCGGCGGGTACGAACAGATGTAGGAGGGCGAGCGCCAGCGAGCTGAGGAGCAGCCCGACCAGTGCCAGTGAGCCGGCCTCCCACTGCGCAGCGAACCAATGCACTCGGTCTGCGGCCCGGAAGGTATGCCGACGGTGCAGTTCGTTCGCGAGGACCGTGCTGGCGGTAACCCCGACTGTGTTGGCGACGAAAGATCCGTATCCGGTGAGGAAGAGGAAGGCGAGTGCGTAGAGGGCATTGCTGGACCCTCCGACGAGTGCGAACCGGGTGAGCTGGGCGAGCCAGCCGTCGCCGGTCGGGCGCCACAGGGCGACCCGCGCGCGGACCAGGGGATGACCTGGCGTGCCGGCCTGGGATGAGGGTATGACTGCGATCACAGGCCGGCCGCGCGATCCTCGGGAACCGAGGGTCTACGACGGTGACGGCGGGGACGGCACTGCTCGACAACCATCATCATCATCTCCTCCCTTCGGATCGGGCGTACGTCGTTCGAACCTCTGGCGCATGGGCGGGACGCCGTCAGCGGCGTCGCGCCAGGAAAACCGTGTCGTGGATCGTAACGGACCGTCCATAGGGGTCGGAGACCAACCGCGCGGGGGCGGCGTTGGTGACGACGTCCCACTTGTCCGGCTCGAGAAGTTCGACGATGTCGTCGCCTGTGAAGTACAGCTCGGGTAGCGGCGGGCGCGGCACGCCGGACTGAAGGTCCGAGAGATGGTGGCCGACGATGAGCAGGGTGCCGCCCGGTGCCACCGAGTCCGCCAGCCGTTGGAACAATGAATCTCGCGGTTGTGGTGGCAAGTGCATGTACTGGGCGTTGACCAGGTCATATCGGACGGGGCCGGGTTGCCGGGTCGTGATGTCTTCGTGAAGCCAGCTGATGCGATCGGCTATCTCGGCCCCTGCTCGAGCGGCATGGTCGGCGCCTCGTTGCAGGGCGACGCCGGACACGTCGACCGCTGTGACCTGCCAGCCGTGACCTGCCAGCCAGATCGCGTCCGCACCCTCTCCGCATCCCACGTCCAACGCGGTACCGGGGGTGAGTTCAGCGGTTTCGGCGACGAGGTGAGTGTTGGGATCGCCGCTCCACACGGGGCCCCTGGAGCGGTAACGCTCATCCCAGGTCTTTTCGTCGGACTGAGCTGACATTCCTTCTCGTTCCGTGTCGACTGCGTTGTGGTGCGTCATGTGCGCACCGCCGAGGTCGCGTTGGGTCAGCGGCCGAAAATTGAGCCGAAGAACCCTGCTTTCGCGGGGGGAGCAGAGTTCTCGGTGCAGTCGCACCGATCGGAGGCAGGGACGGTTCGCATGACGCTGTCGACGTGCGAACCGCAGCCTCCCCAGGTGGTCTTCGAACAGGTCGAGCAGGTGACGGGGTAACACATGGTGGTCCTCCAGGGATGGTGGGTGAAATCAATATACCCCATGGGGTATCTGTAGATCAAGAATGTTCTGAACCGATCATGTCCTGTGTCGTTTCTCTCGCTTCCTTTTTCGAGGTAAGCGGACCGCAGGACCTCGGTCGCCGTTCGAGGCGGTCAGGCGAGGGTCAGGAAGAGCTTCTCGAGTTCTTCCTCGGACAGTCGGTCGGCGCAGTTGGTGTCCTGCTCGTCGAGAACGCATTGACGTAGCTGAGCTGCGACGATCTTGAAGCCGGCTCGGTGCAGGGCATGCGAGACCGCGGCGAGTTGTGTCACCACGTCACGGCATTCCCGACCGGATTCGATCATCGTGATCACCCCGGCGAGCTGGCCCTGCGCTCGGCGGAGGCGGTTGAGTACCAACGCGGTCGACTCGGCGGCGATCGCGGGTTGTGTTGTCATGGGTCGACCCTTCTGTTCGGAGTTGTGTTCATAACGGATGCGCTCATGGTGGGTGTGGTATCGAGTATCGTCCGGCTCATCGGCGCCTTCCCGTCACGACCCGGCCTCCGGCCCGCTCCCAGGCGATCATGCCGCCGCGCAGCGAGGCCACCGGGGCCTGAGCATTCGGGGCGAACATTCGGGCCGCACTCGCCGAGCGCATGCCCGAGTGGCACACGAACACCACGGGACGGCCACGTACTATCCGCGTCGCCTGTGACGGCACCTTGGAGAGCTCGCAGTGCTGGGCGACCGAGGCATGGCCGGACCGGAACTCGGCGGCCGACCGGACGTCCACGAGGACTGCCCCGGACTCGAGGAGTTCTCGGGCTCGCGCCACGCCGATACTTTCGTAGGGCTTGCCGAACATCGCCTTGAACTTGTCGAGCATGCTCATCGCGTACCGCCCGTCTCGGTGGGGTTGCCGGTGCGCAGCCACGCACCTGTCCCGCCGGCGACCGAGACGGCGCGGCGCCCGGCGCCGCTGAGAATGTCGGCACCGTACAGGCTGCGGTTTCCCGAGGCGCAGATCACGTACACCATGTCTCCGTCGGGGACCTCGGCAACCCGGGCGCTCAACTCGCCGAGTGGGATCCATTGCGCGCCGGGCACATGTGCCTGCGCGTACTCGTGGTCCTCTCGCACGTCGACCACCGGTGCACCGGCCTTCCACGCATCGGTGAAGGCGGCGATATCGATTTCCCTCATCTGTGACTCCTCTGGTCGGGCGGGGTATCCGGCTCTTCTCTGGATGTATACCCCTTGGGGTACTTGACATACCCTAGGGGGTATGTGGCAATCTGTCCATAGCAAGCCCCGAGAAATTGACCACACGGAGGAAACGCGATGATTCTCGAGCAGTACTACATCGAGTGCCTGTCGCATGCGTCGTACCTGATCGGCGACGAGAGCACCGGTCGCGCCGTCGTGGTCGACCCGCGCCGCGACGTCACCGAATATCTTGACGACGCACAGCGACTGGGTCTGACCATCGAGGGTGTGATCAACACCCATTTCCATGCCGACTTCGTGTCCGGGCACCTGGAACTGCTCGAGGCGACCGGCGCGTGGATCGGGTTCGGTGAGGCCGCGGAGGCCGACTACCCGATCCGCCGCCTCGCCGACGGTGAACACCTTTCCCTCGGTGACGTCGACCTGGAAATCCTGTCCACTCCAGGACACACCTGGGAATCGATCAGTGTGCTGGTACGTGAGCATCCCGGTGCCACCCCCGCAGCGGTTCTCACCGGGGACTCACTGTTCATCGGCGACGTCGGCCGCCCCGACCTGGTGAACATCGGCGACAGCTCCACCTCGGATCTGGCCAAGGCGATGTACCACACCATCCACGAGAAGCTGCTGACCCTGCCCGATGTGGTGACGGTGATGCCCGCGCACGGTGCCGGCTCGTCCTGTGGGAAGAACCTGTCCGAGGAGCTGACCTCCACCATCGGCGAGCAGCGGGCCACGAACCCGTCGGTGCAACCGATGACCGAGGACGCGTTCGTGGCGTTGGTGATCGACGGTCAGCCGGCGGCACCATCGTACTTCTCGGTCGATGCCGGACTGAACAAGACGATGCATCCGTTGCTCGATCAGGCGCGCCGTATTCCGGAACAGACCCCCGACCAGGTTCGGGCCGAGCTCGAGGCCGGGACCCGGGTGCTCGACGCGCGCAGTGTCGAGGACTTCGCCGCCGGACACCTGGCGGGGTCGGTCAACGTCGGCTTCGACGGCCGCTTCGCCGAAACCGGCGGCATGGTCGCCGAGGTCGGGGAGCGCATCGTGCTGATCACGTACCCCGGTGAGGAACAGGACGCGGCACTGCGGCTCGCCCGGATCGGCTCGGACAATGCTGCGGGCTATCTCAACATCGGTGTCGACGGAGTGTTCCCGACCGAGCTCGCGGACCTGGTGCGGACCGCGCCGCGTACCACCGTGCAGGAGCTGGACCGCCTGTTGGCCGCCGACGCGGTCACCCTGGTCGACATCCGCAACCCGGGCGAACGCGACTCCGGGGTCATTCCCGGGGCGATCGCGGTCCCGTTGGCGCAGCTGCGGGTTCGGCTCGAGCAGGTGCCCACCGACCGGCCGATCGTGGTGCACTGCGCCGGTGGCTGGCGGTCGAGTGTGGCCGCGTCGCTGCTCCGCGCGCAGGGCTTCGAGCGGGTCTCAGATCTGGTCGGCGGCTACAACGAATGGGCCGAGGCACACGTTCCGGCCTGACCGACTCAGCAGCATCCTCGATACACATCAGCGAAAGGACCACCTCATGACCACCACGAACCTCACGGCCGCGGACTTCGAATCCACCGTCTCCGGCCAGGACATCGTGCTCGTCGACTTCTGGGCGGGGTGGTGTGGCCCGTGCAGGGCGTTCGCCCCGACTTTCGAGAAGTCAGCGCAGGCGCACCCCGACATTGTGCACGCCAAGGTCGACACCCAGGCGGAGCAGGAACTTGCCGCTGCCGTCGGAATCCAGTCGATTCCCACGATAATGGCGTTCCGCGAGGGTGTGCTCGTCTACGCCCAACCCGGAGCCCTTCCCCCGGCCGCCCTCGAGAACTTGATCACCCAGATCAAGGCCCTCGACATGACCGCGGTCCATGCGGAACTGGCCGAGCAGAAAGCGTCCGCGAACGCCTAGGTATCGGTGGCGCCGGCACGGTTCGAATCGGTTGTGCCGGAGTGTTCCTCACCCCGTGTTCCTCACCCCGTGTTCCTCACCCCGTGTTCCTCACCCCGCGGATACTGCCAGTGTCCGCGGGGTGAGCCGCGCAGTCAGTACCGCGACGGCCACATGAGGCCGCCGAGATTCTCCGCGCCGTGGTCACACGGAAACGCCATACCCAAGGCGCACAGCGCCACCGGTGCAGCACTCGGACCAGTTCGCCGCGCAC